>NZ_CP150277.1:1468004-1781008 GCF_037977385.1 Terribacillus sp. FSL K6-0262 | reverse complement strand
TCAATTGCTGATAGATGGACGCTTCATGGGACTTCGTATCCCAGAAGGATATTTTGTAGCTTCCATCCAGTGCATCGCCTTCCGATTTGACTGCTGTATCGCTTGTACCCGAAGCAATCCACTTCACCCAATCGGATGGACTGCCTGCAGATCCGCCAGCCTCAAAACTGGCATTTTTGGCATAGTTCGTCTGCGCAGCTGTATTCGGTGTACCAAAGATCTTCAAAGCTTCCAAGGCATTGCCTTTAAAATCGAAGACAGCCTGATTATCCCACTCATTTCCCGGCTGATCCTTCACACCGAGATAATTCATCCCTGCAGCCGTCGCCCATGATACCTTTCCATCGTACCAGAGCGGTTCCCAGTAGAAGAATCCAGTCCCTTTATCATTGGGGACTTGCTGAATGGATGTCACCAAATCCTTCATAAAATCATGCTGCCCTTTCGGCGTCGCCGCATACCCGGCAATTTCAGCTTCTTCCTGACCAAAAGCATTTTCTTTAGCATCTGCATTGCCTGCTGTATTTCCATATGCTGTTTCGACAACGATGACGTCTTTTCCATAACGCTTGGAGATGTTATTCATATTCATTTCCAAGTCATCCAAGGTGCCGTGCCAATATGGATAATAGGAAATACCGATTGTATCGTATTCGACATTGCGCGCTGTTATTTCATCAAACCACCATTTGAAGGTCTCATAATTTCCGCCCTCTGCCAAATGCAGCATTAATGTTGTGTCCTTTGGCTCTGTATCCTTCACCGCTTTGATGCCCGACTTAAGGAAAGCTGCCAGTCTATCGAATTCTCCGCCGCCTTCACCCCAGCTCTTTCCATAAGGCCATAGCATGCCGCTATTCAATTCATTGCCTATCTGGACCATATCCGGATAGACATTCTGTTTTTTCATCTCCGCAAGAACACTGTACGTGTAATCATATCCCTTCGCATTCAGCTCATCAAAGGACAGACCCAGCCAGCTTTTAGGCAGATTCTGTTTTCCTGGATCCACCCAAAAATCGCTGTAATGGAAATCGAGCAGGACTTTCAAACCTTTTGCTTTGGCACGTTTGGATAACTCGATTGTCGTTTTCAAATCATTTGTACCCGCGCCATACGTATTGCCGGCTGCATCTTTCGGATCATTCCAGATGCGCAGTCTGACATAATTGGCTCCATTATCCTTCAAAATCTGCAAAGGATCATTCTGGACGCCATTCTCATAGTACTTGGCCCCTGCTTTCTCCATGTCGGCAAGTGTCGATATGTCTGCACCGCGTATGAAGGAGCTGTCATAACCAGCAGCAGAAGCAGGCTGGACAGCCGCGAAAGCACTCGAAAAACTTAACAGCAAGACAAACAGAAATGCCAGCTTCCTTTTCAAAAGATTCCCCTCCTATTTATTTGAGCTGATCGATGACGTAATCCACCGCTTTTTTCGGATCGCGGGTCAAGCTGATGTATTCCGCGCCTTTTGTTGCTGCCAGCTTGATACCGAGACGATCGGTGTCTTCTTTGATATCTTCAAAATACGATCCGACCTGAGGTGCCAGGATGACCATATCGTAGTCTTGCATGATTTCATAATGGGAGCCATATGCGCCGGCAGATGCAGAAATCGGCACACTGAATCGTTCAGCTCCTTCTGTCAATGCTTTAGCCAGCATGGCACTCGTGCCTGCGCCAGCACAGAGGACAAGGACGTTGGTCGGTTTCACTTCATCGGATACGGCTGTCACTTCCGATTCTGCTGCTTGCGTCGCTGCAATGCCGCTCACTGCTGCAGACGCAGCTGGCTGTGTACTTGCTGCAGCTGCTTCCAGCTGCGCGTTACGCGCCTCCTGCATGACAAGTTCTTTATCATATACCTTACAGAATGGCAGGTATATCAGGAAATCGACGACGATCAAAGTCAAAACCAGCACAAATGACCATAATCCCATGCCGGTTCCGAGCACAAGCCCTATCGGTGCCGGCGTGGCCCAAGGCAGGACGTACATGAAGCTGTTCATGCCGATGACATCGACGAAGAACTTGAATATACATACGTTTATCATCGGTGTGAGCAAGAATGGTATGAAGAAATACGGGTTCAGGATGATCGGCGCTGCAAAAAGCAAGGGCTCATTCACCGCAAAGCTGACGGGTATGAAGGAGGCCTTACCTACTGCCTTCAGCTGCTTGGATTTCGCCAGGAGCATGAAAATGAATGGGACGACAAGTGTAGCTCCTGTCCCCCCCATTGTCCCGACAAAGTTCCCAAGTCCTACTGTCAGTACATTGGATGCGTGTTCCCCCGCATTATAAAGCTGAAGG
Organism: Terribacillus sp. FSL K6-0262; assembly: GCF_037977385.1. Taxonomy (NCBI): domain Bacteria; kingdom Bacillati; phylum Bacillota; class Bacilli; order Caryophanales; family Bacillaceae; genus Terribacillus; species Terribacillus sp. FSL K6-0262. The sequence continues at coordinate 1,778,692 of NZ_CP150277.1, read as the reverse complement.
TTCGCCTCGACATTGACATAAATGATGGCTGCAATGGCAGGCTCCACAATGGATGGACCATGTACACCGACAAACCAGAAGAACGCCATCATGCCCCAGATGATCATAATCCCAAGATAACCATCTGCTGCTGTGAATAAAGGAGAAAGCAGTTTGACAAGAGCCTCGGCAAATGGCACATTCAACGCTGACCGAACGATCAAGTCGATCAACACCATGCCAAGGACAGAGAAGGCGAAGGGAAACATATCCTTGAATGTCTGCGAGATGGTTCCCGGCACTTCTTTCGGCATTTTGATCGTAATATTCTTCAGCACACAGAAACGATAGACATTAACTGTTATGAAAGCGGATACAAATGATGCCAATAAACCTTTCGTTCCCATGTATTCGGAAGAGAATCCTCCATCTATCTGCGAGACACTCAAAAGCATGAAGCCAACGATTGAAGCCAGCATTGCGGATGTCGAGTTGATCACTTTGTTCTTCGGCATCTTCCGATTCATGGACTCACTTAAGCTTCTGGCAGTGGTAGCAGAAACAAGCAGGCCCACCACACCCATGGAGTAGTTATATACCTTCCATAGCCATGTCGAGACATTTTCCGGCCAGGCAAAGCCCAGCACCTCCGGCAAAGCTGCCAAAAGGATGAAAATACTCGCAAATAAAATAGCCGGCATCGCTGTCAGGAAGCCGTCACGCACTGCTCCCAGATAGATATTGCGGGAAACCTTTTCGAAAAATGGCTTCCCTTTTTCAATTTGACCGATTATTCCTTTCATCCCACTTCCCCCTTATCAGCTCGTTTTGCGGTAGAGCTCGACGAAGTCCTGAACGAGCTCCCGAAGAAGCAAAGTCGTCATCAAATGATCCTGACCATGGATGAAGATGAACCCGATATCCATGTCCTTGCCTGCAGCCTCTTCTGCCAATATCTGTGTTTGTGCATTATGAGCCAATTTAAGATTTTCATCGGCACTTTTCAGCTCTGCTTCCACATTTTCAAAGTTACCGGCACGCACCTCACGCAGCAGCTTCATCAAAGAGCTGCGGGCATCCCCGGCATATGCGACAATCTCAAAACCTAACATCTGCAACGATTCCTTTGTCATGTTAACCCTCCTAAAAACGCTTTCATCCTACTGCTTGGAATGGCACGGCAAACAGCGTCCGCCGTGCCGGCACTCAATTGATCATCTTTGTCTCGCTCAGGCGCTTATACCAATAAGCGGAGGCCTTAGGGTAACGCTTCTGCGTCTCGAAATCCACGTAAAACAGACCATAGCGTTTATTGTAGCCGTTTGTCCAAGAGAAGAGATCCATCAAGGACCAGAGGAAGTAGCCTTTCGCATTCACACCATCTTCTATCGCCTTGCCGATCGCTTCGAGATAGACTTTGAGATAGTCGATCCTCGCTTCATCCATGATGACCCCATCTTCAAACTCATCCTTGTAGCCCATCCCGTTTTCGGTGATATATATCTTGTTATAATGCGGATAATCCTCTTTGATCCGTACGAGAATGTCGTACATCCCTTCTGGATAAATGAGCCAGTCCCAATCGGTGCGTTTCAGTCCTTCTTTGTAGATTCGTTCCCCGATCCCTTTCACTTTATAGACAGAAGTCCCTTTATCCCCTGTTCCATTGTGGTGGATCTGCGTCTCGCCATCATACGCTTTGACGAAATGGCATTGATAATGGTTGATTCCAAGATAATCATTTCTCCGGGATGCCCTCTTCATGATTTTGAAATCCTCATCAAGGAATTCATAACTCGCGCCATTAGCTTCGGCGATTTCCTCTAGCGCCTGCATCGTCTTCTCCGAATAGTATCCCAGATAGGTAGCATCCAGGAGAAAACGGACGGATAGCGCATCATCCAGAAAAGCTGCATGCCGATCCTCGGGAGAATCAGTTGCCGGATACTTTGTTTCCAATGAATGCACAACCCCGATTTCACCAGGGTGATTATTATCTTTGAACAAGTTGACTGCCCGAGCATGGGCGACCATCATATTATGCAGACATTGGATGATTTTTGAGAAATCACTTTTTATGGATGGAGGGAAAGTCCCCAGTAAGTATTGGTTGGTCGCCACCGGATAAATTTCATTGAATGTGCTCCAATGACGAACTTCATGGAACTCCTTGAAACAGAATGCTGCATAATCGACGAAGGCATCCAAGTTATCCCGATTCAGGAAATCACCTTTATCGAACAAAGTCTTCGGTGTATCGAAGTGATGCAGGGTAACGAAAGGTATTATATTCCGCTTCTTACATTCCGCGAAAAGATTGTGGTAAAAATCGACACCTTCCTGATTCACAGCTCCCGTTCCATCAGGGAAAATCCTGGTCCAAGCAATGGAAATACGGATACCATTGACTCCGAATTTTTCACAAAGCCGGATATCCTCTGGATACTGGTGATAGAAATCACTGGCAGGGTCCGGGCTGAAGCGTCCTTGCTTTTCCAGGAATTCATCCCAGGCCACTGCCCCCTTGCCGCCTTCCTTTGTCGCGCCTTCTGCTTGATAGGCTGCTGTCGCTCCACCGAATATGAAATCCTCCGGCAACTTATACATGATGGATTCCTCCTCAAATTGTTTGTTCGAACAGAAATATAATGTTTGTTTTTGTTGTCTTTCGTTTATTGTAAACGGATACAACAATAGTGTCAATGATATATTTCTAAATACCAGGAATTAATCCAATCATATCCAACTAAAGATGTTCGATTTTGTTTATTTATATTGACTGCATAAAGTTGCATATGATAAGTTATGTTTAAAGTTTCGAGGTGAAAATAATGTTGAAAAGAGAGCGCTTATTAAAAATAGTGGACATCGTCAACAAAAAAGGAATCATAACAGTCAACGATATCATCCACGATTTGAATGTTTCGGATATGACAATCCGCAGGGACTTAGATGAATTGGATAAGGCCGGTAAGTTAGTAAGGATACATGGCGGAGCACAAAGTATCACCCATGCAATGGATCAGGAACTATCCCATGTGGAAAAGCTTGGCGTCCAAGTAGAGGAAAAGACACAGATTGCAGCCTTGGCCGCCTCTCTCGTCAGCGATCGCGATACCGTTTTCCTCGGGCCGGGGACGACAATCGAACTGCTTGCCCGTCATTTGCTCCAAAAGAAAATCAGGATCATTACGAACAGCTATCCGGTATTTGAAATCCTGACACAAAGTGATACAGCTGAAATCCTCCTGATCGGCGGGGATTTTCGCAAAAATACCGGAACCTTCGTCGGACCGCTGGTCAATAGCAGTTTGCAAAAACTCAATTTCACCAAAGCTTTCATCAGTGCAAACGGGGTCCATAACGAAGAGATTTCCACATATAGTATCGAGGAAGGAGAAGCACATCAAATCGCACTGAACAACTCCCGCAGTAAATACTTGCTTGTCGATCATACAAAATTCAACCGGGAAGACTTCTATGTATTTTATAACCTGCACGATATGGATTATTTGATAACGGACGATCAGCTTCGCGAAGATGTTCAGTCCCATTACGAACAATATGTCGAGGTTCAGCTGCCGAAGAAGGCTTAAGGAGGAGAAGGAATGAAGGGCGTCATATTCGATTTCAATGGCACTATGTTTTTGGATTCCCACTTACATGAACAGGCTTGGTTCCATATGGTCCGGAAATATGCTGCTGGATCCATTTCGGATGAAGAGATTTTCAAGAATATACATGGTCGTACGAATAGTGAAATCCTGCGGCATTTTGTCAGTAAGGAGCTGTCTGACGATGATATCAGGGAGCTGTCCGATGAAAAGGAAGGTTTTTACCGGGAGCTCTGCCTGCAAAACAAGAAGGATCTTGTGCTTACGAAGGGCTTAACGGATACTTTGGATCATTTGAAAGCACAGGATATACCTCGAACAATTGCAACAGCCACAGTCAAAGAAAATGTTTCCTTCTATTTTGATGTTTTTAAGCTGGACAGGTGGTTCGATTTCAATGCCGTCACCTTCGATGATGGCAGCTTCCCTGGAAAGCCTGCTCCTGATATCTTCCTGATTGCAGCCAAGAAACTGGGGCTGCAGCCAAGCGAGTGCCTTGTGGTCGAAGATGCCTTTTCTGGTTTGACAGCAGCCAAGGAAGCCGGCATCGGTACGGTCATCGCAATCGATCCTTTCGGAAAGAATCATGAAGCCTTTAAACAAAATCAGCTCGGATGCGGCGGTATCATTCAAGATTTCACCACATTCCGTGAACTTCTGCTCGTTAAATAACAGAACCCCTCATCCCATCGATGAGGGGTTCTTCCGTCATGCCCGCGCTGTCTTCCCTAATTCCTTGCCAAGTCCAAAGTAATGCCGGAAGTTATAAATGAGCGGACTCCATTTACCAGGATCGATATGATGCCCTTCCTTTATAATGTCTTCTTGTGCATGAATGGCTGCAGCTTCCACTTCCGCAATAGCAATGCCCTCCATATAGTCAGGCTCCCGGATATGCCTTACTTTCCCTTCTATCTGTGTAGGGCATTCTGCAATGGCATCCGCACTCACCGCTGAAGATTTTTTTCCAGTCAGACCAGCAGCCTGGAATTTATCTTTTACATAGACACAGCCATATGCCGCTTTTCCTGGAGGAACTATTTCTTTACCGGTGCAGACAGCAAGGCTTTCCACCTGCTCCCATAAATCCGGACCCGGAATATTCAGCACACATTCACCGCGCTGCTTCAAGTTTTCATATGCTTTCCCCTCTGCACCAAGGCCAATGACAAGAAAATGATCCAATGCCCACGAGGAGGAAATCGGACTGATATTCGTGGACCCATCTTCATTCATTGTCGTAAGCAGGATGACTGGGTTGCCGTAATATAAGATTTTCGGATTGATTGTTTTATGTACCATAATTTGCTACTCCCCTTTCCATTTCTAGCTTAAAATATAGATACTGCGAACGTCATCGAAATATGGATGCCTGGAAAGGAGAATCGATTTGCATATGCAGCACGTTGCCGCAGCTGCCAGTCTGCTCAGTGAAGAATCACGAAGTATCATGCTTACCATGATGATGGATGGCCGATTCCATACCTCAGGTGAGCTTGCCCGGGCTGCCGGCATCACGCCTCAAACAGCAAGCTTCCATCTAAAGAAGCTGGAGGAGGCTGGATTCCTGTCACGAGCGAAGCAGGGGCGCCATCGCTATTACGGATTAAAGGATCCCGCCATTGCGCAGGTCATGGAATCACTGCTGACAATCACCCCGCCGGTTCAAGTCTCCTCCTTCAATCAGGCAGCAGAGGATCAGGCCATCCGCTTTGCCCGGACCTGCTATGATCATCTGGCTGGTTCCCTTGGCATACTCGTTGCAGAAACGCTTGCCTCGAATGAATATGTCAGGAAAGAACAAGAACAATTCACCTTAACCCCCATGGGAGAAGCCTTCTTCTCAAGCTTTGGCATCGACTTGCAAACACTCCGAAAAAAAAGACGTTCATTCTGCCATTGCTGCTTGGACTGGAGCGAGCGTAAGCATCATCTGGCTGGTTCCTTGGGGAATGCATTGCTGGAACGCTTTTTTGAATTGAATTGGCTGAAAAGAAAATCCGGATCACGCGCACTCCTTCTCACGGAGACCGGGAGAAGCGGATTCGCCGAGGTTTTCGATTTGGACACTTCCAATCAGCATAAAACACATGACAACAAGGTTTATTTACGATAAAATGTGCATAAGATAACAACGATAAAAAAGACCGCTCGGTGCTGGTAACACCAAACGGTCAAGCAATAGCAAGGATTCCTCAAAGGAATCAGCCCACAAATGCGAAAAATAACCTACCCATCATGAGCCGTCACTCAAGGGTGGTTATTTTTTTTGGTTTTTATCAGACATGACCGCAACGATGAGCGTACCGAAAGAAATCATCAGTGTCAGCGTCTCGAATACTGTCAGAGGCATCACCTCCCTCCCTGGAGGGATAAGTGAGCCGACCACCCTTGAGTCATCTATGCTATTGTCTGTCCATTATATCAGGGTGGCCTTTGGGCGACATCTTACTTTCGATGGAATTTATCTGCCATTATAAGCCGGTATATTGCTATAATTAAAAAAACAAATGTAAGGTGGGTGGGACGGAATATGCACTTACTGGATGTACCGTATATCAAGCAGCGCCCCGAGCTTCCTTCCGGGTGTGAAGCAACTGCCTTGGCAATGGCATTATCCTATCATGGAGAAGCCGTCGATAAACTTACATTAGCCCGTGAGATGCCAAGGAATGATGTCCCTGCAGAACGCAATGAGGACGGGACGATACGCATATGGGGCGATCCGGAAGACGGTTTTGTCGGTGACCCGTTCGATAATGGCATCACGATCAATCCCAATCCGTTAAAGCGCGTGGCGGACAAGTACCGATCCGGCAGCCTGGCACTGTATCAACAGGAATTCAGCATCATAGAAACACATACAGCAAACGGCCATCCTGTATTAGTCTGGTTCACCATTCACCATGACATGCCGACATCCCGCATTTGGCATACGCCAGCCGGCAAGGCCGTACAAGCACCCCGGCCGCTGCATTGTATTGTCGTCACTGGTATCGATGACGAGTACGTTTATTTCCACGACTGCGAATCGACTGAAAAAAGCGGCAAACACGTGAAGGTCGAAAAAGACCGCTTCATCCGGATCTATGATGCGATGGGTAGACGCGCCCTTGTCATCACATAGAAAAACACGGTCCATGACCGTGTTTCATTCCATCGCTTCATATATTGCTTGGATAACGGGTCCGTAACCACCTGTGGCATATTCATCCCCTGCAAACAGATTGCTGTTTTGTTCCGGATCAAGTACAGGTGTATGCTTCTTGTTCGTCAGCAGTACAATCCCCAGATCATATTCCGGATCGATGATCGTGACAGTTCCTGTCCAGCCTGTATGTCCATATGCCCTGTCGCTTGCCAAGGAACCGAACATCCAATCCATCGATCCTTCGTCTCCATTCCTGCGCCAGCCAAGACCATACGTCCCATTGGTTGGTGATGCCGCTGTAAACCGATCGATGACAGCCTCCTCAAAAAATTCTTCGGAACCATATCCGCCTCCATTCAGCATGACCTGCAGCAATACCGCCATATCATGCGTCGTCGAGAAAAGCCCGGCATGACCCGAAATTCCATCCATCGAATAATAGCTCTTCTCATCATGCACTTCACCAATGATCGTCTCCGTCCTGATATTCGGGAAAGTGACATATCCATCCCTTGTATTTCCCAGACGTTCTGTCGCCGCTATATCTTTCGCCTTCACACCGTTCTCCAATGGATTGAACATCGTATTCTTCAAATGGAGCGGCTCATAGAAGGTCTCTTCCACATACGTATCCAGGCGTTCCCCTGTCACACGTTCCACTATCAGACCCAGGAGCATGTAATCGATATCGCTGTACAGATGATCCTTTCCCGGCTCGTATTGGAGCGGCACTTTAGGCAGGAGTCCGATTGTACGCTCGCGGTCCTGTGAGTAGAATGCACCTGCGATATCGGAATTATGGAACTCGATGCTCGCAGGAAAACCCGCTTGATGCTGCAGCAAGTCTTGAATCAGGATCCTATCTTTCCCTTTTATCTCCGCATCTGCTTCATCCTTGAATTCAGGGATATAATCACTGACTTTATCCATCAAACTGATTTCGCCTTCACTGACCAGATGCTGCAATGCAAAGTTGGTGGCATACATCTTTGTATTGGAGGCAAGATCGTATAAAGTCCCTTTCTTGACTTTCTTCGGATGTTCAAGCTCCTCCAGCCCGTCATAAACCTGCCGAAAACCATAACGGGAATCTTTCACGATTTTTCCGTCTTTTATGATCATCAATGACGCCCCTGGAAACCCATTCTCGATATCATTCTCAATCAGTTCGTCGACTTTCTTTAATCCTTCCTCGGCAAAGCCTGCCTCCTCAGGATCTTTCACCATTTTCAATGTTGGATAATCGATTGTGTCAGCCCATGCTGCAGAAGGAACAATCAAAAACAAGAACATAAGTGATAAGATGCTGACCCGCTGCCCTAAACGTTTCACCCGCACTCCTCCTTTGTCTTGTCTACTGTTTCCCTTAAGCAAAATCAAATTCCTTTCCGAAGTGGAAAAATACGAAAAAAGCACTGCGCTATGCAGTGCTTTGACAGGTAAATGATCTGGTCAGTCGATCAGCTCCCTGTTTTTCCGATAGGACCTTTTCAGTGATACATAATTGGTTAGGAAAAGCAGTAATGCTCCAATGAAGCTGACGATCAGACCTTCTATCAGAGGAACCGTCATCCTGTCAAATAAGTAGAGCACCGAAATACTCGCACACATAAGGACAAGAAATGACATCGATTTCATTACAATCACTTTCCGCTCCCGTCGATAGGCTTTTTCCGTCATGACCTCGGCAAACTCCATACCAGACAGAATATAACGAATCCAGACGTAAGCCATTGTCCCGAACAAAATCCCAATCAGAACAATGACACCATCCATAAGAATAAAATCAAATCGAGAAATGACAATCAGAGCCAAGATAGCCATCAGCTGTAAAATGGCAGCCTCCGCAAAGTAAACAAGTATATTCCTTCGCTTATATTCATCATCCGGCAGCAAAAAACGAAGCCATGTTTTCTCCATTCAGTCTACCTCCCAGAATAAATCATCCAATGTCTTTCCCAGTGTCTTTGCAATCGCTACACAAAGCTGCAGCGTCGGATTGTATTCTCCTTTTTCGATCAATCCGATCGTCTGTCTGGTGACATGCACTCGCCTGGCCAGCTGCTCCTGCGTCATTTTCTGCTCCATTCGCGTGAATTTCACTTTATTTTTCACTTTTAAATTCCCCTATGCAATATATAATTTGCATTTATTAGATATATATTACATCCGGGGTTTCCTTCGGTCAAGACAAAACGCATGCCAGCGCATGCGTTATTTATCTTTCTTATTTTGGATGAATTGCCAGGTTATCAGCGATAGGGAGAAAACGATAATGATCGAGAGTATGATGATAAGCTTGCTTTGCTCATCGATATCGATGTACCGCAAAATCACCTGCGGAGTGTATAGAACTGCCGGGACGATGACAGAAATCCACGCTTTCCAATATAGTGCTGCCGCAATGAAAATGAAGCAAGCTGCTATAATCACCGCTATATTCACGGCTGGACTTATTGTCACCACTGGTGTCTCTATAAAAAGATCCGCTACCAGTATTCCTACGAACATTGCAGTCGGTGCCATTCCCATCAGCAGATACAGCATTACAGTCACTTTCTTGGATACTTTATTTGCAGCAGTAAAGCGATACAGACCAAACAATAAAAATATAGTGATAATAAATACAATCGGATTTCCAATGAGTGCCAGGAGGGAGTAATCCCTTTCATCCGCTATCGCTTTATTCATGATCAGATAGGCAAAGGCATTCAGCAGGATAAGCGGGACAAAGACAAACCAGAACCGCCCATCCGTTTCCACTTCTGCTTCTATTTCCTTCATGTAAGCTTTCGGGGACTTCCCGACGATATGCTCGACGCTTTTTCCATTCCGCTCCGCTTCATACAAGTGATCCTCCAGCTCTTCCATTAATTCCATCACTTCTTCTTCTTTTTTGCTGCTGGCAAAGAGATAAATCCGCATGTCATCGAGAAATGCCTGACTTTCCTTGGATAATGTCATGATTGATTCCTCCTTAGTATATTTTCTACGCTGGACGAAATTGCTGCCCACCTTATCTTGAATTCTTCTAATTCTGCCTGTCCTTCTGCAGTCAATTGATAATATTTCCGCTTTGGTCCGCCTGATGGCAATGCCTTGCTTGTTGTCGTAACGAGACCTTCTTTTTTCATGCGCAGCAGCAATGGATAGATACTGCCCTCGCTTACCATGGTAAACCCATAGGAAGCAAGCTTCTCCACCATCTCATAGCCATACGTTTCGCGTTCAGCAATGATGGAAAGCAGGCATCCTTCGAGAATGCCTTTTAATAATTGGCTGGATGACAAATCCACTTCCCCCCCCAACTATATTGTTTAGCAAGATAGTTGATCAAAAAAAGAAGCCCATCAACTACTTTGCTTTACAAGATAGTTATACTCTACCATGATTCCCTTCCAAAAACAACCATACTTTTCCATTGAATTTGGGTGATTTATCCATATCAGCTCGTAACAAGTGTACTTACGGTAAAAAAAACAAGCAGGCATCGCCATGATGCCTGCTTGTTAATTATTTCGATGTTCAGTCAGCCAGAGGATATAAAAGCCTAACGTATTGCAACAGCAATCGTTAGTAAACGCCCGGAGGCTATTGCTTACTTTTCAAACAAATTCAAGGAAAATACTACACTTCCAAGCTCTGTTTGCTTTCCTGCCTGGTTCTCTTGGCTCGTGTATCCTACAAGACCACTTACCACAATCGTTCCAATAAGAATTACCGAAAAGATAATTTTTTTCATTATAAACCCACCCTATATTAGAGCTAATAGATAATATTTCGTCGCAAGCTCATATTGCTTATTTCCAGCATAATACTGTGCAAGTTCCCTTGAAAAGAGCCTGACGTTGTAAATATCATTTACTCTTCGGAAGTATTCGATTCCTTCTTGCCATACGCTTTGAAATTGTTTCTGTCTTCATATTTTTTATGAAGCATGGCGAATTCCCACTTCTTCGTTAAATCCCCTTTATCCACGCTATCCTGGAATCCTTCCGTATAGAATTTTGATTTGTCTTCCAATAACAATCAGCCAACAAATACAAGATTTTCAGACGTCCACGTTCCGGATTAGCTTGTAGCGCTTCTTCCAGATAGCAAATTGCTGTACCTGGCAATTCCTTTTTGACATAGAGGTCTCCAAGATTAAGGTTTGCATAAGAAACAAAATCTCCATTCCCTGTATTTTTGAAAGAAGACTTTGCTCGATGAAGATATTCTTCAGCATTCTCATAGTCCATTACATCTGCATAGTTCAAACCGTAAGATGGAGAAGAGAAGATAGAAAACGAATTAGGGTTTGTCTTTATGGCGGTGCACATAAGGTAATACATCGCCAGGAAGGTAAGCCTCCTCTCGAATTATCAATATGACCAATCAAAAAAGATCTGCATTACCCAAAAACGGTGATGCAGATCTTTTCAATACTTTTGACTAGTTATGTCCAAGCCTCTTTTTTCAAATAAAATCCCTGGGAACTTGTTCGTTCCATTCCTTTGCGAATATCTCTTTTTCGTTCTCAAAGGCACGCAGCTTATGCTTAAGATAAAAATGCGTTTCATCACACCACATGTGACAGGACAGATCCATATGTGTCTGCCAATCTCCTCGCCCGACATCCATTGTCCAATCACATTGGACGCTGGCTGAAAGCGGATCGCCTTCTTTGATTGTATACACATTGCGATTTGTGCTGCCATACTCCAGATCGTTATCAGCCAGCTTACGTGCACCCTCATCCGAATAATCATCCAGAATCCAGGTTTTCTCCACTGTATCATACCGTATTTGGCGCCGGCGGCTTTCCGGACGCAATATTTCCTTCTCCAGGACGGGTGCAGTTTCTGGCTGCTGGAAAGCCGGCAGCTGATCATCGATAGCCTGACTTTTCCTGATTGGGAGCAGCAGTTTTGTTTTTTCTCCAGGATAAATGGTAAGCGTTGCTTCTTTTGGAGATGGCCAAGCATGCGGCCAATAAGTCGGCGCAACTGCCACTTGCCAGCGATGTCCTGCAGGAAGAGCATGGGCAATATCATTCAACTGAACAGTCACTGAAATCTTCTCTCCCGGCGTCAAAGCCTCAGGAAATTCATGACTATCCCGGTGAGTCAGGTTGAGCATCCCCCATGTTACACGTGTAACACTTCCGTCCGGAGCCACATCGTTCAATCGGACCGCCACCAATGCTTGTTCCTGATCGCTCGAAAGCTCCAGCTGCAATTTAGGGGCTCCGAGTATTTCCATCCTTTCTTCCAGAGGAGCACTGGTGAATAGAGTGGCAAAACCATTTTCCAAGCGCTGATCGGATGGCATATCACCAGGCTGCCCAAATGGACAAAATACACCCGCGTAAAGACCATGCTGCTGCATGCTTGAAACGGTGACTGGCAGACCAGCACCTGCTCGGTTCCTCAGCTCCTGGCCATTTAGATACAAAGCATACTGTCCAATTGCCGTGGATGGCCATTCCATCTCGGCAACCCATCGTCCTGGTCTTTCTTCGTATTCCACCTCAGGCGGAACACTTTCCTGCATCCAGGCACGCAGCATCGGCTCTTCCATGATGCCTGTTTCATGACCTTTCAGCCAATGATCCCACCAGCGCAGACATTCTTGCAGGAATCCGATGGAAGGGCCCGGGATGGCAACTTCGGGATATTCATGCGCCCAGGGCCCGATCAATCCTTTTTTCGGTACTTTCAAGCCTTCCAGCAAACGAGGGATGGCATTCGTATAACCATCCGCCCAGCCGCCGACAGCAAATACAGGTATCTCTATATCTGCATAATCCTCATTGACTGAGCCGTGCTTCCAATAAGCATCCCGGCGCTGATGACGAACCCACTCCTCCGCAAAGGGAGGTGTCTCATCCATCCGCCGTATCCAATCTTCCCGCCATTTCTCTCCGACAATTTCCGGATCGGCTGGTCTTGCATTGTAAGCAAACATCGTCGAAGCCCACCAAAGCATATCGGAAGCAAGCAATGCCCCGCCTTTATAATGCACATCATCTGCATACCGATCATCCGTCGAACAGATGGTAATGACAGCTTTCAATTCTGGCGGCCGTCTGGCAGCAACCTGCAAACCATTGAATCCGCCCCAGGATTTCCCGATCATGCCTACCTCGCCTGTCGACCAGGCTTGATCAGCTATCCATTTCAATACGTCTTCTGCATCATCCTGTTCCTGCGGCAGATACTCATCGTAAAGAATGCCTTCTGAGTCACCGCTGCCGCGGATGTCCACTCGCACACTTGCATATCCGTGACCCGCAAAGTATGGATGACGGATGGAATCACGCAATGCGGTGAAATCATCTTTCCGATAAGGGATATATTCCAAAATCGCCGGTACCGGTGTTTCGTTGGCATCCTCAGGAAGCCAGATTCTTGCTGATAATCTCACCCCGTCCCGCATCGGGATCCAAATATGACGTATCTCTTTCACGGAATGCGGATAGGACGTTTTTATTTGCAGCTGGTTATCTCGCACATTGAATACCATCTTCCTCTTCCTTCCTAGGCCGATTTGCATTGATGAATGACTATGCTATAATTTATAATCATGATTACTTTTTAACTTTGATTATTTTATCATACGCGATTACGACTTAACAACCACGGGGAGGCGAGCACGAACGCGTATGTAAAGGAGACAGAAAAGCACGATGAACAAGAAAGAAATCCAAAAGAGCCGGATGTGGAAATACTTTGTGGAAGCGACAGCAGATATTATCCGCGAGGAAGGATTAGAAAAAGTGACGATCCGGAAAGTGGCGGATCGCGCTGGCTACAATAGCGCCACGATTTACAATTACTTCTCCGATCTATCCCATCTCATCTTCTTTGCGTCCATGACATTCCTGAAGGACTATACCGAAGAAGTCGTCGCTTATATGAATCGATCCGATAAGCCTCTGGAAAAGTATCTATTGGCCTGGGAATGCTTTTGCACATATTCCTTCCGTTATCCAAAGCTATTCCATGCCATTTTCATCATGGATCTTGGCGACAGCCCAGAAAATATGCTGGAGCGTTATTACACAAAGTTCCCCAAGGATCTGATAAACATTCCAGAGGAACTGCACTCGACATTGCTGGAACGCAATATGTCCAAACGCGGGCGTTCTGCCTTGGAGCTGGCACTCGAAGCTGGCGAAATCAGCGAAAAGAATGTAGATGCCATCAATGAATTGACGATCCTCATCTGGCAAGGAATGTTCAACAATGTGCTGAATCATCGCCGGTCATACGATCCGCAGCGGGCGATGCAGAAAACGATGCAATACATTACAGAAGTAGTCCGGAATGAGGCAGCTTTCGATTTTTCGGAAAATAAATTTGCACCGTAAACAGGAGGTTATCATGTGCTGACATTCGAGAATGTAACGAAGATCTACAGCGGCAATAAAAAAGCCGTGAATAATTTGAACCTGGAAATAGAAAAAGGCGAATTCATTTGCTTCATCGGACCGAGCGGCTGCGGTAAAACGACCAGCATGAAAATGGTCAACCGCCTGATCGAGCCGACTGAAGGAAGGATCCTGATTGACGGCAAAGATATCATGAAGCAAAACCGTGTGCAGATGCGGAGAGAAATAGGCTATGTCATCCAACAGATAGGACTGTTCCCGCATATGACGATCAGCGATAATATCACGCTTGTCCCGAAGCTGCTCCAATGGTCCAAAGAGAAGCGGCGTGAGCGGGCGGAAGAATTGATCAAATTGGTCAATCTGCCGGAAGAATACCTTGATCGCTACCCACAGGAACTGAGCGGCGGGCAGCAGCAGCGCATCGGTGTTTTGCGTGCACTGGCCTCCAATCCGCCTCTCATTCTGATGGATGAACCTTTTGGTGCACTGGATCCGATTACACGTGATGGATTACAGGAAGAATTCAAGAACTTGCAAAGAAAGCTGGGCAAGACCATCGTCTTCGTCACCCACGACATGGATGAAGCTATCAAATTGGCGGATCGCATCGTCATTATGCGGGACGGGGAGATCGTGCAGGTTGACATGCCTGATGAAATCCTGCGCAATCCGGCAAATGAATTCGTGGAATCCTTCATCGGGAAAGAGCGCCTTATCCAAACAAAGCCTGATGTAAAAACAGTCGGTCAGATCATGAATAAGATACCGGCAACCGTCCATAAAGAAGAGACATTATCCACCGCTATCCAGCGAATGAAGGAAAAACGCGTGGATTCCTTGCTGGTCATTGGTGAAGATCAGACACTTGAGGGCTATATCGACGTGGAAGATATCGAGGAAAACCGAAAAAGATCTACGCTTGTCGGTGAAATTGTCGAAACAGAGCTTTACCGAGTCAAAGAAGACAGCCTCATACGGGATACCATCCAAAAAATGCTCCGCAGGCAGACCAAATATGTACCTGTCGTGGATGAGCACAATCGGCTTAAAGGTATCGTCACACGGGCAACGCTTGCCGACCTAGTCTATGAATCTATCTGGGGTGACGAGGATGAAAACTAAGAAGGAGGTGCAGACCCGATGGATGCATTGATCCAATTCCTCCAGGAACAAGGCAGCACACTTGCACTGAAGACATGGGAGCATTTATATATTTCCTTGATTGCCGTTCTGCTCGGTATCCTTGTCGCTGTACCAGTCGGCATCCTGCTCACAAGATTCGAGCGGGCAGCTGATACAGTCATCCGTATCATCAGCATCATCCAAACCTTTCCAAGCCTTGCCATCCTGGCATTCTTCATTCCGATATTAGGTGTAGGCAAGCTGCCGGCCATTGTCGCCTTATTTTTCTACTCCATGCTGCCGATTCTCCGCAATACCTATATCGGCATAAAAAATACAGATAAAAATCTGCTGGAAGCAGGCCGCGGCATGGGCATGACCAATGCTCAGCTCATCTTCAGCGTTGAACTGCCGCTCGCCATCCCGGTCATCATGGCTGGTATACGAGTTTCCACGGTCTATCTAATCGGTTGGGCCACACTCGCATCATTCGTCGGAGCCGGCGGACTTGGTGACTTCATTTTCGACGGATTGAATCTATATCAGCCGGAGCTGATTTTAGCAGGTGCCATTCCATCTACCATCCTGGCTTTGCTAGCTGATTTTATCCTGGGAAGAATCGAGACGAAACTGACACCGACAACAAAAAGCGCACAGCAGGAAACGGCATAGGAAGGAGCGACAGCAAAAATGAAAAAGCTAAGCAAACTGATCATGATTGGTATGTTGACAGCCCTTCTTCTATCTGGCTGTTCGCTTCCAGGTCTGGGCGGCGGATCTGGGGAAACGATCAAAATCGGTACAGTCACTACCTCCGAGACACAGACGCTCGGCTATATACAGAAATACATGATCGAGCATTATACAGATTTAAATGCCGAAATCGTCGGCAACTTGGGGTCCTCCATCGTGATGCACCAGGCTATGGTAAATGGCGATGTAGATATATCCGCTGCAAGATATACCGGTACCGATTTGAGCGGGGCACTGCATATGGATCTTGTAAATGACCCTGATGAAGCAATGGAAATCGTCCAGCGGGAATTCCAGGAACAATTCGATCAAAAATGGTACGACACATACGGATTCGATAACACCTATGTCCTCTCTGTACGGCAGGATGTAGCTGAAAAGGAAGGACTGGAGAAAGTTTCTGACCTTTCATCGGTTGCTGATAAGTACCAATTCGGTGTGGATAACAGCTGGATCAACCGTGAAGGAATCGGATATGACGAATTCGTGAAAACATACGGTTTTGAGTTCAACAAGGTTTTCCCGATGCAGATAGGACTTGTATATTCCGCCTTGAACAGCAAGAAAATGGATGCTGTCCTGGCCTACTCCACCGATGCCAGATTAAAGCAATTTAACTTGGCCACCTTGGAAGACGATAAACATTTCTTCCCTCCTTATGATGCCTCTCCGGTTGCTTCCAATGAATTGCTTCAAGAACACCCGGAAATTGATGATATCCTCCAGAAGCTTGTAGGGAAATTCGATAATGATACGATCATTGAACTCAATTACCAAGCCGATATCGAGAAAAAAGAACCAAGTACCATTGCCAAGGAATATCTGGAAGTCCATAACTACTTTGAAGAGGAATAAAGGAGGTGCGGAAAATTGGACTTACTGAAAGAATTAGTGACCTATTACAGTGATAATGGAGCCTATGTTTGGACTGAATTCTATCGGCACTTCCTGATGTCGGCCTATGGTGTATTATTCGCTGCCATTGTCGGCATTCCGATCGGCATCCTGATAGCCCGTTACAGCAAACTCAGCCCCTGGGTTATTTCATTTGTGAATGTCATCCAGACAATTCCTGCCCTTGCCTTGCTCGCTGTGCTTATGCTGGTGATGGGATTGGGTACGAATACCGTCATCCTGGCATTGTTCCTTTACTCCCTGCTACCGATTGTAAAGAATACGTATACCGGTATCCTTGGTGTGGATAAGACATTGAAAGAAGCAGGCAGTGCGATGGGGATGACTAGATTTCAAATCCTGCGGATGGTGGAACTGCCACTTTCCCTTTCCGTTATCATGGCAGGCTTGCGCACCGCCCTTGTCATCGCAATCGGTATTGCGACAATCGGGACCTTCATCGGCGCAGGCGGACTAGGATCCATTATTGTCCGAGGCACGAATGCAGCAGAAGGAGGAGCCATCATCCTGGCAGGCGCCATTCCGACTGCACTCATGGCAGTACTGGCCGACTTTGTCATGGGTTGGTTCGAACGATTGCTTTCTCCTGCCAACAGCAGGAAATTAAGCTGAAATAGCAAAATGCTCCGGATATTTCCGGAGCATTTTTTATTCGAAGCTAAAGCTGATTTCCCATTGCTTCCGAAGCTTATCCATGATCTTCATGACATCCTTCGTATATGGCAATGTTACATGTGGAACATCCTTTTCAATGAGTTCCTTCATCGCCCTGACTTCATACTGCAAAGCTTTCTCCGTCTCTCCGGATTCAATGATTTCCGTCTTGCCCTCCTCTATATAACAAACCGTCGCTTTCTCTGCGCGTGAAAACCGCTCGATATCGATGAATCCTTTCGTACCCATGATCGTAGCACGTTCAGGCGATTCCACCATAAAGGATAAGGTGATGGCTGCGAGCTGCCCCTGCTTGTTCTTCAGGATGATTCCTGCCTGCTGATCAACGCCTGTTTCATGCTTTGTAACGGTGCTGATGATTTCATTTGGCTCCTCTTTAATGAACAAACGAACAAATGACAGAGCATAGACTCCTATATCCAATAGCGCTCCACCTGCCAATTCAGGATTGAAAAAGCGATTCTGGGGATCATTTTCCTTGATGCTGTTGAAATTCACGCTCAAAGTCTGAACCTCACCGATTTTTCCCGCATCTATCAATTGCCGCAGTTCCTTATAAATCGGCATATGATAAATAGTCATTGCTTCGGCCACAATCAATTGTTTCTTTGCAGCTAAATCCATGATTTCCTCAAGCTGGGTTGCATTCACTGTAATCGCTTTTTCTGCAAGCACATGCTTCCCGCGCTGCAATGCTTCCTTGATTGTCTCATAATGATAGGCATGGGGCGTGGATATGTATACAACGTCCACTTCCGGATCCTCCAGCACGCCCTGGAACCCTTCATACACTTTAGGTATCCCGAATTTTTCCGCGAAAGCTTGCCCCTTCGCTTCATTCCTTGCCCCGACCGCCAATAGCGATGCCCCTTCTTCCTTCAAGGCAGCTGCAAAATGATGTGCAATGGAACCTGGTCCCAAAATAGCCCAATTGATCATCCGTTTCTCCCCTCTTCTCTTTTGTATTATTGTAGATATACCCGAAAAAGCCATGGATGCAGCATACTTCCATGGCTTCTCTCTCAGCTGTATATTTTCCTGGGTATTTTAATTACCTGATTACCTGATACATATGGCGCAATATCATACTGTTGGAAAACAAGCGCGATTCCATCATCAGTAAAGAAGAAGGCTGTTTTCTCATTCAGTTGCACATCCTCCGCCTTGAGGTCGGGATAGAATATCTCCGGCCTAGCCTTTGCATAAGTGAATACATAGTGCTGAACCTTCTTTAACTGATTCGGCGTCTGCAGGATATCCGTCAAAAAAATGCGTTTTTTAGCCTGTAAGTCGTAATTAAACGATTCCACGGCAGTAGATCCATGTGCTCCCCCGGTAAATATATAGCTGCTCATCAAGATGCTGAGCAAGTGATCCGAATTATATTTCACTTCGAAATCAGTTTGAAAATCGGGGTCATAATCATACTTATTGCCCGCCTCGATATTCTCCTTGCGTGCCTCGGCAGCCTTCTCGATATATGACCTGAAATCCTTATTGATCATCCGTGTAACCTTCGGAGTGCCCGCCTGCTTCACTTGCGGGTATTTCAGCTCCTCGATATCATCGTAGTATTCCGTTTCCACAATTACATTCTTTGTGGGCTGTGCTTGTATCGATTGTGTAAAGACAGAAAAAGCAAGTACAAACACAAACCCGATCATCGCTTTCTTCATCAGTTTCCCTCCACTATTTCATCTCGTCTACAGTGTGTGCAGGTCACCGATTATTTATGAGGAATACAGATTCTCTTATAGGCTTATCTCAGCCTGGATTCCGAACAAAACTTATCCTTCTGCAAACATTCTACAAATGGTTCCTATTTCCCTCCGCAATATCGGGCATTGTTCAAAAAAATAAGTCCATTGTCTGCTGATTGGACAATGGACTCTGTATAAAAACAATTTTATAGATGGAAATATAATAAATCTTGATAGGATGCATTTGATGTCAGATTTCAAGCTGAGCTGATGATGCCCTTACTAATTCCCAATCATGTGTAATTACGATAATTGTCTTCCCAATTTGTTCATATCCTGTAAAAACTGAAAGATGGCGTCCCTATTTTTGATATCCAGGCTTCCTGTCGGCTCTATACTTGCAATCCACTCGTGCAAATAATTGCGTCTATCTACTCCAATAATTGCTTGCGGTTGAACGTATTCCGGTACAAGAGATCCCGCTGATGATTATTAACGAACATTCTGACTATATCACTTACACCCTTCAGATGAATCAGACGATGGCTTGTTATATACTTAATATCTCCATTATTTAAATGAATGGATAATTCGCCCTCTCCTGTTCCCTCAGTATAAAGGACATAATCGATACTGTCATAGCTGGTTGTATCCAGATAGCTTGGCTTGATCAGCGGTTTGTGCGTAAACAGGATTCGATTTTGTGTGACGCCAAGGATACCAGTCCTCTCATTAAGCTTACTTTGTACATAGAGAAAAATCCGTTCATCTTCATCTAGGTACGTGGACAATTCCTTCAGATCCCTTTTCTGCCCCATTCTCCGCTTCTCCTCACTTAATATACTTGCTTCCAATCCTGATTCATACTTTCTAAATATATATCGCACTTCTGAAAATATGCAATAAAAAAATACTGCAAATTCATCTCTTTCCTGCTGTTAAGAAATCTCACTCACTCTCCTACATATTACCAGCTATATAAAGAGAATGATACCTCCCATCTCCAATTTTTCCAGCCTTGCCTAGACTTTCTTCTAGGAATTTAGACACTTTTCATTTCATTCCATATAGGGTTACGGTATGATATTTATGTCTTAATCTGTTTATTTTTTCACAAGACGACCTTGTTAAAAGAGAGGATGAAAGAAGTATATGAAACTGTTCCGTATTCCAGTTGCACTCTTGCTGTGTGCCATCGCATTGGCTTTATCTGCCTGCAGTAATGATGATAAAGCAGCTGATGAGCCAAAAACGCCTGCAGCGGACGCAGCCGCAGAAGGAAACGAGGATACAGATGCATTGTCTGCCGAATTGACGGACACTGTATCAGCCGACAATCCCTTTTTCCCGGACCGCCTGACAAAAGATTCGGTTGCGGAAAAGGAAATGCTGTCTGAACAGAACTTTGATCAGTCCGAAACTGATGATAACCTGGAAGTGACCCTCAAAGGGATTCAATATACAAAGCTGAAACCGGCAGATTCCTATGAGGAATCCTTTACCGGCTTCAAGGACCCGGAAAAGATCGTTGCTGCGACAGCAATGCTGGAAGTGAAGAATGATGGGGAGGAAACAGTGCCTTTGAAAGATATGGGTGCCTTCCTTGAAACCTCGACTTACCGGATTCTGAACCATAATGTACTGGAAGCGGATTCCGGGGAAATCGAACCTGGCCAGACTTCCACCAAATATGTCGTCTTCCTGATGGATCAAGCGGATTACAAAGAGGAAGATGATTTCTCCCTTCGTATATCCAGTATCACGGATACAGAAGAAGAAGACTTGCTGGCAGCAGATATCACATTTGATCTGCCTGCAAACTAAAACAAGGAGCACACGTCTGAATGGCGAGTGCTCCTTGTTTCTTCATGAGGCATGCAGATGGGATATGAAGTCATAGAACCGGTTGATGTCAGTTAAGTTCCTGTTGCACTTGGCACTGTCCCTGCAAATATAATTTCCTCGCTTCACATAGGTTCCTTGACCGCGGCCGATTGGTCCTGCCATGAATAACCCCACGCTTTCCAGCTTGTTGCAAATCGTGCAGATACCGGGCTTGGAGGATGGCGTAAATGTACCGCGAGCAGCTATCATTCCTTCTTGATGCGGGGCAACCATATATTTCGCCTGCTGGCCGTTATCATTCCAGCCAAGATAAGATGTCTTCTCCCAATCTACATCATTCAGCTTTGGCAGATGGAGATGCTTCACTTTCGGAAACAGCTTCCTAAGCTGCTCCTCTGTCAAAGCAGGGAAGGCTTTGATGGATGGACGCAGCTGCGCCAGAAAAAGCTCTGCATCGATTTCATCCTGCACATCCCTTATTCTTCCGAGCATTTCTGCTTCTTCTTCCGAAAGCTCCTCGAATCTGTTTTTGATCTTCTCTTCTGCCAGTGAGCGGAGTCCGTAAATCACGTCTATATCTTTGACAGCAGCAGAGCTATTCACAAGCTGCTGCACCTGTTCTTTAATATTGTTATATTGGTCATTCCGGATAAAGGCTTGCATGTGGACATCCCTCCGTTTTGATCGCTTCCTCTCATTTTAGCAGATATCGAGCAGGAAACAAAAAAACCGGATTACTGGAAGAAATAACGAAATGCACGACTCATCGTCGTCGGAACGACTGATGCATGGTTTTCACCTTCTGCTACATAGCAGGACGCCCTCTCTTCCAAGCCGCTTGGCAACGAATGATAGAACGCTGTGGCATCTTCGACCATAAAACCTTCTTCTTTTCCTACACCCATGAATAATTTCGACTCTTTGACGTCATTTACAAACGAATAAATATGCTTCTCATTCCACCAGATGGATGGGCTGATTGCCAAATAGCACTGGAAGGCTTCCGGACGTTTGAACATGCTGTACAGAGTAAACAATCCGCCCAGGGAATGTCCATATAAGCACTGCTTGTCGGACTGTACAGGATAGCTTTCCACGACTTTGGGCTGCAGCTCCCCGATGATCCAATCAAGGAAAATATCCGCTCCCCCATGCTTATCAATCGTCACACCTTTAAACCTGTCTGGGTACTTATAGACTGCAGCTGGTGGTGTGAAATCATAAAACCGCCGCTCCCTGATGATGGCATCTTCCGCCTCTAATGCTATTCCTACAATGATTGCAGGCTCGATTCCTGTTTTTGATGCATTAAAAGATTGATTGCGTATCACATCGGCACCATATCCGAAATACATATGCCCATCCAATACATAAATGACAGGAAATCCCTCTGGCGGCGGGGATTGTTCCGGAATGTATATTTGGACGCGATACCGCACTTCCGATTCCTTACCAGGAAGTATCCATTCTTCTATCATCATTCATCCTCCTTTGTTCGCTTTCATCAGTAAATATAAGAAATAAGGTACACCAATGATCGAAACGACAATTCCTACTGCCAATTCAGCAGGGGCGAAGACCGTTTTCGCGATATAATCCGAAAAAACGAGCAGTACCATGCCAGTCAGCGCACTGATTGGCATATTGCTGCGATAATCATTCCCCACAAGACGCCTGCTGATATGCGGTGCAATCAATCCGACAAAGGCAATCCCGCCGGAGACGGATACACAGGCACTCACCAAACCGATGCTGGCCAGCAGCATGATCGCCTTTTCACGCTCGTTGCGGATACCGAGACTCCGGACCGAGTCTTCACTCAGCTGAAAATAATTGAGCAGATATGATTTCCGATAGAGCACGGCGCCAAGGATGATGATCCATGGCAGCATGGCATAAATATAAATCCAGTTCGCATTATAGATGCTTCCTGTGGACCAAACGGCGGCCATTTCAAAATCATTGGCGTTCATCTTCAATGATATGTACAAAGAAAGCGCACCAAACCCTGTTCCCAAAGCAATACCGGTCAGGATGAGGCGCTGCATATCCAGCGTACCTTGCCGCCAAGAGAAAGCGAATATGAGCAGCGCCACCAGCAGACCGCCGGCAAAGCCGAATATCGGCATCATCAGCACAGCCAGCCAGCCGCCGATCGACTCTGATTGGATCACCCCTTGGAAGAAGAAGATATATATGACGATAGCAGTCCCGGCTCCGGCATTGATGCCAAGTATTCCCGGATCCGCCAGACCATTGCGTGTGATGCCTTGCATGACAGACCCGGTGATGCCAAGACCTGCACCCACAAGCGCTCCGATGATGATCCGAGGCAGACGGAACTGAAAAATGACCAGTTCAAGCTTGCGATCATCATTCCATCCAAAAAGGGTCCGTAAAATTTCCCCGAGACTCATCGCATAGCTTCCGCTTGTGAGATGCAGGTAGATGAAGAACAGGAGCAGCACGGTAAGGGTGAGTCCGCTGAGCATCAGCTTCGATCCGATTCTAAGCTGCATATTGTTTCCCTCCCTTTCTCCAGATGAGACAGAGGAAGAACGGAACGCCGATAAAGGCAGTCACGACACCAATCGGCGTCTCGAACGGCGCATTGATAAAGCGGCTGACCACATCCGACAAGCAAAGAAATATCCCGCCGATGACCGCAGAGCATGGAATGAGCAGCCGATAATCGACGCCGATCAAAAAGCGCGTGATATGGGGTACAACCAGCCCGACAAAGGCGATTTTTCCAACAAGGGCGACAGCCGTACCAGTCAGGCAGACAACACTGAGCATACTGATCAGTCTGATATAAACTGTCTTCTGGCCCAATCCGGCTGCAACCTCTTCTCCCAATGCCATGACTGTGACCGACTTGGAAACGGACATGCCCAAAACCAAACCAACCAGACCAATCGGTACAGCCAACTTGAGCATATGGACATCCACACCATCCATTCTTGCGTTATACCAAATGCTGACATGCTGTGACACCTGGTAGTAGGATGCAAATGCTGCAGCCAAGCCGCTCAAGAAGGTGCCGATAACTGTCCCGATTATCGCCAGCTGGACGGGTGCCATTCCGTTTTTCAGCAGCGATGCAAAACCAAATACGATGCCGGCGCCGAGTGCCGATCCTGCCATGGAATATAGAATCATCATATGATCGGATAAACCGGGAACCAATACCATGCACATAGTAATCACCAATGCCGATCCATCATTGACACCCATAATGGATGGAGAGGCAAGATAATTCCTCGTGATTCCCTGCATAATTGCCCCGGCTATGGCCAGGAATGCACCG
Organism: Terribacillus sp. FSL K6-0262; assembly: GCF_037977385.1. Lineage (NCBI taxonomy): Bacteria > Bacillati > Bacillota > Bacilli > Caryophanales > Bacillaceae > Terribacillus > Terribacillus sp. FSL K6-0262. The sequence continues at coordinate 1,754,250 of NZ_CP150277.1, read as the reverse complement.
ACCAGCAACGCTGCCAGCGCCCTTGGCAATCTGGCAGTCAAAAGGATGGCATGGTCCACATTTTGCGCATCATAATGGAAAATTGCGTCCCAAATCGTAGTGACTGGCATATCCTTAACTCCATACAATACAGAAATCAACATAACCAGAGTGCCCGTCAACGGCGCCGTCAGCAATACTAACAAAGCAATTCTATTTTTCGTACCTGGATACATGCTTACTCAGCCAGCTTCTCGGTTGCTGCTTTCAGGAATTCCGTTTTACTCCATGCTGTTCCTCCTTGGGCAAGCGGATCAATCGAGTTTACGAATACATGATCTTCCTTGGCTGCATTGATCGATTTAAATATTTCATTGGCTTGCAAATCATCCAAAGCACTGGCATTCTCCGGATTTTCAGTCGCTTCGAATTGGAGGAACAGATAGTCGGGATTCACTTCGGCCAATTTTTCAAGGGATATTTCAGCCTGTGCCTTTGCTTCTTTGACCACTTCAGGTACTGACAAACCTAAATCATCGTATAATACCGGATTCAGATAAACGTTCCGAGGATAAACATAGAGGCTGCCTGCCCGGATACGTACAACAAGAACTTGCTTATCTTGTAGCTTCTCTCCTAATTCGGCCTTAGCCGATTCTGCGTCTTCCTTATAATCTGCTATGATTTGGTCTGCCTCTTCCTCTTTTCCTGTCAGAGAGCCCATCAGCTCCAGGTTCGCTTCCCAATTTTCAGAAATATGGGAATATGGAATCGTTGCAGCAATATCATTCAAGGATTTGCTCACATCTTCCGGAAATTTCGAGGAGCCCAGGATCACGTCTGGTCCAAGGGAGAGGATCGTTTCATAATTCGGCTGCATCTTCTCGCCAATCAGTTCTACACCTGACAAATCTTCCTCCAGATATGCTGGTGTTTCACCGCCTACAGATAGGGCTCCGGCGGGTTTCACTCCTAAGACGGCTGCATCCTCCATTGATTCAAGACTTGCTGCCACGATTGTATCCGTCTCGGCAGGCAGCGTATATTCCTTATCCAAATATGTAATCTGCTGTTCTTTACTCTCGGATGCCTCACCAGAGGCAGTATCTTCCCCATTCCCGCAAGCCGCCAAGGAAAAGCTCATGGCTGCCGCAAGTCCAATACCGGATATCGTTTTCCACTTCATTTTGCTCTTCTCCTTTTTCCTTCAGTCTGATCAGAACCAAAGATCGCTTATAATTGATAATGATTATCATAATCAACTATAACAAAATTGGAAATAGATGCAATAAGAAATGACCATCGATTCCATAGAAAAAATAAATAAGCTGCGGGAATCCCGCAGCTTTGCCTCAAATAAAGCAGAAGTACATTTAAAGTGAAAAGCTCATCCGGATGGATGAGCTTTTCTTATCTCGTTTGGCCTTGGCCTTTCATCATGTATTTATAAGTGGTCAGTGCCGGCAGCCCCATCGGTCCGCGTGCATGAAGTTTCTGGGTGGAGATACCGATTTCCGCTCCGAATCCAAGAGCATGACCATCTGTGAACCGCGTTGATGCATTATGATAAAGTGCTGCTGCATCGACTGCCTTCATGAATTTGCCGACTGCTTCATCATCTTCGGAAATGATTGCCTCCGAGTGCTTTGTCCCATAGCGGTCGATATGGTCGATGGCTTCTTCCACTGAATCGACGACGCGTACTGCTACATCCAGACTAAGGTATTCATTCGCCCAATCCTCTTCTGCTGCAGGGGTGCAGCCAGGCAGCTGCTGCACAGCTGTCTCATCCCCATGTGCCTGTATGCCATGGTCGCGCAATGCCTGCACTAATGCATCTTTATTTGCATCCAGCCATTCGCGATGGATGATCAATGTCTCCAACGCATTGCAAACAGCCGGACGATCGGTCTTGGCATTCAAGAATGTCCGGATTGCCATATCAACCTTAGCAGTTTTATCGATATACATATGGCAATTGCCCACACCTGTTTCAAGCACTGGTACTGTCGCAGAATCAACAACGGCTTGGATGAGTGAGGCCCCGCCGCGAGGGATCAGTACATCGATATGCTCCTTCATCGTAAAGAGCTTCGCCGTCTCTTTCCGATCAGTCGATTGGATGAGCTGGACCGCCTCGGCAGGTACTTTCGTATCCTGCAGTGCTTTCTTGATGACCTCCACGATTGCTGTATTCGTATGAATGGCTGATGATCCGCCCTTCAAGACGATTGCATTACCCGACTTAAGGGCAAGACCCGTGGCATCTGCCGTTACATTTGGACGAGCTTCATAGATCATGCCGATGACTCCAAGCGGAACGGTGATACGGCTGACATGCAATCCGTTTTCCAATGTCCATTCACTGACTACCTGTCCTGTCGGATCCTTCAGCTCAACAACTTCCTTCAGGCCATTCGCAAAGTCCTCGATGCGTCCGCGAGTCAACTTTAAACGGTCCAGGAATGCTGCATCGAAGCCTTTTTCTTCCCCAGCCTTCATATCCTCCTCATTCGCCGCAAGTATCGCTTCATATTCTTTCTCCAAATACTCTGCCACTGCAAGCAGTGCTTCATTTTTTTCTGCCGTTGTCAAAAGTGCGAGCTTTTTAGCTCCTGCTTTTGCTGCAATGGCTTGCTCCTCGACTGTTACTGCCTCTCTTATATGCTCCACGTTTTTCCTCCTCCTGTCATCGAATTGGTACAGTGTGCTCCAGCTCACAAACAAATGCTTCCTGGTCGACGATTACTTCTTTCCTATTTCGTACCGGACTAGTCAACGCTTGCCAAAGCTCAGACGCAGCTTGATTTACGATGCCAAGTCCGATTCTCGCTCCTGTTTCGTCCTGAATCCGTACGACATCGCCCTTTTTGAAATTGCCCTTGATCGAAGTGATATCGGCAAATTCTATCGAATCCGGCACTTCGTCAGTATGCTTTATGATAATTTCGCCCTCGGGACCAGAATTGAAGGCAATCCACTGTTTCTTGCGATTCAAGTAATCCGTATCTTGATCAGCTTCAAAATACGTGCCTCCAGCCTGACCCAATACCGAACGGTAAATGATATCCTCTTCTGTTGCATCGCCAAGGAAACCTTTGATACCCGATGCCATCGCTATCTTGAATGCATCCAGCTTCGACTTCATGCCGCCGGTTCCGACTGCACTTCCTGCATCGCCTGCAGCCGCCTCGATCTCGGGTGTGATGGCTTTCACGCGATCGAGGCGCGCTGCTTCCGGATTCTTGACTGGATTATCGGTATACAGTCCATCAACATCGGACAAAACCGCCAAAAAATCCGCGCCGACCAAACCGGCAACCTTGGCCGAAAGTGTGTCATTGTCCCCAAAGCGCAGCCTGTCGATTGTAACGGTATCATTTTCATTTATGATCGGGATGATACCGCGATCAACTAAAACATTTATCGTATTTCTGACATTATTATACCGGGTTTCATCCAAGAAGTCGCCTCGCGTAATCAAAATCTGTGAAGCCACATAGCCATGGGACAAAAATAAATCCGAATAAGCTTCCATCAGCAAGCCTTGACCGATCGATGCAGCTGCTTGTTTTTCCGGCAATGATTGCGGTCTTTCCAGAAAACCCAGCTTACGATAGCCAGCTGCAACTGCTCCAGATGAAACAAGCAGCACCTCATAGCCATTGTCCTTCAGTTTCACAAGCTGCTCCACTAGTTTCTCCAGCTTCTTCCTGCTGATTTCCCCGTGCAGGCTGGTCAATGAACTGCTTCCGATTTTGACGACTATCCGCTTCGGTTCCATTGCTTGTTTAGAAATGATAACATCCTCCAGTTTTTATTTTTCCCTTTTGCATGTCAGCGTGCCAGCAGTTGTTTTTTGAGCTCCTCGCTGATTTCATTCGATCGAGCGGCTGCTGATAGAATGGCTTCGGCCATCGCTTCCCCGGCTCCCGCCTCATTCAGTGCTTTCAGGCCAGCTGCAGTCGTTCCATTCGGGGAAGTCACTTTCTTCCTCAGAACGCTTGGCCCTTCTGTCGTTTCCAAAAGCATCCTGGCCGCACCAAGCATGGTCCGGGTTCCGATTTTCCTTGCTGTTTCCCGATCGAATCCTGCGGCAACGCCGGTTTCCTCAAAGTGCTCCAACAGCTTATAAAAATAGGCAGGTCCGCTGCCAGCCATACCAGTGAAAACATCCATTTGCTCTTCATCGATCACAAACGCTTCGCCGAATGTCCGAACCAGCTCCTTGACCAATGCGAGCTGGTCTGCGGAAATATGCTTCCCTGGTGCAATGGCAGTGGCAGACTCACCAATGGTGCTGGATGTGTTAGGCATAATACGAACAACGGGTTGATTGTCTGGCAGATAATGCTCGATCTGTTCATTCTGGATACCTGCAGCTACCGATAATATCAGCTGTCCTTTTTGAACCTTCTCTTGCAAATCGATCAATGCAGCGGTCATATCCTTTGGTTTCATCGCAAGTATTATCACATCCATACTATGCCAATCCACCTTTTCCCGAGGAATTGCGGTAATGCCATAACGATCCTCCAGCTCCAGCAAACGCTTTGCATTCGATCGGTTCGTCACATGAATCTGCTCGTTTTGCAAACGATCCGAAGCCTGCATACCGGCAATCATTCCCTCTGCCATCGATCCTGCTCCTACATACATAATCCGTTTGTTAATTAAGATACCTAATCGCTCCTTTTATTTGAATATTTCGTTCTTTGTTAACAGTTATCTATCCTAACACTATAGGACCCCATGTCAAGGAATGTGACGGCCCCAAAGCCCGTCCCGCCTGCGTTTCATTCCTATGGCCAACCCATTGTAAGCGCTTCATATATTATTATCGATCTAGTTCAAAGAATGGTCATAAAATCCTCTTTCCCCCTACTTGTATAAAAGCGTGAAATCCCATAAGCTTAACCTTGTCTTACTTGAAAATAATCATACTTTTACTATAGAAGAAAAGGAGTTATCCATATGGAGGCAAAAAAGGACCCATCGGTTTCGAAGAAGAAACAAAAACGCCGGTCCCTTTACCAGTCGGTTTGGCGCTGGCATTTCTATGCTGGTCTTATCATCATGCCATTCCTCATCATCCTGGCTGGCACAGGAGGCATTTATCTCTTCAAGCCCCAAATCGAAGCAGCTCTTTATCAGGACTATTATGAAGTCACACCGCAAGCAAATGCCACGGACCCATCCGAGCAAATCCATACGGTGGAAACGATCTATCCTGATGCAGCAGTGACTTCTTACCGCCCAAGTGACAGTCCTGATCGTTCAGCAGAGGTAGGAATCTCAGAAGATGGCAAAGCATATACCGTTTATGTCGATCCATATACGAATGTCATACTCGGTAAATTGGAGGATTCATACAAACTTGTCAATGTAATCGAGAAGATCCATGGTGAGCTCCTCATGGGCACTGTCGGGGATCGCATCGTCGAGTGGGCCGCTTGCTGGGCACTGATTTTGATCATTACCGGCGTCTATCTGGGCTGGCCGAAGATGAAAGGAAAATCTAAAATCCGCGGGGTCTTGGTTCCTCGCCTGAACAAAGGGAAAAAGCTGCGGGCACGCGATTTACACGTCGTCCCTGCATTCTGGATTTCTTTAGGTCTGCTCTTTTTGATCATGACGGGATTGCCTTGGTCAGGATTGTGGGGTAACAATTTCCAAGCGCTCACTACAAATGCCGGCATCGGTTATCCGCCTTCTGTTTGGGTAGGGGATGCTCCTGCATCCGATGTCAAAACAAAAGAAATCGCAGACGTACCTTGGTCGGCAGAGAATTTGCCTGTCCCTGTTTCCACCAATCAGCAATACACGCAGCTGTCCGTCGACGATGTCGTGTCGATAGCCGAAGAGGAAGGCGTGAAGCCCGGATATACCATCATGATTCCGCAAACACAGGATGGTGTATTCACTTTATCTGCTTTTCCACCGCATGCTCGTGATGAAGTGACGATGCATATCGATCAGTATACAGGCGCTGTCCTGGCAGATTACCGCTACGATAATTATCATACGCTCGGGAAAATCATTGCTTACGGGATCACCATCCACAAAGGAACGGAATTCGGCATCTGGAACCAGATCATCGGTGTCCTTGTCTGTATCGGGATCATCGGTATCGCTGTGAGCGGATTCCTATTATGGCTCTCCCGGAAACCAGAAGGGAAGCTGGGCTCTCCGAAAGCACCACCTGACAAAGTCATGAAAGGTGTCATCGTGCTGATCATCATCCTTGGCATCATCTTCCCGCTCGTCGGTATCTCGCTCATATTCGTGTGGCTGTTCGACCGATTTGTCATCCCGCGTGTACCGGCACTGAAGAGGTTCTTCAATGCATAAGAAAGGGGAAAAGCAGATGCGACGACTTGCATATATACCATGGTTACTGACGCTCTTCCTGCTTGCTGCATGCTCTGCCGATCCCGAAGCGGCTGATCACTATGCCAAACGGGAAGAAGTGAATGTGAACATTGAGGCTCCTTCATCCATCGAAGCTGATTCTGCTCCGCAAATCGATGTAAAGCTCACACAAGATGGACAAGCACTCGAACAGGAAGCGGAAGTCCATTTCCTTATCTGGAAAGACGATAACAAAGCAGATGCCGACGAAATTCCGGCATCACTGGACGCCGACGGAACATACCATCTCGAATATAACTTCCCGTCAGATGGAGTCTACTTTATAAAAGCAGACGTAAGGGTCGGTAATATCCATCTGATGCCGACGAAGCAAATCAGAGTCGGCGAATTGACGGAAGAAGAAATCGAGAAGATAAAACAAGAGCAAGAACAGAAAAAACAGCATGATAGCGGCGGTCACCACCATCATTAATAAAAAAAGCCGTATTCCGAATCGGAATACGGCTTTTTTCTATGGTGAATTCCCGGATTGATAAGCATTTACTTCTTTTGATAGGTGCGGTATATTATTCGTAATTACTACTATTTAAGGTGAGCGTATGCAGCATAAAAACTATTTAGCACTTGCCCTTCCGCTGACATTATCGACAATCACGACACCTTTGCTCGGCGTTGTCGATACAGCGGTCGTCGGCCAGCTTTCCGATGCTTCCTATATTGGCGGGGTCGCTATCGGCACTATCATCTTCAATACCATGTACTGGCTGTTCGGATTCCTCCGGGTCAGCACCTCCGGCTTCGCTGCCCAGGCATCCGCCAGTCTGGATACAGAAGAGCATGTCATGGCATTACTGCGGCCTTCTGTGGTTGCGTTTGCTGTAGGTTTGCTGTTTGTTCTCATCCAGCAGCCGATTCTGCACTACTCCCTCTCCTTCCTCGGAGCGAGCGATGCAGTCAATAGCAGTGCTTCGGCTTATTTTTCCATCCGGATTTGGGGTGCACCATTCGCGCTTGCCAACTATGTCATCCTCGGCTGGCTGATTGGGATGTCGTATATCAAAGCAACGCTTATCCTGCAAATCTGCACGAATGTGCTCAATATCATCCTTTGCATTCTGTCTGTCCATGTGTGGGATTGGGGAGTGGCAGGCGTGGGAGCTTCCACGCTGATTGCCGAGATTTTCTCCTGCCTGTTTGGCTTTTTGCTGCTGCGCAGATACGCCCGCAGCATCTGGAAGCATCCATTTGTCCAAGCTTTGCGCCGGGCTGTGGATCCCAAGCCTATGTGGCACATGATGAAGGTCAATCGTGATTTGTTCATTCGGACAATATGCCTGCTCGTTGTCTTTAATTTATTTACTGCAAAAGGGGCTGAATTGGGAGAAGATGTGCTGGCAGCCAATGCAATCTTGATCCAGATCCACTATATGATGGCATATTTCTTTGACGGGTTCGCTAATGCTTCAAGCATTGTCGCCGGCCGCGCACTCGGGGAGCGCAATGAAAAACTTTTCTCCCAGTCACTGCGTCTATCCCTGCAATGGGGGCTCGGTATCGCGGTGGCATTGGCACTTCTCTTCCTTGCTGGTCAAAGGTGGATTTATCCGCTATTCTCCGATCAGCAGCATATCATTGCGCTGACCGCATCCTATGCCAACTGGCTTGCCCTGTTCCCAATTGTGGCTAGTCTCGGACTTGTCTATTATGGTGTGTTTACGGGTGTGACGGAAGTGCGCTTTGTCCGCAACTCCATGATTCTTGCTGCCCTGCTGTATTTGGCGGCACTTTATGCGCTGCAGCCGCTCGGCAACCATGGCCTGTGGATTGCTTTCCTCCTGTTCAGCCTTGGACGTTCCGTCTTTCTTATCATGTATGTACCAAAGCTGCGCCGGCTGTTCCAGCAGACGGCAGCAGCATGAATCAGGCCTGGTGGCCTCCGATTTTCGTACTGCGCTCTATCGTCATGCCAGCTGCTGTATAGCTGCTGGCACGCAGTATCGCAGCAGTCCCGAAACGTGCACGGATTTCATCCATCGCCCGGCTCAGATCCTTTTGCTTGCTTTTGTCCTCGAATAAGCTGAGCTGTGTCGCTTCTTCATCGTATAAATTGGTCAGGGAGACAGACACCCTCCTGACTTCATAGCCTTTTTGGTAATGCTCATGAAATAATTCCAGGCACAGCTTATACATATCCGTCGTCAGATTGGAGGGACTCGTGAAGGAACGGGAGCGGCTGAATCCTCCGCCATGCTGACTCGCATATCCAATGGACAAATGAACCGTATTGCCTTCCTTCCTATCCCGCCTCGCCCGTCTGCAGGCTTCCTCACACAGCTCCAGGATGATGGTCGGGATTTCTTCCCCCCGATAATTACGCAGCAGGGTAATGCCATGTCCGTAGCTTTTCTGCTCCTGTTTGACGAAATCCCCCAGTACCTCGCTCTCATCGATTCCCCATGCATGCCAATATAACTGCTCCCCCATCACACCGTATCGTTTTTTGAGATGATCGAGTGAAGCATGCGCCAGATGTCCGAGCGTGACAATCCCCATCCGATTCAAGTTCCGCTGCATCCGGCGTCCGATTCCCCAAATATCCTGTATGGGAACGGGCCATAATAAACGCGGGACATCCTGATAGCGGCAAATAGCGATGCCAGAAGTCTGTTTCTTTGCATGGATATCCATCACGACCTTGGCGAGAAACTTATTGTCCCCGATTCCAATTGCCGCCGTGACCCCGAATTGCTCCAGGATATCTGCCTGCAGCTTGGCCGCTGTCTCTCGCGCGGTTCCATGCAGCTTTTCCGTACCATCAAGCGTCACCCAAAATTCATCGATCGAATAGACATGGATTGCTTCCATCGGGACATACTCATGCACGAGCTCGGTAATCGCCACCGAAACCTCCAGATAATCCTTCATATGTGCTTGCGCAATCACGATTTCCGGATCCTCCGGCAATTCGAAATATCGGCTGACATTGCTGACGCCATGCTTCTTCTTCAATGCCGGACTGGCAGCCAGCACAATGCTTCCCGGCCGCTTCGTATCCCCGACCACTGCAAGCAACGCCGTCATCGGATCGAGACCGCGTTTGACACATTCCACACTGGCATAAAAACTGCGCATATCCACACAAAGTACCTCATGCTGCTGAAATCCGCTGTAATCCATCTTCTCCACCTCCAAAAGGGAACAAATGTTCTTATTTTAGATTACCCGATTTGCAGCTGTTATAGTAGCTGTAATTTTTGGATGGAGAGGAAAATCGAAAAAAGATCGCTTTGGCAATCTTGTATTATTTGGTGATATAGTGCTTAAAAGGATATGTTTCAGCCAGATGTGTTCAAGGATGAGAAAATGGTTGATTTTTCATTAAGTAATAGGAATCTTAACAGGAGTTGAAATTATTTATGAACTCGTTCTGGATGGGCACATGAAATGGTTTTACCTAGCGATACCGATTAGTCGGTTATGCGCTATATATGCTGCGAAACGGGAACAACACGAGCATCCATCATCTTGACTTAAAAAATCCCTTGATATGGAAATGCGTCCTAAAGTGACACTCCACTTTAGGACGCAGAATAGCTGATGACTCCATACTCCCCATTGCATTCAAGGCAAAGCTTTGCATGATAGTATCCCCTATATCAGCAGCCCTCATTACAAAAAGAAATGCTGCAGTGTTGATTGAATACCGGCTGCATAAGGGGACTCGCACATCTGACCATGCTTCTGTTTTGCTTCCTCCGTAGCATTAGCAACAAGGTAACCATTTCCCGCATATTGCAGCATTTCGAGATCATTCCCACTGTCTCCAAAAGCATAGATCCGGGCAGGCTCCACCATGCAGTGACTTGCCAAGAACCGGACAGCTGCCCGTTTTCCGGTATTTAGTGGAATGAAATCAATATCATATGCGCCGTCCGGATCCCCCGCCCGTGGATTGCACGCGTTCACATTCAGTCCTACCTCAGCTGCAGCAGCTGCCTGTCTTACTCTATGCAGCACATCGGTCAAATCACCCCCATCAGGAAAGTAATAGAAGTTCTTTTTGTACATGCTCTGTCCATGCATTGTCTGCGGCTGCAACGCTATCCCGTCCAGGGAAAGCTTATCAATCAGACCATCCACGCGTTCATTGAATTCTTCTTGGACAGGTAAAAACCGTTTCCAAGCATATATCTCCTTGCGTTCCCCCCTAGCTGTTATCTGGTACAGTTCCGTCCCCAGATTGGCTGCAATGAAATGGGGCATGTACGTCAGGTGCGCACGTTTCATTTTATCAGCCAGGGATGCACAATCACTGCCAGTAACCCACGCTATCTTCACATGATACTGCCTGGCAATCCGATCGAGATACAGTTCCATTCCATGCAAATCCTCCAACTGTCCGTCCTCGCATGCATGAGGAAAATAAGTTTCATCAAAATCAAAACAAATAAGCGATTTTGTGCTATCGGTACTGGCAAAGCATCTTTTAGCATCCACTGCAAACACCTCCTTGCCTACCATAAAAGATGGGAACGTTCCCAAGTCAACAAAAAAATAGATATGCTATGATATAGCTACATCTAAAGTCCAAGGAGCTGGTTGAATGCGTACCATCAACGATATCGCAAGACAATGCGGTGTTTCCAAGAGCACTGTCTCCCGCGTATTGAATGGGCATCCTTATGTGTCTGAACAAAAGCGGCAGAAGGTCCTTTCTGCCATCGAGGAATCCGGGTTCACCCCGAACAATCTGGCTGTTCAATTTCGTAAGCGCAAGACCTCTGCCATAGGCATAATCACACCCCAAGTCGATCATCCTTATTTCGCATCGCTCGTCCAATCTTTATCGAATGCCTGTGCAGCAAAAGGATGGAAACCCGTCATCTTTCAGACATTCGGTGATAAAAAGCGGGAACTGGATGTATTTGCCAAACTCAAACACCGTGAATTAGATGGCATAATCGCTACATCATCAGCACTGGACGCTCCCCTTTTAACCCATTGCCTAGAAAATGGTCCTATACTTATTTGCAATGAAAAATATGAAATCGATACAACCGTATGCAGTCTGGACGAAGAGCATGCAGCCTACAAATTGACGATGCATATGCTGCAAACAGGCAAGAAACGTCTTTTATTCTGCCTCGACCAAATCTCTCCATCCCAAGAAGCTAGATATAAAGGTTTTCTAAAAGCCTTGGCTGAGAAAAATGTACAAGAAGGTGCGCAACGAATAGAAGAAATGGTGACGATTGAGGATGGCATTCGTTTGGGGAACGAGTTATTCCGCGATGATCAATCGCTGATAGACGGCATATTTGCCGGGAGTGACTTCATTGCAGCTGGTATCCTGCATGCTGCCAAGCAGCACGGAATTTCCGTACCAGAAAAGTGCGCCGTTACTGGGTTCGATAACCACCCCATTTCCCAGATAACCGATCCACCGCTGACCACTTATGATAATGACATTGCTGCTATGGCACAAGAGACTGTTGAGCAATTAGACTTGCAGCTGACTGGCAATACATATGCACCCAAACGTTTACTATGGAAAGGATATCTTGTACCGAGGAATTCCGCATAAAAAGACAGACCCGTTTCGCGCTCACTTTTGCACGGAACGGGTCAAGTCTTATGCTTCTATCTTATTGAAGAACTGCGGCAGATGCTCCTTATGTGCTTCCAACAGGTCATCGACCAATTTCTTCGCAATCTCATCGGATGGTACAAGCGGGTTGATCGTCATCGCAAGCAAGGCAGTGTTGTAATCACCTGTGACAGCCGCTTCGGCACCGACACGTTCAAAGGATTTGATCTGCTGTACAAGTCCGCGTACTGGTACTGGCAGGTCACCGATGCCGATCGGTTTCGGACCATCTTTTGTAATGACACAGTTGATCTCGATGGCAGAATCATTCGGGATACTTTGGATGGCACCATTATTGATCGTATTCACAGTCTGGATATCACGCTTGTCATTGTAAATGGAGTTGATCAAGCTGCAGGCAGCATCGCTGTAGTAGGCACCGCCGCGCTTGGAAAGCTGCTCCGGTTTATGTGCCAGATTCGGATCCTTGTAAAGCTCGAACAAATCGCGCTCTACGCCTTGAACGACCTCGGCACGTGTACCCTCCGCATCTGCTGCTTCGAGCTCTGCTTCAAGCATCTTGGATGTTTGGTAGTAATAACGGTGATACGGGCAAGGGATGGCTTTCAATCCTTTGATGAAGCCAGGCTCCCAGCTGAAGAACTTGATATTTTCCATAGTCATTTCATTATCATCACTTGTCATTTTATCCAAGACTGTCTCTGTCACATTGTCCCCGTCCAAGTAGACGTTCAAGCCAAATACCATATGATTCAGCCCCGCAAAGTCAACATGCACACGATCCGCATCCGCACCGAGCAGCTCTGCGATTTCCATCTTCATCTTGATCGGCACATTACACAAGCCGACGACATTTTTGATATTGGAATAACGAAGGACAGCTTCCGTCACCATACCCGCTGGGTTCGTGAAGTTGACGAGCCATGCATTCGGGCAAAGCTCCTCCATGTCCTTACAGATGTCCAGGATGACCGGAATTGTCCGCAGTCCTTTGAACAATCCGCCTGGTCCGTTTGTTTCCTGGCCGATGACATTATATTTCAATGGAATCCGTTCGTCCTTCGCCCGCGCATCCAAAAGGCCGACACGGAATTGTGTCGTAACGAAATCTGCATCCTTCAAAGCTTCCCGGCGATCCAATGTCAAATGCACATCGATCGGCAGACCTGCTTTTTTCACCATGCGCTTAGCCATATTCCCTACAATCTCAAGCTTTTCTTTCCCTGCCTCTACGTCCACGAGCCAAAGCTCCGTGATTGGCAATTCGTCATAGCGTTTGATGAACCCTTCCACGATTTCCGGTGTGTAGCTTGATCCGCCGCCGATTGTCACGATCTTCAATTTTCCCATGATTAAAGCCTCCTATATGGTTACGTTTTAGATCTACAACCTCAGCTTAAATGCTGGAATGCATCCCAGGTCAAGCACAAATTCGTAAGTAATTTGCAAAGAGGCTGTCCAGAGCTTACAAAACGTTCGTTTTCCGCTAAAATAAGGGTAAGAAAGCGATTTCCAAAGAGGTGATGCACATGAGTAATATCAAGCAGATCGCACAGATGGCCGGCGTTTCCCGCAGCACTGTTTCGCGCGTCCTCAATCACCATCCCCATGTCCATGAAGATACTCGGCGCAAGGTCCAGCAAATCATCGATGAGCTGGATTACATCCAGAACAGCAATGCCGTGCAGCTGAAGAAAGGCAGGACGAATACAATCGGCGTCGTTTCGCCATCCATCAGTCACTATTTCATGCAAATCGTCCAAGGCATTGCCGAAGCCGGCACCTCCTGCCAGTATCAAACCCTGCTGTATCAAACAAATGAGAAACCGGATCAGGAATTACAGGCATTGGAAATGCTGCGTCAAAAGAAGCTTGACGGACTGATCATCCTGCGCTGCGGGATAGGCTGGGAAAAAGTCGCCGCCTATACGAAATACGGTCCCATCATGACCTGTGAACCGCTGCAGCATCCAAAAATCCAATCCATCTATATGAATCATTATGAAGGGTTCCAGCTCGGACTGGAGCATTTGATAGAAAAAGGCTATACCCGCATTGCCTGCACAATAGGAAGAGCCGAAAGCAGAAACAGCCTGGAACGAAAGAAGGCATTCGAGGATATTTTGCAAAAGCACAGCCTTCCCGTCCATCCCGAATGGATCCTGGATGAGACATTCACAGTCGATGACGGTCGCAAAGCTTTGCAGAAGCTATTAGCCGGCAAAGAGATGCCCGATGCGGTTATCCATGCCAGCGATTATGTTGCGGCCGGAATGGCAGCCCAAGCACGAGCAAAGGGAATCCATGTCCCTGATCAGCTGGGGTTAGTCGGCTTTGAATCCGATCAAAGCGATATAGCCGGCCTGATGGAGCTGACGCATGTACGCAATCCCCTTAAGCAGATGGGGGCAGAGGCATTCCGCCGCATGCATGCGGAGCTGACGCAAACACCGTATACAGCAGCTGACCTTTCCTTCTCCTTGACGGAACGCCAGTCTACTGCCAGAAGCATGGAACGAATGCAGATATGAAGGTTTCCTGTATAATCGTCCCCTCGCTCTAGTTAGCGGGACAGAAAAGGAATAGCTGCCAAGCTACTCCTTTTCACTGAAATCCATGATAAAACGGCGGTGACTCCCGATCATCTTTTCCGGAAGTCCATCGAGAGGGAAAAAGGCCAGCTCCATGGATTCTTTTTCATCATGCATCAGCTCCCCACTAAACCGATCCGTCCGATACACGATCGTCACATTGTAAAACTCATCACCATTGGCTGCAACGGCAAAATTATCTTTTCCGGAATACACATTGACCAGCTGCAGATCCTCCACCGTCAGACCTGTTTCCTCGAGGACTTCCCTGGCAGCGGTTTGTTCAGCTGATTCCCCCAGCTCCATCAGTCCGCCGGGCAAACCCCATGTTTCAGGCGGATGCACCCGCTTTTGTAACAGGATATGCTGTTTTTCATCCAGAATCAGGCATAATGCCCCCACCAGGATGACAGGCTGATGGCCAACGTATTTACGAAGATTTTCCACATAACTCACGGGCATATCACCTTCCTTTTGTCCAGTTTACCAAAATGACCGATATAGCTGATAGAATTCTTTGTTCCTCCTATGATACAGTAACTATATCAGAACGAACTAGGAGTGATCATATGGAAAAAATCATGTTCATCCAAACCGGATTCGGTGTCGATGTACACGGTCAGGATGTCACGAAAGCAGCGGTTCGGGCAGTGGTCAACGCCATTCATACGAATTCCATGCCAGGAATCACAAGTGTCCTTCCTGAAAATGACTTACATAATATGAAGGTGAATGTCCGCTTGGCCGTCCCTGCAGACAAGGACAAATTGGATATCGAGCAAGTGAAGGCCCGCATTCCATACGGTACTGTGACAGTGGAAGTGATCGATGGGGGCATGCTGACATCCAGCGCCATCTATTTGGAGGAAAAAAATGACAAGAACGATATGATGTATATCGTGAATGCCTCTGTCGAGACAGGCTACTGAAATGATCGAACACAAAATCTATAATATGGTGATGGTGCATAAGGGAGATCAAGTACTTCTGCTGGACCGGCAGCACGACGACTTCAACGGCTTCATCCCGCCAGGCGGGAAAGTCGATTTCCCGGAAAGCCTCACTGCAAGCGCCATCCGGGAAGTGAAGGAAGAGACCGGGCTGGATGTCTGGAATCTCGAGTATAAAGGTGTCCAGCATTATGTGAATGAGGAGCGGAATGTCCGATATTTAATATTCTATTATGTCACGGACTCCTTTTCCGGCACACTGCTGACGGACTCAAGAGAAGGCAACCCCTCTTGGTTCAAGAAGCCGGAAGCCATGAATCTGCCAATGCAGGATGTCGTCCGCACTGCCTTTCCATTATTCTTCCAAGAAGGTACATTCGAATTGTATCTGCACGCGAAATCGGGCACCGCGGATTATGAAGAAGAGATACTGCATACTTAGACAAGGGGAAGCCTCCAGCTTCCTTTCCTTGTATCATGGTCACTGCGAAGCAGGATAAAGATATGGAAGATGAATTGATCCAAAACTTAAATGCGGCGATGCCAAGGCCGAATTACATCATCCCCTCCCTTTATCTATGTAATTGATTCTCTGAATCTAGTTCAATGGATAGGTCTATCCACTCATTTTTCATATTTTCAAATCGGCTTCACTTTCCCAACTTCCCCTGCCATTCTCCAAGTTTCTATATTTTTATGCGAATTTCCTCTACGATATTTCCCAACTTCATTGGAAAACATGTCGGATAATGTAATGATATCTTCCAAAAATCGCATCAACTTAAGGCATACAAGCATCGCACCCGTCCAAAGTACCATTGTAAATCTAGCAGACTAGTAGCTATACTACCTTCTAAGGAAAACTTTACCTACATACGTCTTTTGTTTTCCGACTATTTAAACTATTAGCACAAGGAGAGTGACTTGCTTGAAGAAGAATAAATGGATGGCTTCTGCGATGGCTGCCGTTATCGGATTCAGCACTTTTACATTATCATTCGCGCCAGCGCAGGAAGCACAAGCCGAAGCTTCCACCGAGAAAGCACCAGCCGTGACGTACTCACCGAAAGCTTCACAGGGCGGTGCACCCTTCGACAGTGCCATCGCCAATGAGGACAAATTGATTGAAATGCTCAAGGAAGAAGGCAAAATCAGTCAGGATGCTACCGAAGCGGAAGCTCAGGAAGCATTGAATGCCTATCTCAAGCAACGGGAAGAACAAAGTGCCGAAGCAGCTAAACAGCCTTTGCCAAAAGAGCTGGAGGAAGCCGCAATTGATGAAAATGTAGTAAGTGACACCGACAAACCAAATGGCAACGCCGACAATGCCGCAAGTGCTTCCCAGAAGCAAGAAGCATTGAAGAAAGGCAAGGATAAAGGAAAGGATAAGAAAAAAGACAAGAAAGTCGATAATGTGAAGGAAGAGAAGTATGAAGGAGAAGTACGCGAAGACAAAGTGCTCGTCTTGGCAATCGACTTCCCTGATTACAAAAACAGCTCCATCACACCGGAAGAAACGGATATGTGGTATGAGGATTATACACATGATCACTTCCAGAACATGATCTTCGGTGAAGATGGCTATACTGGTCCGGATGGCCAGGACTTCACTTCCATGAAGCAATACTATGAAGCGCAATCCGGCGGCAGCTATACTGTTGACGGGGAGATCGCCGGATGGTACACAGCAGACCATCCTGCAGCTTACTATGGTGCCAACGATCCTGCTCCAGACGGCAGTGATACAGCTGCAAGGGAATTGGTGTATGAAGCCCTAACGAAAGCTGGACAAGATCCTAATGTCGACTTGAGCGAATACGATCAATGGGATCGCGATGACTATGATGGCGATGGCGTTTACCATGAGCCAGACGGTATCATCGACCACTTGATGGTCATTCACGCAGGTGTCGGTGAAGAAGCTGGCGGCGGAAGCCTTGGCGGCGATGCCATCTGGTCTCACCGCTGGAATCTTGGCGGACTTGTGGCAGTCCCTGGTGGAAGCTCCACTAGTGACCGCTTTGACGGACAGCTTGCAGCTTACGACTATACAATCGAACCGGAAGACGGAGCTATGGGAGTATTCGCGCATGAATACGGCCATGACCTAGGCTTACCGGATGAGTATGATACGAACTATACTGGCCAAGGGGAAGCTGTTGCTTATTGGTCCATCATGGCCAGCGGAAGCTGGGCTGGTGATGTGCCAGGGACCGAGCCATCTGGATTCAGTGCCTATGCGAAGGAATACTTGCAAAACGCACATGGCGGCAACTGGCTGAGCGGTACGACGATCGATGCAGAGGATTTGGATGGAGATAAAGTAGAACTGCTGCTGGATGAAGCTGTAACAAAAGGTACAAACAACGATGTAATTCGCGTAAACCTGCCCGATAAAGAAACAGAAGTAACGAAGCCTGCTAGCGGCACGTATGCTTACTTCGGCGGTAAAGGCAATAATGTTGATAACAGCATGACAGCGACTGTTGATTTGACCAATGCTTCTTCTGCTGAACTGACATTCAAAACTTGGTATGATATCGAACAAGATTGGGATTATGCTTCTGTCAAAGTGAACGGGGAAACTGTTCCTGGCAGCATTACGACTACAGAAAACCCGAACGACCAGAATCCGGGGGATGGTATTACCGGGACGTCTGAGGGCTGGGTGGATGCCACTTTCGATTTGAGTGCCTACGCAGGCCAGGAAATCGAGCTTTCCTTGAATTATTGGACGGATGTCGCTGTAAACAACGCTGGATTCTACGTGGATGACATTCAAGTGACAGCTGATGGCAGCTCTGTCCTGACAGACGATGCAGAAGCTGACAGTAGTTTTGAGCTAGCTGGATTTGCGCAAGATAAAGGCGTTTCCCTTTCCGAGCACTACTACTTGCTGGAATGGCGTACGCATAATGGCGTTGATATCGGCCTTGACCATATCCGCCGTGGTGACAGCTTGATGAGCTACAACACTGGTCTGCTAGTCTGGTACGTCGATAATTCTTATGATGACAACTGGACTGGCACACATCCGGGTGAAGGCTTCCTAGGTGTAGTGGATGCCGATCAAAAGGGACTTTACTGGAGCGATGAATCAGTAGCTTCCACTCGTTATCAAATTCACGATGCAGCCTTCAGCAAAGATAAATCTGAGAAGATGTTCCTCGATTATCGTGCTACGAATGGCTTGACGCTGAAAGATAATCACACGAAGAGCTATGATAAGTTCAAGGATGATAAAACTTATTTGAATAAAGCCCTTCCTGACGCTGGACGTAACGTCCCAGAGTATGGACTTGAGTTTGAGGTCAAAGAAGACAGTCTGGATGGTACAGTAGGGAAGATTGAAATCTCCCGCTAAGATTAACAGCACAGAAGGAACCCGTTCATTTACGGGTTCCTTCTTTTTTTGGCAGTAATACTCGGAAGATAGTACCCTTGCCTTCTTCACTCTCCACTTCTATCGTACCATGATGCGCCTTGACGATAGACTGGCTGATGGAAAGACCAAGACCCGCGCCGCCTTGCTGGCGTGCGCGTGAACTATCACTTCGATAGAATCGGTCGAACACATGCGGAAGATGCGCTTTTGGTATACCGGCTCCATTATCTTTTACGAGGATCCCAGCATCATGTTCTGTTGCCCCAAGCGTTATATGGATTTCTCCATGCTCTGAATCTGTATGCTGGACTGCATTATAAAATAGATTCAATAACACTTGTTTCAATTTGTCCTTATCGGCAGCTACCATCAGTTGCTCATCTACTGAAAGCTGTACTTTCCTGCTGCCGGCAAGCATATCAAAATGCGGCATCATTTCCTCCAGTACAACACTCACCTCCAAATCCTGCAGCTGCAGATCCTCAGACTGATCCAGCTTGGTGAGTAGAAGCAGATCCTCGACCAGTTTCTTGATCCGCTTCGATTCCTTGAGCATGCTTTCAAGTGCCGGATAGAGCTGATTCGGATTCTTAGCAGCTCCTCTTAATAGCACTTCCAAAAATCCATGAATGGAAGTGAGCGGAGTCCGCAGTTCATGGGACGCATCCGCAATGAACTGCTGCATTTGTTCTTTTGCTTCCCGTTCTGACTGGAAAGAGTTATCGATCCTTTCTACCATTTGATTGAAAGCAATCGTAAGCCGTTTGATTTCGATTTGGTCGGAATCCTCTTCCATCCGCTCGGATAGATTCTCGGCACTCGTCCGTTCTACTCTCCGGATGATCCGGTGCAGCGGATCGAGTGCTTTTTTGATCACGCTTGTGTAAAGCAGGATGCCCGCTCCCAATGCCACAATGGCCAACAGGAAAAATACCTGCAGCTGCCCTTTGATGACATCGTTGATTGATGCCGTCTCTGTCCCAGCCTGCAAATAACCTGTTATATCACCAAACCGTCGATCAGCTACAATGACAATGAGCTGCTCTTTCCCGTCTTCGTCCTCCATCACGATGTACCGGGCGGACTTATCATCCCTGCTATTCATATGCTTACGAAGCTCTTCCTGGCTCAAGCGCGGACTGGAGAGTCCGTTCTCCTCTGATATGTCTGTGTAGGTACCGGACGTATCGATTCTGGCTAAAGAACGATCGAAAAGAAACGGCTGATGCATAGCATCATTTTGTTCGAGCAGTGCCGGCGGAAGCGAATGCAGCTGTGACTGCATGGCATCTGCTTCATTCTGATACAGGAAATCTTTCATCAAGAAGTACTGCAGGATACCGACGACTGTCAGGATAATAGCAAGAATAAGACAGGATAAAGCAACGATCTGCTTGTTCAATGTTCTTGGTTTTAAGTTGCGTATTCGCTTCATCTGACATCCAGGCGATAGCCCGCTCCCCTGATTGTGCGAATCAGCTGCCGATCTTTATCGTGGAGTTTTTCCCGCAGAGAACGGATATACACTTCCACAATGTTTTCTTCTCCACCAAATGCATATCCCCATACCTTATCGAGGATAAGTGCCTTGCTCAGTACAATTCCTTGATTCATCGCAAGATATTTCAATAGCTCATACTCTGTCGGAGAGAGCTGCAGCAGCTCTTCCTCCAAGTAAACTTCTTTACGGCGATCATCGATTCGTAAAGGGCCTGCCACAAGGGAATCGCCCAGTTCCGGAAATTGATTGCGGAGCCGTGCCTGCATCCTGGCGAGCAATTCCTCAAAACTGAATGGTTTGACCAAGTAATCATCTGCTCCGCCATTCAATCCTTTGACACGATCATCCACTTGATCTCGTGCTGTCAACATAATGATAGAAAGCTTCCTGCCTTTCTTTTTCAGCATCCGGCACACTTCGAACCCATCCATTCCCGGCATCATGACATCCAATATGACGATATGAGGCTCGAACTGCTCTGCCTTGGCAATAGCTTGCATACCATCAGCCGCACTCTCTACGATATAACCTTCATTTTGCAATCCAAGCATCAGGAACTGTGTGATTGTCTGTTCATCATCGACGACCAATACTTTTATGTTATCCATTCTGTCATCCATTCTTCTTTTTTCTTTATTATGGAACAACTAGCTGAAAACCAGCTGAAGATTCCCGAATTTCCTCACTTTCAGCAAATCTTCAGCTAGCTTTCAAGTGCACTTCAGCACCTGGCTCCATACTGTCAATTAGGCAAAGGGGACAAGCTCAGAAGCATTATAGCATGCCCCGAAAAAGTAAAGGAGATGGCAAGATGAATTTCTTGAAACGTGCTTTCTGGAGTATGAAAGCAAAAAAAGGAAAGACCTTATTGCAACTGGTGATCTTCACCGTCATATGTGTATTCGTCCTATCGGGACTTACGATTCAATCGGCAGCCAAAGCATCCAGTGAATTGGCAAGGCAGGAACTGGGGGGATCCGTCACACTTCAAGTAGACCGGGAAGCAGCCATGGAGAATCAAAAAAGCGAGCAAAGTGAATCAGACGGTCCGCCGCAGTTCACCAGCACGCCGATCAGTCTGGATGATGCAGAGTCCGTCGCAGCTTTAGATCATGTGAAAAGCTACAACTATACCGTTTCTGCTTCTGCCAATGCAGAAGACTTCGACATCATCGAAAGCAGCATGTCTGCTGACGACAGCAGCGAAGCTGAAGATACGCAGGCTCCTGGAGGTGATCAAGGCCGGGGCGGCATGGTGCAAGCTGACCTTACTGTAAACGGTACGCTGACCAGTGATGAAGCAGATAGCTTCAGCGATGGGGAAGTAGAAATCGTCGATGGCCGCGGTATCGAAGAAGCAGATGCCGGCAGCGACGTTGCCGTCATCGAGCAGACACTTGCTGAGGAAAATGATTTGGCTGTCGGAGACACCATCACCATCAGCTCCTCAAATGATGAAGATATCACGCAGGAATTGGAAATCGTCGGTATTTACGAAACAAGTTCTGCAGGAAGCGACCAGGCAATGAACTTCTCCTTCCTGAATCCGTACAACACGATCTATGTGCCATATACAGCAGCCAACACGCTCAAAGGCGAAGACTACACGGATACGGTCGAATCCGTGACTTACCAAATGGATGATGCAGAAAATATCGATGCATTCCTGGCCGCTGCCAAGAAAACAGATGTCGATTTCGATGTTTATGAACTGGATGCAAATGATGACCTTTATCAGCAAATGGTCGGACCAATCGAAAATGTTGCTTCCTTCGCAAAGAACATCGTCTATCTAGTGACGATTGCCGGTGCTATCATTCTTGCGTTGATCGTCATGCTTTCCATTCGGGAACGTAAATATGAAATGGGTGTCCTGATGGCGATAGGAGAAAAGAAATGGAAGCTTGCAGGACAGTTCATTGCCGAAATCGTGGTCATCGCCATCGTTGCAGTTGGATTATCTTCCCTTTTTGGAAATCCGATTGCTAACGTACTAGGTAATCAGCTATTGGTTCAGCAAACGACTGCAGCCGCCGATACTTCGTCCTCCTCCATGCAGCAAGGACCTGGCGGTGGCGGCGGTCCGATGGGCGGCGGTCCGGGACAAGCTGTCTCTGATGCATTCAGCCAGCCGAGTGAAGCAATCAGCAGCCTGAATATCAACATAACATGGGAAAATATCTTGATACTAGGCGGTATCGGATTGGCAGTGGCTGTCATTGCAGCACTTATCCCATCCATTTCGATCCTAAGAATGCAGCCGAAAAGCATTTTGACAAAACAAGAATAGAAAGCAGGGGTATTTATGACAGCACCATTATTGGCATTCAAAGACGTTGGCTACTGGTACACCGACAAAGAAAATGCTTTATTCCAAAATGTGAGTATCGATTTTCATAAAAATACATTCTATACGATCACCGGCACCTCCGGATCGGGCAAGACCACCTTCCTGTCTTTGGCAGGAGGGCTGGACAAGCCTAGGGAAGGGGACATCGAATATGACGGGAAATCGATCCGTAAAATGGGGCTCGGGAAATTCCGCCATGATTATGTCTCGATCATCTTCCAGTCTTATAATCTGATTCCTTACATGACAGCTTATCAAAACATAGCATCCGCAATGGCTATTACAGGGAAAAAAGTGGGTGACCAAGAAGATTATATCCTAAAAATGCTGGCGAAGGTCGGTATCTCCGAGGAGCATGCAAAGCAGCGTGTGCTCACACTCAGCGGCGGACAGCAGCAGCGCGTGGCCATCACCAGGGCTTTCTGCTGTGACACGGACTTGATCGTAGCGGATGAACCGACAGGCAACCTGGATGACAAGACATCCAAGGAAATCGTGAAGCTCTTCATCGACCTTGCCCACCAAGAGAACAAATGCGTGATCATGGTCACCCATGATCCACAAATCGCGGCTCAGTCAGATGTAAACATACAGCTATCCAACGGCAGCTTCCGTCTGCTGCAGCATATCTAAAATAAAAATGCGTATCCCCTCCAGGATACGCATTTTTCATTTTCGTTTCAGCTTATAACCGACGGATAGAATGATCACCCATATCGGCAAGATGAACAGTGCCAGACGGTAATCCGGGATGAATCCCATGATGACGATTACGGCAATCAGGAATAACAAGACAAGATAATTGGATATCGGGTGAAGCGGCAGTTTGAAAGAGAGTTTACTTGCTGCTTCCTTTCCGATTCGTTTCCGGAAAGCTAGATGGATGATGACAATCATGATCCAGTTGATGACAACGGCTATGGTCGCAATTGCCATCAGATAGCTGAATACTTTTTCAGGGAACAGGAAGTTTATGATTACAGCTATCGCTGCTACCCCAGATGACACCAGAATCGCTGCCACCGGGGCACCGGTACGTTTGCCGACCCTGCCCAAGAACCTCGGTGCATTCCCTTGCTTGGCTAAGGAATGCAGCATCCGTCCATTACTGTAAAGGCTGCTGTTATGTGCAGACACTGCGGCAGTAAGGACGACGACATTCAATATCCCTGCAGCCGCCGGAATGCCGACGCCATCGAATATTTGCACGAATGGACTGCTTTGGCCGTCGATTTGATTCCATGGGAAGACGGACATGATGACAAGCAGCGCACCAACGTAGAAAATCAATATCCGGTAGACCACTTGATTGATTGCCTTTGGTATCGTCTTCTTCGGTGTATCCACTTCTCCGGCTGTGATACCAACCAATTCGACCCCGCCGAAACTGAACATGACAAGCACAAGTGACAAGATCACACCTGTCAGGCCATTCGGCATGAAGCCTCCCTCATCAAACAAATTGGAGAAGCCCGTAGGAACGCCATCATTCCCAATACCAGTTAAAATGAGTACCAAGCCGAGGATGATCATCCCGATAATTGCGACAACTTTGATGATGGCAAAATAGAATTCGAACTCCCCATACAGTTTGACACTTAATAGATTGATGCATGTAATCAAAATCAGGAAGCCAAATGCCGTCACCCAAGTCGGGACACTCGGGAACCAATACTGGACGTAGATACCGACAACCGTCAGTTCCGCCATGCTTACTGCCACATAATTGAACCAATAATTCCAGCCTGAGACGAATCCAAAGAAATCACCTAGATTCTGATAGGCGTAATAACTGATGGAACCCGAATTCGGTGTATCCACCGATAGTTCGCCCAGTGCTCGCATAATGAAGAAAATCATGATGCCGCCGATAAGATATGCAAGTGCAATTGCCGGTCCAGCCAATCCGATCGAGGATGCAGAACCATAGAACAAGCCTGTTCCTATTGCTCCGCCAAGCGCAATCATCTGCACATGGCGGTTTTTTAAACCTTTGTGTAAATCATTTGATGATCGATCATTTCTTGCCATGTCTATGCCCCTTGCCTACTATCATTTTCCTCTTGCATATTGGTGCGCAGCAGCACAGAAGCAGGTCGATGGAAAGATAATAGTAAAAATAATTGATACCGAAACGCCCGCAAGCGTACGGGTTATTCCATATGCTATCTCAAATGGACACAAAGATAAACCATAAAATCGAAAATCAATAGTCAGTTGTACAAAAAATTGATACGTTATGGATCATATGACGCAAGATAACCAGAAAATAGTATTTACAAATTTCATCCCTGCCGATTCTGCAAGCCTAGCCAGGTGGCTGTGATGCTATTGGTCTGACCAACACAAGATCGATCTGCCTCTGTATATTTATGTGTTCCCGGATGAATCAAAGTCTCTCATGTTTTATTGTAAGAAAATTTAGTATAATGAGTATAGCTGTTTTGGCCAAATTATAGAAGTTTTTTTATCATACACATATTACAGGGGAGAATCCAGTCCATGAATACTTTTCCATTCGAAGAAGCAACTATATCATCCTTACAGAACGACCTGACAGCAGGTAAACTGACATCGACTGCCTTGGTCGAAGCCTATCTGGAACGGATAGCAAAGAAAGATTCCGTCCAGGGCGGGACAAATAGTGTGCTGGAGGTCAATCCAGATGCATTATTCCTTGCAGGACAAATGGATAAGGAGAGAAAAGAAGAACAGCTGCGCGGACCGCTTCATGGTATTCCTGTCTTGATCAAAGACAACATAGATACGGCGGATGGCATGCACACAAGTGCCGGGACCCTTGTACTTGCTGATAACTATGCCAAGCAGGATGCCTTCATCGTCCGAAAGCTGCGTGAAGCTGGTGCCATCATTTTAGGAAAGGTCAATATGACGGAGTGGGCAAACTTCATGTCAGAGCCTATGCCGAATGGCTACAGCGCCCGCGGCGGTCAAGTACGAAACCCTTACGGAAGTTTCGATGTCGGCGGCTCCAGCTCTGGGACAGGTGCAGCTATTGCTGATAATTTGGCCGCTGCAGGTATCGGAACGGAAACAAGCGGCTCCATCCTCAGCCCATCCAGCAGCAATTCATTGGTCGGCATCAAGCCGACCGTGGGACTTGTATCGCGCAATGGCATCATTCCCATTGCTCACAGTCAGGATACTGCAGGGCCGATGACGAGATCCGTCGAAGATGCGGCCATCCTGCTTCAAGTGATCGCCGGCAAGGATGAATCGGATCCAGCCACGCTATCGGCTCCGGTTCTCCCAGATTATACAGCATCACTCCAAAAAGAGGGATTGCAGGGTAAGCGTCTTGGTATAGATGGGCACACATTGAATAGCCTGTCCCCCGAAAAACGCGAGCTTATGGAAAAAGCCTTTATGGTACTGCGGACTCAAGGTGCTGAGCTTATCCATGTGCAAGTTCCGGAAATCACCAGGGAATCAAGCGTGCTGTATCATGAATTCAAGCACGGCGTGAACCGATACCTGCGAACAGTATCCCCGCATCTTCCGGCCCATACATTGAAAGAAGTGATCGAATGGAATCGCATCAACACCGAGTCTGCCCTCATACATGGTCAAGATATCCTTGAAGCTGCCGAGAAGACGGATGGGACGCTTAAACAGGCAGAATATTTACGGGATCGGCTGGCCGACATAAGAGAATCCCGCACGGAAGGCCTGGATCCTGTCATGTCGGATGCAGGACTTGATGCAGTCATTTTCCCCAGCTATCATGGATGCGACATCGCAGCCAAGGCAGGATACCCGTCGATCACCGTGCCTGCTGGTTACACAGAGACTGGCGAACCATTCGGAATTACGTTTACAGCCGGCGCATTTGAGGAAACTACCTTAATAGAAATCGGCTATGGCTACGAGTGCGCCACAAAGCACCGTAAAGCTCCAAAATAATCCATTCCGGAATACAGTTGAAATATCTCGTGTTGTATAGTAAAGTTAGGGATGTTTTTAATTGCATAAGAACTCATTGGATTGCATAGGCAATCATCAATCAATGAGTGTGATATGCGGCTTTTCCAAACAAAGTGAAAAGCTGCATCTGGACCGAATGGGGACAGAACGAGCACATGATATATATTCATATGCTGCGATATCTTATTTATTCTGGAATGATGCTGTTGTATAAAATAAGCCGTTCGGATTAGCAAGAATATCCGATACGGCTTTTTTCGTTAAGTTCACGGCAGCATGCCATACTATAGACGAGGTGAAAGAATTGGGCAACAAACAAAACAACACAGAGCCAGGCTTACAAAGAAAGCTCAAAGCCCGTCATTTGGGGATGATCTCCCTTGGAGGAACCATCGGGACAGGCCTGTTCCTTGCCAGCGGAGGTGCAATCAGTCAAGCTGGCCCTGGCGGAGCGCTGCTGGCATATGCCCTCATTGGCTGCATGGTCTTCTTCCTGATGAACAGTCTGGCTGAGATGGCGGCCTTCATGCCTGTCTCGGGAAGCTTCAGCACCTATGCGACAAAATTCGTGGATGAATCTCTTGGTTTTGCCCTGGGATGGAACTATTGGTTCAGCTGGGCCGCGACGATAGCAGCCGAGCTGGTTGCCGTGACATTGATCATGGATTTCTGGTTCCCCAATACGCCATCCTGGATCTGGAGTGCCGCCAGTCTGATCATCATGTTCCTATTGAATTATATTTCTGTCAAAGGCTTCGGGGAATCTGAATATTGGTTTGCCTTGATAAAGGTCATCACGGTCATTGTATTCATCATCGTCGGTCTTTTGATGATAGTCGGAATCCTAGGCGGGGAATCGCCAGGCTTCTCGAACTTTACCGTAGGCGATGCCCCATTCAATGGCGGTTTCCTTGCTTTGATCGGTGTGTTCATGGCAGCAGGATTCTCCTTCCAGGGGACGGAATTGCTCGGTGCAGCAGCAGGGGAAGCAGATAATCCAAAGGTATCGATACCAAAAGCGATTCGATCTGTTTTCTGGCGTATTTTGCTATTCTATATCCTGGCTATCTTCGTGATCGGAATGCTGATTCCATATACGACAGACAGCTTGGCAAGTGAAGATGTCCAGCTGAGCCCATTCACACTCGTCTTCGAAAAAGCTGGTATCGCCTTTGCGGCATCTGTGATGAATGCGGTCATCCTGACAGCAGTCTTATCTGCCGGGAACTCTGGTATGTACGCAAGCACCAGGATGCTGTGGAATTTGGCGAAAGAAGGGAAAGCCCCTCGCTTCCTTGGCAAATTGAATAAGAATGGTGTACCCGTCAATGCCTTGATCGGTACTGCAGCAGTTGGCTGTGCGGCCTTCCTGACATCCTTCTTCGGAAACGGTATCGTCTACACATGGCTGTTGAATGTGGCCGGTATGACTGGATTCATCATCTGGATCGGTATTGCAATCAGCCATTATCGTTTCCGCAAAGCGTATGTAGCACAGGGCTACGATCTAAAGGATTTGCCATACAGGGCGAAATTCTATCCCTTTGCCCCATTATTCGCGCTCACCTTAAGCATCATTGTAGTAGTCGGACAGAGTCTATCATCCTTTACGGAAGATGGTTTTGATATCGGCAGTTTTATTGCTTCCTATATCGGCATCCCGATCTTTTTGCTCTGCTGGATTATCTACAAGGTGAAATATAAAACAAAAGTGCATAAGCTCGAGGATGTCGATTTGACGACTCCCGAACATGAAACAGCCCCGGACTGAGTCCGAGGCTGTTTTTTCGTCAATAAAATCCTGGAGCTGCTAACGCTATCACGATTACAAAAATCAAATAAATGAAAATCAAGCCTTGGTAGCACAGCCCAATTATCGCACATACCCTTCCGCCGAGATATAATGCCTTTATCGCTTCTGCGTCATCTGTTATTTTGAGACTCTTATTTGCAAATATGATTGCCAGAATACCTGTTATAATCCCGATCACCGGGATGAGAATCGTCACAATGCCAAGTGCTAACGTGCCAGATGGCGAATATCGTTTTTCTTCCATTATCCTTATCTCCTTCCTCCCATTCATTTTCATTATAGCTTATTTTTCCAAATATAGAAAAAGCGCACGGATCATCCGCACGCTTTGCCTCATTTGAATACATTTTTCACTTTTTCAACAGTATAATGGCTGCCGCCCTTATCCTGAACACCTTCTACCATCATGCTGATCAGCATATCCTGATTATCATAATCATACGCAACAAACCAGCCATTTTCTGTGCCATTCTTATCATCCTGGCTTTGCTTCAATTCCGCAGTACCAGTTTTACCTGCCAATGTCAGTCCATCCACTACAGGATTATGCGCCGAGCCGCGTTCATCTTCCACAACACCCCGAAGTCCTTCCGTGATTGCATCTGCACCTTCTTTAGGCAGGACACCTTCATGCCATACGACAGGCTTTTCAGCTTTCGACTTGAGCAGCGTCGGCTTAATCAAGTTGCCATCGTTGACGAAAGGAGTGTAAGCCGCTGCCAAATGAAGCGGAGACATAAGCACCTGTCCTTGCCCATAGCCGGAATCAGCAAGAAGTGTCTCATTGTCCAAGCCATCATTGGAAATCGATGAGGCTGCGGTCGGGAACTCATAATCCAGCTCTTCACCAAAACCGAAAGATTTCAAGCCTTTCTCAAAGTTTTCCGCTCCTGTATCCACGGCCGTCTGCGCAAAGTATATGTTATCCGATGTGATCAATGCATTCTCCAGGTCAACATCCGATAAGCTATCCGAAACACGTGTCACACTGTAATTTCCGAATTTGCCATCATTGTCCCATTTCAGCCCTTCGATATGCTTCTTCTCGTCTGGTGTAATGACGCCATTTTCCAATCCGATAGCAGCTGTAAGCGGCTTGATGGTCGAACCAGGAGCATAGGCTTTATTGAATTTAGCTGAGAATGGACTATGTTCATCATTGGATAGTTTTTCATATTCCTCATCATCCCAGCCGAAAATGAAGTTATTCGGATCATAGGATGGTGTGCTCACCAGTGCCAAGGTAGCTCCAGATTTGGGATCCAGGGCAACTGATGCCCCGCTGTCGTCCTTCAGCTGATCGTAAATCTTTTCTTGGGTACCGATATCGATTGTCGTCTCGACATCTTCCCCGTTCTGCACCTCCGTCTCGGCAATCACTTCTTGTTCATCGCTCGTCTTTGAAACCGTATAGATCTTCCATCCGATAGTGCCTCGAAGCTTATCCTCATAGACGGATTCCAATCCTGTCGAGCCAACATAGGAATCCGCATCATAATTGGAAGCATTGTCATCTTTCTCGAGGAACTCTGCATCCACTTTTTTCACATATCCGGTCAAATGTGCTGCAGCTTCCCCATATGGATAGAATCTTGAAGTTGTGTCGGTTATTTGGACACCAGGAAGTGAATCGACCTCCTTAGCCAGGTCACGCTGATCAGGGCGCAATATTTTAATCGGTACATCCACTTCATCTGTCACCCAGCTCTGATCCAGCAGAGCGTCAATTTCTTCCCTGTCCATATCAAGGACCTCAGCCACTTGATCCAGGGCCTCATCCCGGCTCATTCCGTCCGCCTCCAGCTGACCCGGAATGATTCCGACGGATGGAACCGTTGCATTGAATGCCAGCTCTTCCCCATTCGTATCCAAAATCCGGCCGCGTTCCGGTTCCACTGAAGTTATACGGACGCTTTCGTTGTCATTAAGCTGGGCAAAGATATAGGAAGGGTCCCAATTCACCTTCCAAGTCGCACCGTCTTCCCCATCTACTTTCACAAGCTCCGCTTTTTTGTCAAACTCCACTTTTCCGGCAACCGTCTGCATGCTGACAGATAAAGGAAGCTGTTGGGTATCCGCATCTGATTTTTCATCCTCTTCAGACACATCACCTGCCGTGACCTTCAAATCGGATACTCCAGCCTGATCATAAATATCTGTATACCGTTTAATGAAATCTTCCTTGGAAATATCTTTTTGCGATTCTTCGGACAACTGATCATACATTTTATCGAAGTCCTGGGCATTCCAGTTGTCGACAAACTGATCGAGTCCTTCCTTCGCTGACTGATCATCCGAACAAGCGGAAAGCAGGAACACCATACAAACCACAAATAATATTGCTGCTAATCGTTTCATAGCTCACCTTTCCTGTCTCTGTAAACTGTTCCCCAATTATAGCATAGGGGAGGAAAAACTTTGCAGAATTTCTTCGTGTATTTCCCAGGAAATAGACAAAACCCATCAAAAAAAGAGCAAGTTGTCACTTGCTCTCATACATGGGAAACAATCGCTTCCAGCTGCCCTTTCAACTTGCATGTCTTGATATGAACCGGAAGCACGAAATGATCGCCTTTATTCAATTCATAGGATCGATCCTCAATCACGATCTCACCGCCACCTTCAATGATACTTACTTGCAGGAACGAGCCTGGCATTTCTAATTCAGTTTCTCCTGCTATTTGCCAATGATAAACGGTGAAATATTCACTTTCTACTAGTTTCTGCTCTGTTCTTGTCCCAACCTTTACAGGAGATTCCCTTGTTTCGATTGTTTCATGTGGAACAGTCGAAACCGCCTTGGCAGCATCCAAATGCAGCTCCCGTTTATTCCCTTGATCGTCCTTGCGGTCATAATCATACACACGATAAGTTATATCGGAGCTTTGCTGGGTTTCCAAGATGACGATACCTGCCCCGATAGCGTGGATGGCCCCGCTCGGAACATAGATGAAATCACCCTTTTTCGCCGGAATCCGGCGCAGGAGCTGATTCCATTCTCCATTATCTATCATCCGTTCAAGCTGTTCTTTTGTTTGTGCATGATGTCCAAAAACAATCTCAGCTCCAGGCTCTGCATCCACCACATACCAGCACTCCGTTTTCCCATAAGGCTCATCCTCCACTTTTCGGGCATAGTCATCAGCGGGATGCACCTGTACAGACAAATCGGTTTTAGCATCAAGGAGCTTCACAAGCAGCGGATAGTCCTCATTTTCATGCTCTCCGAATAACTCCCGATGATCCTGCCATGCATCCAGTAATGTTTTCCCGGCTAGTTCACCATTGCGGATTTTGCTCGGACCGTTCGGATGCGCAGAGATCACCCAAGCCTCGCCCGTATGATCGGATGGCAATTGATAACCGAATACATCCGCCAGTTTGGTTCCTCCCCAGATTCGTTCTTGCAAAGCGGGATCCAGAAAAATGGGCTCTTGTTTATACATAAAAGATCTCCTCACTTTTAAGCACTTTCTTCCAATTTCATTTTACCAATAGTTCCCTGAATCTGACCATATAATTATTGTCTTATTCCTGCAAGTTTTTAGATGATGTGTGCCGGATCCATCCGTGTGAAGCATGAAAAGAAAACCGCTGCGATTCACGCAGCGGTTTTCTCAGTGGATCTGTGATTTGATGATCTCCGTTATCGCATCTTTCGGAAGCGGCTTGTGCTGGCGTTCCCAATCATAGATCAGGGCAATGTATGTTTTATACACGAGAAAGGCCAGAAGCTCGGGATCGTGCTTGGTGACAAAGCCTTTTGTCGTTTCTTTCACGATGACCGTCTTGATGTAATCAAGGATCAATCTCTCTACCTGATTAAGGATCTCCAATACTTCCACTGTACCCAGTTCCTTTGCTTCCTGGCTCAATTTGATCAGCAGCTGGTGGCTTTCACGGAACCCAAGGATCGCATCGAGCATGGCTTGGATATTCTCATGAAAAGCTGCCTCCTCTTGTATCGCTGCATCCGCCGCTTGCCGCAGCTGTTTCATTGTCCGTTCAAGGATGGTCGAGAACAATGATTCTTTGCTTTCAAAGAATGTATATATCGTGCCCTTTGCCACTTTGGCTATCTTTGCGACGGAAGCCATTGTTGTCGCTTTGAAACCAAATTGACTGAAGGACATAGCCGCTGCTTCGATAATTCGTTCTTTTTTGTCTGTTATCATTGTTCTCTACCCCTTTTTCTTTTACATGGAAACAGCAGCCTCATCCTTGTTGTCTTTTTTTAATTTACGAGCCTGCAATATATAGACCAGAATTGTCAATGCCAAGAATATCACAGAAAAGATACTTAAGTAACCTGCCTGCTGCCAGAGGAAGCCCCAGTCATCACCAATCGAAATGATCTCCCGGAAGCCGCTGATGGCATATGTCATCGGTACGAACTTATGGATGACTTGGAAGAATTCAGGGAGCAGCGCAACCGGATAAGTTCCTGCTCCTGCACCGATTTGAATCAGCAACGCGATGATACCCAAGAAGCGTCCCACATTATCCAATGCAACTGTCAATAGCTGAATCAACAGGAAGCTTGTCAGGCTGAACAGGATGGCAAATACAAGCAATCGCCATTCACTATGCACTTCCAAATGGACAATATGGACAAGCATGATGACTGCAAATAAAGATTGGAGCACACTGACAAACAGGATGATACTGAATTTGCTCAGGAACCAGGCGAAGCCGGATGTCGGTTCACCGGCCGGATCGCGAAGCGGGAAGATGTTCGTGAATACGAGTGCCCCGACAAACAAGCCGATGGAAAGAATGTATGGCGCAAGCCCTTCCCCATAGGTATGCACAGTGCTCAGCTTTTCATCCTTCACATCCGTCGGACTCGCAAACATCGTATCCGTCTTATCGCTCGTGCTGATATTTGCATCTTCAGCACCTTTAGCCAGCTCATCATGCAGTTCATTACTTCCATCCGTCACACTTTGTGTACCGTCGGATAACGTTTTTGAACCATCTGTCAGCTGCTGCGCACCGTCAGCCAATTGCGGACCATTGGCATTCAATTGATCCAATCCGGCAGTAAGCTTGCTGCTGCCTGTCTGCAGCTGGTTCAATCCATCCGTCACGGATTGGGAACCGGATACCAATGCAGGTGCACCATCTGCTAATTGATTCACACCATCTGTATATGCATCTATACCGCTATTCAAGTCCTTTTGACCCGATTGGATATCCGTCGCGCCAGCCAATAGTCTGCCCGCCGCATCATTAATGCTGTTCAATGCTGTCTGTGTCTGCTGCGCACCTTCTGCCAGCTTATTGATTTGATCCAGCTGTGCTGTGACCTCTGTCAGCTGCTGCTTAATTGCTTCGGGATCGATATCCGGGAGCTGGATATCCGGAGAAGCTCCCCCAATTTGCTCTATCTGGGCTTGGAGCTCTTTTTTCTGCTCATCAGACAGCTGGCTGCCTGCTACTGCATCTTTTATTTTTTGCAGCTGTTCAGCTTGCTGATCCTCCATTTGCCGCTGCGAGTCTTGCAGCTGCTCTGCCAATGTCATCAAATCCGACAGCCTGGATTGAGCATCTTCCAGTTCCCCTTTTACTGCTTGTGCTTTCTCATTAGCAGAAGCGATTCCATTATTCAGCTCAGGAAACTTACCAGCTAATTGGTCTGTTGCTTGCTCCAGCTGATCAAGACCGCTCGTCAAATCATCCATGGCAGATACCAATGTATCCGATCCATCGACCAGTTCCCCGCTTTTGCCATTTAAAGCCTGCAGGCCATCATTGACCTTCGTGATTCCTTGATCAAGCTCAGGATACTGAGAGGCAAGGTCTTGTATACCTTGATCCAAATCCTGCATACCAGCATCTGCTTCACCCACTTTCTCTGTATAAGTGGCTGTATTAGCCGATAAACTGGCAAGATTCTTGCTCAAGTTCTTGGCCCCTTCATTGATTTCATTCGAGCCATCGGCAAGATCCTTGGAACCGTCGCTTGCTTGCTTCAGACCGTCTGCAACATCCGATAGACTGGCAAATACGGAATGGGCATATTCCTTCGTGACCTGCTCTGCCACCTCTTTATCCAATTGCTGCATCGCACTATCCGTAATCTTGGAAGCTGGATAGTTCTTCCCCGGATTGGAATAGTAATCGATATCCATCTGTTTCGGATTTTCATCAAGCAAGGTAGCTGCATTTGCAGAAAAATCCTCCGGAATTTTTACTACCATATAGTAATCCTCTGATTTCAGACCATCCATAGCTTTTGACTCATCGACGAACTTCCAGTCAAATTTGTCATTGTCTTTCAGGTTATCCACAAAATCGCTGCCGACATGAAGTTCCTTGCCTTCGAAGGTGGATCCCTTATCAAGATTTACGACAGCGACCGGTAAATTGTCAGTATTATTATATGGATTCCAGTTGGCCGCCAGAAAAATAGCACTATAAAGCAGAGGAACAACCAGTATACCGCATATGGCCAGAAGCATTTTCCGGTCTTTCCATATGCGAAGCCATTCCTTCTTCAACATGTTCATAACTTTTCCTCCTACATATTCTTCACCGAGTTGTCCACATAGACCGAATGACCAAAATGGGATTATGGTCAATTTACTAGCTAATAATAGCAGAAAAAGCCTGCTCCGACAACGGTTAGGCTCATTTTTTCCCATGTTTTCGCTTACATGATTTATCCACTGTTGCTGTGCATAACTTGTGCATAACATCTTTATACACAGTGCTCCACAGACTATGAACACTTTACCCACATACTTATCCACATATTCACAAAGCCGATTCTTTATTTAGTGATAAGAATATTTGTTCCCTACAAAATAGAGTATGTTATCCTCATACACATCCACAGGTTGTGCATAACTAAAAAAGCAGCCTATATAAGGCTGCCTTATTGCTGTGCACTTAATGTTACAGTGGTTTCATGCTTTTCTCCATCCCTATAATAAGTTACCTTCATCTTATCGCCGATTTGTTTCTCTTCATAAAGATGCTTCCGTAAGGATGTCATATCTGCTATCGATTGACCATCCAGTTCTGTAATGACATCGAGCTCCTGTAATCCGGCATTTTCTGCCGGAGATAGTGGCTCGATACTCCAAATATAGACTCCATTTTCCATATCGCCCGGCAAGCCCAGATGTTCCGCCCGTTCAGAGGCTGGAATCTCATTTAATGAGTATGCTTCCACTCCCAGGTACGGACGCTCCACTTGCCCATTCTGCTCCAGCTGTTCCATTACAGGGACTGCGCTGTCAACCGGAATGGCAAAACCGATTCCTTCGACAGATGATTCGGCTATCTTCATCGAGTTGATTCCAATCAGCTGTCCGGCCATATTGATGAGGGCACCGCCGCTATTACCAGGATTGATTGCGGCATCCGTCTGCATGACATCTGCCTGCCAATCAGCTCGGCCGTCTCCATTAAAATCCTGCGGCACCGTACGGTTTACACCGCTGATGATACCTTGCGTGACTGATCCCGAAAATCCCAACGGATCACCGATTGCAATGACGGGCTCCCCCGTTTTAACAGTGGAGGACGTACCGATGTCAATCACCTGTTCCACTCGCGAAGCATCCATCTCTAAAACTGCTAAATCGGTAAAGACATCACTTCCGAGCAGTTTCGCGGAAACCTCTGCGCCATTATGCAGGATGACATCGACATCCGTTGCTCCTTCGACGACATGATGATTCGTCACTACATAGGCCTTATCGCCTTCTTTTTTATATATGACGCCAGATCCGCTTCCAGCCGCGCTCTCTTCCTGTGAGAAAAGGGCATCACCTTGCTGCAAATTCACTACTCCCACCACAGCCGGTGCGGTTTCATCCACAATCTCCGTAATGCCTGATTGGACATCGACACTTACATCCTGCAGATTTTGAGGTCGATCCGAATCCGCTGCGAGCTTCGTAGTCTCTCCTTGCTGTGACTGTGATTGGTCGTTCGGCATCAGACTGTCCCGATCAAGCCCATAAGCGACAAGCAATACGATACCGGCACCGATGATACCGCCTAATATAGCCGGCAGCAGCCAGCTTGCACGCTTCGGCTTTTCCGGTTCCTTGTGTTGATCATCAAAATGGTCCATGTTAGCCTCCGTTCCAATTCTTTTCGATATAGCTATCTTTCCACGATATCGGAAAATTAAACTACCTGGAAAATCGGTGTCGGTGTTTTTGGATCTGTATCATGCAATTCGATATGCTTATTCAAGTTGAAGCCCCGCTCCTGCAAGATGTTCCCGACAGCTAGCCGTGCGAGGTCCTTCATGTTGTTATCGCGGCTCAAATGCGCTAGATAAATACGCTTCGTATTGTTATCAATCAAGTCTGTAAGCGCCAGTGCACTGTCTTCATTGGATACGTGGCCCAGATCACCCAGGATCCTCCGTTTGACATTCCATGGATAGCTGCCCATCTGCAGCATACCTACATCGTGATTTGCTTCAAAAATGTAAGCATCGGCTTTTTCAACTATCTTTTTCACTCGATCGGAGACGTAACCAGTATCCGTCACCAGTGCGACTTTCTTTCCTTCATGGTGGAATGTATAGAACATCGGCTCTGCCGCATCATGGGAAACACCAAAAGATTGCACATCCAAATCACCGAATGTTTTCGTTTCTTCCATCCCGAAGATGAATTTATGATCCAGGGGAATCTTTCCGATGCTGTTCTCCATTGCCTTCCATGTCTTTTCATTTGCATAAATCGGCAAATCGAATTTTCTTGCTGCCACACCTAATCCTTTTATATGGTCGCTATGCTCATGTGTGACCAGGATTTTCGTCAGTGACGCCGGATCGATTCCTGCCTCCTCCAATAAACGCTGCAGCTCCTTGCCTGTCAATCCCGCATCGACCAGGATGCGCTCTTTTTCTGTCCCGATAAAGAACGCATTCCCGGAACTGCCGGAAGCAAGTACGCTAAAGCTTAACGTCATGCTGTTTCACCTCTTATTGTGTTTCTTCTGTCTCTGACTCTAAGCTGCTTAGAAATACCGACTCAGTCGGAGCATTCGTATATGGGTAGTCCGGAAGCAACATATAAAAATAATGCTTCGTCCCATTGACGGTGATTTTGTAGGCAGGGGCGAAATTAAGCTTTGAAGAAAGCTCGATGGTTGGGTAAAAGCCCTTTTCCACTTCAATCTTATCGTTGAATTCAATCAGCTGTTTACTCTGTAATGCTTTAACTGCTTCCTTCTCCGAATAATGTTTCAGATTCTCCTGATTTTCACTCTTTTTAAAGTCCTCGATATGCGTTTGTGTATACTCCGTTACCTCGTATTCACTATTCAGGGTGACTAGCAGCAGACAATCTGAACTGAAATAGGTTTGCCCCTCGCTTGTCTTTTGGAAGAATAGTAGTTTATTGCCTTGTCTGCCCCAGTAAGTATAATCCTTTCCGTCGAAGACATAATCCTCGGCAAAATCACTTAACTCTTCCTTCATCTGCTCTTCATCATCATCGACCGAAATCTCGACTGGCAGCTTCTTCGGTTCCTTGAATGTCGCCACCAGCTGATCACCCGAACTGATATCGAAGTCCATTTCATCCCTCGACGGAATATCTTCCAAATCCCCATTGGTAAAATGATGTTTCTTTGCTTCATATTGCTGATTGGTTTCTGTTTCTTCATCTGAGAGCTTGTTATATCCCGTGACACTGGACAGAACCTTATCCTGGCTTTCTGTCTCCAATACCAGCTGTTCCGTTTCTTCCTGCGGAATCAGCTGGAAGATGAGATAGATGTCCAAGACAAGGAAGGCGAGGATGAACATGAGCTTTATTTTATTCCATTGCATCAGCTCTCCCCTCCTGTCTCACTGTCTCCGACCTCGTTCCATTCCCCATCATATTTCACATACCAACTAGGTTTCAGATGATATTTGTAAATATCCGAATCGCTGTCTTCCAACTGATAGCCAATGACTACATCCTGTATATCACGCGGATTGTATTCCTTCTCATTTATCCAGTCCTTCACTTGCTGGGCTTTCAGCGAATAGTTCCCTCGTGATCCCCCGGAAACACCCAAGTTGAGCAGGGTCCGCTCATAGCTTACTGGTTCGGACAGCGTGCTCTGCATCCGGATGGTCATCAAAGATAAACCTTTTGTCTGGAATACCGGATAACCATCGTTCATCATCCTGAATTGGAAGGTGAAGTTGCTTTCACCGCTCACTGCAAACAAATTATAATCATCCGTCCAGCCTTTATGGTTATTGATTGTATGGATTGCAGCCTGCAGCTGTTCCGCCCTGCTCGTCGTCCCTGCTCCAGGAGATGTCGAATTATATTGATAGGAAGCAAATTGCCCATTATTACTGAACTTGATCATTTCCAATAGATTGCTATCGGTGTATTGGTCTGTTCCTTGAATGGTGTAATTATTATCCATATAAATATCAGCAAATACATTCCTGGAAATAGTCTCTCCGCGGACATTGCTGTCTTTCACGACAATCTCCTGTGGCAGGTAGATCTGATTCAAGTCATCCGTATCCGTCCCTGATAGAGAGACAGCGGCAGTAAGGCTGTCCTCATCAAGGATCGTATTTTGGATATTGTCCGTCACTGTTGCTCTTACGACATTTTGCAAGGGGTTCTCCTGCCGTTCATTCACAAAGATCAAATCCGTCGTATCATCCTCATTTGGTTCCAAATACAAATTTGTAAAACCGCCATTTCCAAGCCTGCTTGTGACGTTCTCGGCCCCTTCCACTGTGAATAAAGCATTCAGCTGGGAATAAGCTATCGTCACTGGATAAACGAGCTCGACACTTGTCTTCGGCAATTCGTCCAAGCTATCGTTTTTGGTATTCGTGAGCGTCAAATCCGACAATTCATCAATGAAACTTTGTTCTTCTTCCTTGGAATTAAAAACAAAGTGATTATCACCATTATGAACATAGACATGTGTCGGCCGGACTACATCCGCCAGCTGCTTCTCCACGCCGTTCAGCGTCTTTGCTTCCTCGGTTCCGATTCCTTCCGATTTCAGGCTGTTTGGC
This sequence comes from Terribacillus sp. FSL K6-0262, assembly GCF_037977385.1. Taxonomy (NCBI): domain Bacteria; kingdom Bacillati; phylum Bacillota; class Bacilli; order Caryophanales; family Bacillaceae; genus Terribacillus; species Terribacillus sp. FSL K6-0262. The sequence continues at coordinate 1,714,739 of NZ_CP150277.1, read as the reverse complement.
TGGAAAGTCCATACATAGGCTGTCAAAATCAGACTCACCGCAACCAGAATGACTAACAAAATCGTATTGAATGTCTCTAACTTCAACGCACCTCACCCCTTTTCCGGTTAAGCGGAATAGTGAAGAGCACGGTTGTGCCTCTGCCCTCTTTGCTTTCGGCCCAGATTACGCCGTGATGCGCTTCGACAAGATCTTTAGCTATTGCCAGACCCAGACCTGTACCGCCCAGCTTCCTGGTACGGGCTTTATCCGTCCGATAGAATCGTTCGAATATCTTGTCCAGTTTTTCGTAAGCAATACCCATCCCCTCATCCGAGATGCTGACCAATAGCTTTTGACTATCCTTTCGGAGACGGAAACGGATCGTTCCGCCATCCGGTGAATACTTGATGGCATTACTGATGATATTATCCAGAACTTGCATGATTTTATCTTTATCAATCGAGATGAACGCTTCCTCTTTCGGCAAATAGCGCTCAAAGTGGATATCCTCTCGCTTATTCATTTCAAAGCGGTCAATCACATGATGGAAGAAATCGACGAAATTGACTCGTTCCCATTCCATTGTATAATTGCTGCTATCCATACGGGAGAGCTGAAGCAGGTCATTGACCAGTCGAATCATGCGATCCGTTTCCTGCTGTGTGACATCAAGGAAATGCGGTGCAATCGATTCATCCTTCCATGCTCCATCCGTCAGTGCCTCCAAGTAGCTCCGCATCGTTGTCAGCGGGGTCCGGAGCTCATGCGATACATTGGAAACGAATTCCCGCCGCTCCTGTTCGATCTGCTCTTGTTCGGTAACATCACTGATTACGGTGATGAATCCGCTGATTTGCTCATATTCATCCTGTACGATGGAGAAATTGCAGCGAAGCAGCAAATATTGATCATCATCACTCATATCAATGATGATCGATCCCGTTTCCTGTATTTCCGTTATATCGACTATCTTTTCATTCAAGTTCAGTACTTCAATCAGGAATTGACCGCGCACTTCGTCAGCACTTCTCCCGATCAGACTCTCTGCCGGCGCATTCATCAATGTGATGGCACCATTCCTGTCGGTGGCGATGACACCATCTGACATGTGGGAAAGTACGGAACTGAGTTTACGACGCTCTCCTTCTGTCCGCATATGCGCTTGCCGGAGTTCGTCATTCATATGATTGAAAGTGCGGGCAAGCTGACCTATTTCGTCCTCCCCATAGACATTCACTCGCTTGGAGAAATCTCCGGTTGCCATGACACGGGCCTGCCTTTGCATTTCCTTGATAGGCTTCGTTATTGCCCGGGCAATGAGAATTCCCAGGATGGCAGCAAAAATAAGGGCGATGAATGTAGCACGCAAGAATATGAGATTCGTGCTTTTCAGCTGTTCATATACATCCTCGATCGATGTCCGAACATAAATCAAGCCGAGTAATTCACTCTCCCCATTACTGTCCGTACCCTCGATATTGTAATAAGATCTCAGCGTCCGATCTCCTGTATCCTCATCTATGACGATATTGGGCTTTGTTTCAGATGGAACTGCGAATCCGTTATTGGTAATCGCCTGAATGATATTATTGTCTGTCACCCTGGCACCGATCGAATCCTGCTCACCAAGCTCGCTTGTTCCCACAAGCTGTCTTTGAATATCGATCACCTGAATCTTTGTTCGTTCACCATTCGAGTAGGTTTTTAGCAAATCAGCAATGTCTTCTTCCAATGTAGGGTCAGTGGGGGAACGTTCCTCCTCGAATTCCTGAGCCAAGGATTGTTTAAGCCACAACATATTGGAATCAAGCGAATCCCGTTTATTTTGAATCAGCTGATTCTCCAAGCTGTTGGTAAAAAAGACGCCGATCAGCAAAAGAGCGATGATCAGCAGCAAAATGTAAACGACGACCAGTTTTAGGCTCACGGAACGGAAAAAGCCTATCTTATTCATAGATATTACTCCTGTTCAGGGCTGCGAAGATAATATCCTACACCCCTTCGTGTGATGATCCAGAGCGGGCTGCTCGGATTGTCCTCGATCTTCTCGCGGAGACGGCGCACCGTTACGTCCACTGTACGTACGTCACCGAAATAGTCATATCCCCATACCGTCTCCAGCAAATGTTCACGCGTCATGACTTGTCCGCTATGACGGGCAAGGTAATGAAGCAATTCGAATTCACGATGCGTCAGTTCCACCTGTACACCATCATTTGTGACGGTATATGCTTCCGGATGGATGACGAGCTTGCCGATTTCAATATCTTTATTCTCCTTGTTATCCTCCCCGGGGATCTGCGCCTGTCTGCGCAAATTCGCTTTGACACGCGCAATGACTTCCCGATTGCTGAAAGGCTTTGTCACATAGTCATCGGCACCGAGCTCCAGGCCAAGGACCTTATCGATTTCGGCATCCTTCGCAGTCAGCATGATGATCGGCATATTATGCGTCTTCCTCACTTCCCGGCATACTTCATTGCCATCTTTATTCGGAAGCATGATATCCAAAAGGATCAGATCAGGATTTTCCTGCTGCACAAGTTCCACGGCTTCATCACCGTCATAAGCACAGATCACCTCATACCCTTCCTTTTCCAAATTGAATTTCAATATATCAGCGATTGGTTTTTCGTCATCAACCACTAAAATTTTATGGTTCATCGTATTCCCACGCTTTCTAGTGTTTTTTATCTGAAATGGTCTAACATTATATTACTAGTTCAGTGTTTGCATACCCTTCCTATTTTACAGCAATTCCGCCCAAATGTCTTTGGAAGGGGGTAAACCGATGATTTTTGGAAGAAAAAAGAAAAAATCGCCCGCCAGGACGATTTTTTCTGCTTATTGGCTATATACACTTCTTACTTCATTCGTTTGGGTGCGATCCGGACCGACAGAGAAGATACTGAGCGGGATGCCCGTCAGCTGGGAAATACGCTCGATATAGTGGCGCGCATTAGCAGGCAGTTCATTCAAATTACGGACACCTGTGATATCTTCTGTCCAGCCTGGCAGTTCCTCATAAACTGGCTCACATTGCGCGAGCTCTTTCAGGCTTGCCGGGAAGTGCTCCATGACTTCGCCTTTATAGCGGTATGCTACACAGATTTTCAGCGTTTCGATGCCTGTCAATACGTCAATCGAGTTCAAAGAGAGATCTGTGATGCCGCTCACACGCTGCGCATGACGCACAACAACGCTGTCGAACCAGCCGACACGACGCGGACGGCCAGTCGTCGTACCGTACTCACGGCCGACTTCGCGAATCTGATCGCCGATTTCATCATGCAATTCTGTCGGGAACGGACCATCGCCGACACGTGTCGTGTATGCCTTGGAAACGCCAACGACGTGGTTGATCTTCGTCGGGCCGACACCGGAACCGATTGTGACACCGCCGGCAATCGGGTTGGAGCTTGTGACGAATGGATACGTACCTTGGTCGATATCAAGCATGACACCTTGGGCGCCTTCAAACAATACGCGGCGGCCTTGATCCAATGCATTGTTCAGCTCAACGGAAGTATCCGCTACATACTTGGCGATTTGCTGACCATATTCATAATATTCATCGAGGATCTCTTCCACCGTGAAGACATTGCTTTCATAAACTTTTTCGAACAGACGGTTCTTTTCTTCCAGGTTCTGCTCCAGCTTTTCCCTGAAAGCATCCTTGTCCAATAAATCTGCAATACGGATACCCATTCTTGCTGCTTTATCCATGTAAGCAGGTCCGATGCCTTTTTTAGTCGTACCGATTTTATTGGCTCCTTTGGATTCTTCCTGCAGTTCATCCAGTTTCAGATGATACGGAAGAATGACATGCGCACGGTTTGAAATGACTAAATTATCTGTGCTGACATTGCGTTCGTGCAAATATTCCAATTCTTTAATCAATGCTTTGGGATCGATCACCATACCGTTACCCAGGACACATTTCTTTTCCGGGAAAAAGATACCGGATGGAATCAAGTGAAGCTTATATGTGACATTATCGAATTTAATTGTGTGGCCAGCATTGTTTCCGCCTTGGTAACGCGCAACAACTTCGGCATTCTGTGAAAGGAAGTCAGTGATCTTCCCTTTCCCTTCATCTCCCCATTGGGTTCCTACTACAACTACTGAGGACATCTGTGTGGCACCTCCGCCAAATAACTATTTTTAAGACCTCTAAAGTTTATCAATCCCCAAAACACATGTCAATGATACAACCGAACATTTATTATACATATCTTAGATTCGTTCGTTAAAAAACACCCTATCCATGGATAGGGTGTTTTTATCATGCTGGCGGGACATCACTTTCCGAATATCTATGATCCAAATCTACGAATTTATTATATTCCTTCACAAAGGCCAGCTCCACTGTCCCGACCGGACCATTACGCTGCTTGGCCAGGATGATCTCGATGATATTCTGCTTCTCCGACTCTTTGTCATAATAATCGTCACGGTACAGGAATCCGACGATATCGGCATCCTGCTCGATACTACCGGATTCACGCAAGTCGGACATCATCGGGCGTTTATCCTGCCGCTGCTCAACTCCGCGGGAAAGCTGCGACAGTGCGATGACCGGAACTTCCAGCTCACGCGCCAAAGCCTTCAGGGAACGGGAAATCTCGGAAACTTCCTGCTGACGGTTTTCTCCTTTTCCGGAGCTTGAGCCCATGATGAGCTGCAGATAATCGATCAAGATCATTCCCAATCCGCTTTCCTGCTTCAGGCGGCGGCACTTGGACCGGATATCGCTGACACGGATACCAGGTGTATCATCAATATAAATACCGGCATTGGACAAGCTTCCCATTGCCATCGTGAGCTTGCCCCAGTCCTCTGCCTGGAGGCTCCCTGTACGCAATCGCTGTGCATCGATATTGCCTTCTGCACAAAGCATACGCGAAACGAGCTGCTCCGCTCCCATCTCCAAACTGAAGATGGCGACATTTTCGCCCGCATGGATACTGACGTTCTGTGCGATGTTCAATGCAAAGGCCGTCTTCCCCACCGATGGACGCGCGGCAATGATGATCAAGTCATTCCGCTGGAAACCGGATGTCATCTTATCCAGATCCCGGTACCCCGTAGGGACACCTGTGACCGTGGCATTCTGATGGTGCAATTTCTCGATATTATCGTAAACATCGATCAAAACATCCTTGATGTTCTGAAAAGCACCGGAATTCTTTCGTCCGGAAACCTCCATAATCGATTTCTCTGCTTCGTTGAGCACGTCCTCGACAGCATCTTCCTTAGCGAAGCTTGAGGTGACAATATCGGTGGCAGAACGTATCAGCCTGCGCAGCAGCGCCTTTTCAGCCACGATCTTGCTATAGTACTCAATATTTGCTGCTGTCGGAACGGCATTGGCAAGATCGCTCAAATACGAAACCCCGCCGACCTCCTCCAACAGTTTTGCATTGGCAAGCGCAGTCGTGACCGTGACAAGGTCCACTGGTTCGCCCCTATCGGATAAGCGCATCATCGCATCGAAAATCCGCTGATGGCTTGCACGGTAAAAATCTTCCGCTACTACTTGCTCCGACGCTCTCGATAGTGCTTCAGGTTCCAGAAAGATGGCACCAATCACGGCTTGCTCTGCTTCTATATTATGAGGAGGCGTCCGGTCATTCCAGACTTCTTCCATCATGATTCCCCCATTTCTGGCATACTGCTATCATTGTACCGAAATATCCCCCTTTTGTGTCAAAAGGGGGATGGAAAAATGCTAGTATTTTGTTGGAAAAAATATTATTGCTCGCTGATATGAACTTTCACTTTGCCGGTCACTTCCGGATGCAGCTTCACTTCCAAGTCGCGATAACCCAAGGCGCGGATCGGTTCATTCAACTCGATTTTCCGTTTATCGATCTTGATATTATGTGCCTTCTTCAATTCATCGGCAATCTGTTTGCTTGTGATGGATCCGAATAGACGACCGCCTTCACCGGATTTCGCTTTGACCTCCACAGTCAGATTGGCAAGTGTATCACGCAGTTTTTTCGCTTCTTCCACTTCCTGAAGCTCCAACTGATGCTGTTTATTCTCTTTCGCTTCCTGCACTTTCATATTGCCTTTGGTTGCAGGCACAGCCAAATCATTCTTAAGCAAGTAATTACGTGCATAACCATCCGGCACTTCTTTTACTTGTCCTTTTTTCCCTTTACCTTTGACGTCCTTTGTAAAAATGACTTTCATTCTTCATTTCTCCCTTCAACATACTCATCGATGATCCGCTGCAGGTCCTTCTTGGCTTCCTGTACGGTTGTATCGGCGATCTGCGTGGCAGCATTGGTCAAATGTCCGCCGCCGTTCATTTTTTCCATGATCACCTGGACATTGACTTGCCCGAGGGATCTGGCACTGATTCCGATGCGGCCGTCTTCCCTCTCGGAGATGACAAAACTTGCACTCACACCATCCATCGTCAGCAGTGTATCTGCAGCCTGGGCAATGACGACCGGCCCGAATACCTGCCCGTCTTTTGCCGCAGAGATCGCAATACCCTCCCGGTAGATATCCGTGTGTTCAATCAAATGCGCCCGTTTCACATAGGTTTCCAGATCCTCTTTCATAAATCGCTGCACAAGCACCGTGTCCGCGCCTTTGGAGCGCAAATATGATGCCGCATCGAACGTACGGGAACCGGTACGGAGCGTAAAGCTTTTCGTGTCGACAATGATCCCTGCAAGCAACGCACTTGCCTCCAGGGTGGATAATCGCAGCTTTTTGGGCTGGTAATCCAGGAGCTCGGTCACAAGCTCAGCTGTCGAGGAAGCATAAGGCTCCATGTAGACAAGCGTCGGTTTCTCAATGAATTCCTCTGCCCGGCGGTGGTGATCGATGACAACGACATGCTCCGTTTTGCTAAGCAGCCTTTCCTCAGCCACCAGCATCGGCTTATGGGTATCGACGACGACCACAAGCGTATTCTTCGTCACCCTGTCAAGTGCTTCTTCCGGACTGATGAATTGCTCCCACAGCTCTTCATCCTGCTGAAGAGATGCCATCAGCTTGGAAACACTATGGGTATCCGCCTTATCAAGGACGATATGCCCGACGATATCATTCGCTTCCGCGATTTTCAGGATGCCGATAGCAGCTCCGATCGAATCCATATCCGGTGCCTTATGCCCCATGATGAGCACTTGTTCACTTTGCTTGACCAATTCCTTCAGCGCGTGGGAAATGACACGCGCCCGCACCCTGGTCCTTTTCTCCATCGGATTCGTCTTTCCGCCATAGAAGCGTACCTTTCCGGCCTCTCCTTTGATGGCAACCTGGTCCCCGCCCCGGCCAAGGGCCAAATCCAAGCTTGATTGCGCCAGTTCGCCGAGTTCCGGCAATGTCTGACCGCCGGCTCCGACACCGATGCTCAGCGTGATCGGGATATTCTGATCCGTTATCAATCCGCGTATTTCATCAAGGATTTCGAATTTCGTCCGCTCCAGCTCCTTCAAGATACGCTGATTGAGCACAGCAAGAAATCGTTCCTGTGAGGTACGCTTCAAATAAATCCCTTTCTGACGCGACCATTCATTCAACTGCGCGGTAACCCGGGAATTGATCTGACTTTTCGCTGTATCATCAAGATTCTGCGTCATTTCTTCATAGTTATCGAGGAAAATGATAGCTAGGACTGTCTGTTCTTCATTATATAAGTTCTGGATTTCCAGCTGCTTCGTCCGGTCGAATAAATACAGCAGCCGCTCTTCCCGCTTGATCACCGTCAGGAAATCATAGTCATCAAGTGTGATCCAAACCTCATTCTTTTCATCCTTGATTGCCGGTATCAGCGCATTTGACAGGTCATCAAGCGAAACGCCCACAAGCGTATCCTCTGTAAACCGGTTCATGTACGGTGTCGTCCATTCAATCTGATAATTCTCGCTGTACAGCACGATACCGATCGGCATCTCCAAGAGCGCTTCCTCGCCGACTTTCTTCACACGGTGGGACATCGTGGATATGTACTCCTCCGTCTGATCCTGCATCCGCTGTTCCGTCAGTATGCTGTAGAAGAAAGACAGCGCCAGGAGCACTGTAAGCGGCAGCCCAAGCTTCCATTCATAAAACCACACACAAATAAGCAAGATGACAGCAATTACATATATCACGATCAAATGCTTACTCAATGCTGGTTTTTTAAATATCTCTGGCATATATGTCAGCTCCTAAACCTATATTCCGCGACCATCCTACTTCTTGCTGCCCATCCGTTCCCGCAGCCTGAATCCTACATCAATTATACCCAAAATGCGTACAAGATACAGCAGTACCGGCGCGAAAAGAATCGAGATCACCACTGCAAGAATCGGCAGCACCTTCGGCAGTTTCCGATGATAGGCGAAATGGAAAAAGAAAGAAAATCCCTGCAGGACAAGCAGGATGCCGGCAAGCTCCGTGACATTTGTGACAATCGGATAAATCCAGCCATTCTGATCCATTTCGAACCAGCGGGCGATGGAACCGATAAAGTAGATGAACAATACGATGACCGGCAAGTTGAACCGGCGGAATGGCGGATAGAGGATCCGCTGTTTACTCTGACGATTGTGAACTTGGTGAGCCAGCCATTGAGAGACGAAAGCAAACAGCAAGGAGGACACAGCGATCATTGTAGGGATCAGCACCAGCACATAATCGAAGGCAGCATCCATTTGCTCCCATTGGGCCTCCGGTACTGTCACCCCGACGGTATCCACTTCGGATTTGACTGTCTGGATCGTATCCTGATAGCTGTCCTGGATCATCTCGATGATGTTGATTCCCGATATGAATTGTGAACCTGCAAGGAATATCGTGAACCCGAGCGCATATCCCACTGCCCCCTTCAATAAAGCTTCATATGTGGAATGCTTTTGATGAAGGATGTAGCCTGTTGCAGCTGCCCCGATCGCGATTGCGATCGTCATTAAGAACCCAGCAACTGTTCCGATGAAGGATAAAAGCAGGATGGCTGCAGAAAAGTAGATCCCTGACTTAAAACCATGCCGGATCCAATAGAGGATGATCGGCACTGGCATGACAAGCATCGCCAGTAAGTTGAGCACTGGCACAAAGATTGCCATAAGCAGCAGAACGAGATAAATCCCTCCCAGCATGGCTCCTTCCGTCAGTTTTCGAGCATTGTTCATGAAACGTGACACCCCATTTGAATATGTAATCATGCAATTGTAGAAAAAGCACAGCTGCATAGGCTGTGCTTATCGTTCGTTTGTATGGACGAAATCGTATCAAAAGCCATTTCATCCGAAAAATTGCTACCCCACGATTATACCTGAAAGCAAGTATTCAAACAAATGTTTCGCCATAAAGAGTAAACAGACTTATCACTCAGCTTGTGAAGTTCTTAATTTGTTGTTTATTTTTTCGGAATGACCCTTTATAATGATAAGACAGCCTTACAATAGGTCAGCACTACATACTTACACCTCATTAGCCACTAATGGGACGAACGTCAAGATCGGCGGCATCGCGTCAAGCATGCCGCCGATTTTTTCCATTCCACACTTTTTACACATTTTTTCTACTGAAACCAGAAGAAGTACAAGATTTCAAAATGCTATGATGAATACAAGATCAGAACAGATTATATATAAAAGAATCGGGTAAACAAAACTAATCCAATCTAAAGAAAGGAAAGAAACCTCATGAAAAATAGTCATTTCAATGCCATCCTTGCAGCGACTCTATTGATCAGCAGTATCGGCGGCTACTTGCACTCTATCTTCTGATTCCATACTCCATGCAAGCTCTTCCTGTAAAAAGGCGGAGCTTTTTTATTTGCTCTATATGGTAAATGGACGCTTACCCAGGCGCATGCTGAAAAATCCCCTCTTGGAACATCCTGCAGAATATGTCAAAATATTTTTAACTAACTATTGGGAGTGGGACGTTTTGTTGACAGATTATCATGTACATATGGCAGAAACAGGCTCGTTCACTTTGGAGTACATCCGCGAATACCTTAAAGCGGCTAAAGAAAAAGGTATAGAGGAATTCGGCATATCCGAGCATGCTTACTTTTTCCAGGAAACAAATAAAATCCTGTCAAACCCGTGGGTCGAAAACCGCCGGACGCTCCACTTCAAGGATTATCTTGAATTCTTCGAAGAAATCAAGCAAGCAGGACTTCCCGTCAAAATGGGCATCGAGATGGACTATACACCAGGCAAAGAAGCGGAGATGAAAGAATTCCTCGAACAGCATCCTTTCGATTATGTCATCGGATCCGTTCATTGGATTCGGGATTGGGGAATCGACCTTGATATCTTCAAAGAAGAATATGAAAAACGGGACTTGAAGCAGGCCTATCGCGATTATTATGATCAAATCATCACACTTGCCGAATCCAGGCTCTTCAGCTTTGTCGGCCACATCGATTTAATCAAGATATTCGGCTATAAACCGGATGACAAAGACTTCGTCGAAGGAGAATATGATCGGGTTGTACGGGCACTCGCTGAAAATGATACATGTATCGAGATCAGTACAGCGGGTTTGCGCAAACCAGTCGGTGAAATATATCCGGATCCCGTCCTGCTGCAAAAATGCTTTGATGCAGGTGTCGGCATCGTCATCAACTCTGATGCACATGCACCGAAGCATGTAGGCTATGCATATGATCAGGCAATCGAACTCGCCAAACGTGTCGGGTATACCGAAATCCAGACATTCGAAAAAAGGCAGCGAAAAGCGATGCCTATCGGCTGAACAAATGAATGATCATATCGACAGATGGAAACATTAATGGAAAGGAGCTGCAGATTTGCTGCAAGCTCCTTTCTTTTATGCAGGTAATCCCTTACAAGTCAGAATACTTTTTCTAATTTCTATTTGCAGGCACATTTCCTATAATGGACTACATATATCCATCACTACACTAAAGGAATGCAGTATGCGGCGTCAGAAGAAGGAGTGACATCATGAACCAATCGGAGAACACAGCACTAAAGAAGGAAATTGGAATTTTTCTAGGATTATCCATAGTTGTAGGAACGATCATCGGGTCTGGCGTGTTTATGAAACCAGGACCTGTACTTAGTCATGCGGGAAGCTCTGAAATTGCCATGCTGGCCTGGCTGATCGGAGGATTGCTGACACTTGCCGGCGGTCTGACCATTGCGGAAGTGGGTGTACAGATTCCGAAAACAGGCGGATTGTACGCTTATCTAGAGGAAACCTACGGGGAGCTGTGGGGATTCCTTTGCGGCTGGGTGCAAACGATCCTATACGGACCTGCCATCATCGGTGCTTTGGGACTTTACTTCGGCACCCTTTTAGTCAATCTGTTCGGCTGGGATACGAAATGGACAGCTGCTGTAGGTATTGCAAGTGTCGCGTTTCTTTGCCTCATCAATATTCTCGGTACGAAACTCGGCGGGGCGGTACAGCTCGTTACGACAATCGGCAAACTGCTTCCGATCATTTTAATCGTGGCATTCGGCTTCTGGAAAGGAGATGAGGACTTTTTCAGTGCCGTACCAGAAGCAATTTCCGATATGAATTTCGGAGCTGCCGTGCTGGCGACATTATTCGCTTATGACGGCTGGATCATGCTGGCCTCCATGGGCGGTGAGATGAAAAATCCAGAGAAAACACTGCCTAAAGCGATGATTGGCGGTATTTTGATCGTTACTGCTTGTTATCTGCTTATCAACGCAGCAATGCTTTATATCCTGCCGGCGGGGGAAATCGTCAGCTTGAATACAAATGCAGCCAGCACAGCTGCCAAGCTTGTCCTCGGTGATGCTGGTGAAATCATTGTCAGCCTGGGTATCATCGTCAGCATTTTCGGTTGTCTCAATGGGAAAATCCTGACGTTCCCGCGTATCCCGTTCGCAATGGCTGAGCGAGGTCAGCTGCCTTTTTCCAATTTGCTGAAAAAAGTGCATCCTGCCTTGCATACACCTTGGGCGGCAGTCGTGCTCCAGCTTGTGCTTTCTATCATCTTCATGCTTGTCAGCAACCCTGATAAGCTGTCGGAAATGAGCATTTTCACGATTTACATGTTTTATGTCCTGGCTTTCTATGCTGTGTTCATCTTACGCAAACGAAACAAAGGGAAAAAACGCGCCTATAGTGTGCCGCTTTACCCATTCATCCCGATCGCTGCCATTGCAGGCTCCTTATTTGTCTTGATCAGTACACTGTTCACAGATTTCCTAAGCTGCCTCTTTTCAATCGGAGTAGCAGTCATCGGTCTTCCGATATTCTATATTTTGAAAGCAAGACGGCGTTAAAAAAGCGAGCAGACAAGATCTGCTCGCTTTCTTTTATATCGTGATAGCTGTCACATCAAAAATATCATCCAGCTGTTTCAAACCTTCGACTTCGTCCGCCTGCGGCTCTTTATCGACGGTGAGCATCATGATCGCATCGCCGCCCTCATTGGACCGCCCTACCTGCATCGTCGCAATATTCACCTCATATTTCGCCAGCAAGGTCCCGACTCGGCCGATTGCTCCTGGCTGGTCTTTATGCCGTACAAGGAGCATATGGCCAGCAGGTGTCACATCGACATAATAGTCATCCACTTTTACGATGCGGGCCCCCAGTCCATTGACGAGTGTCCCTGCCACCTGATGCGTCACGGTAGCCGATTTAGCTTCCACTGTCACCAAGCTGGTGAAACCTCGTGTCGTGGAAGTCTTCTGCTCATTGATCGTGATACCTCGTTTTTTGGCAAGATGCGTCGCATTCACTTCATTCACATTTCCTAAATAACGCTGCAGCAAGCCCTTCACTGTGTTCCTTGTCAGTGGCGCCACTTCTTGATCTGCCAGGTCGCCTGCATAATAGACAGTCACTTCTTCGATGGCATCCGGCATTGTCCTGGCCAGGAAGGCTCCAAGCTTTTCCGCAAGATCAAAGTAAGGCTGGATTTTCCGCATGACTTCAGGAGAAATCGAGGAGAAGTTGACCGGATGGATAGCCTGGCCGCCCCTGAGGATCTGCATCACATCTTTGCTGACGTCGATTGCGACGTTTTCCTGCGCTTCCACCGTGCTTGCCCCCAAATGCGGTGTGGCAATCACTTGCGGCAGCTCCAGCAGCTTATGATGAACGGCCGGTTCTTCTTCGAAAACATCCAATGCTGCCCCAGCTACCTTCCCGCTGATGATCGCATCATACAGCGCCTCTTCATCGATGATTCCGCCTCTGGCACAGTTCAGTATCTGAACACCTTCCTTCATCTGAGCAAAGGCCTCAGTGGAAATCATATGCCGCGTCTCTTTCAGCAATGGGGTATGGACGGTCAAGAAGTCACTCGCAGCAAAAACCTCCTCCAATGTTCCATAGCCGATTCCCATCTTGTCTGCTCGATCCTTGGTCAGGAACGGATCATATGCAATCACATCCATACGCTGTCCCTTCGCCCGATATGCTACTTCCGCTCCGATCCGGCCCATTCCGACGATACCAAGTGTCTTGCCTTTCAATTCGACACCGATATGCTGCTTGCGTTCCCAGCGTTCTTCCTTCAATGCCAGGAATGCCTGCGGAATGTTGCGAGCAAGCGACATCATCATCGCCACCGTATGTTCAGCGGCCGAGTTTGTATTACCGTCCGGGGCGTTGACAACGACGATGCCAAGCTCTGTCGCTGCTTCCAAATCGATATTGTCCACCCCCACACCGGCACGCCCGATTACCTTGAGATCCGGTGCTGCTTCCATGATCGCACGTGTGACCGTCGTCTGGCTGCGGACGAGCAATGCATGATAATCACCGATTTTTTGGATGAGCTCTGCTTCATCCATTCCGGTATCCACAGTTACGCTGAAATCATCTGCCTGTGTTAATGGTGCCATGCCTTCTTTGCTTAATGGATCACTGATCAATACACGGTACATCATCATATCACTTCACTCCCCGTTCCAAGTAGATTTGCTGTGCCGCTGCTGTTCCTGCTCCCATTGTCACTTGTTTGCCGATCTGTACAAGACCTATTTCCACTGCCCCGATTACCTGCAGTACATCTGCCGGCGAGCAATATCCCATATGACCGATCCGGAAGATTTGTCCCTTCATATGCTGCTGGCCGCCTGCAAAAGCCAAATTGAATTCCTGCTTCAATTGCTTACGCAGCTGCTCCGCATCAAAATCGTCCGGTTTGATCGCAGTCACCGTCGGGGAAGCATATGCATCCTCCACAAGCAGCGGTATCCCCAATGCACGAAAGGCAGCTCTTGTCATATCACGCATCAGCCGATGCCTTGCATACACTTGCTCCAATCCTTCCTCCTCAAGCAATGTCAGCACTTGCTCGAGTCCGAACATAATGGATAAAGCTGGTGTAAAAGGCGTGCTGTCCTTTTCCAGACCATCCCGATATTTCGTCAAATCCAAGTAAAATCGCGGCTGCGGATTCTCCTCGATCACTCGCCATGCCCGATCACTGACTACAGCAAAGAACATCCCGCCCGGAAGCATGAATGCTTTCTGTGTGCCTGTCACCAAAATGTCGATGCCCCACTCATCGAATTCCGTCTCCACACCCGCCACACAGGATACGCCATCCACGATGACCAAGGCCTCTGAAGCTTCACGGATAGCTTCAGCAATTTCTTTGATCGGGTTCAGCACTCCTGTGGATGTTTCACAATAGGTGACAAAGACCGAGCTGATTCCCGGATGTTCTTCCAAGTAACTCTTTATATCATCCGGTTTCGCCGCTTCTCCCCAAGTCACATCCAGGCGATGGACCAGAAGCTGATATGCTTGGGCTATCTTGACAAACCGATCGCCGAAAGCACCCACGACGACGACCAGCACTTCATCTCCCGGCTTGGAGGTATTGGCCACTGCTGCTTCCAATCCGGCAGTTCCGCTGCCCGTCACAAGCAGCACATCCTGCTTCGTACCGAAGACCGGCTTCAATTTAGGCTTGATCCGCTGCAGCAAAGCAGTTGTCTCTGCACCGCGATGACCTATCATAGGCTGGCTCATCGCACGCTGTACGCTCGGCGGTATTGGTGACGGTCCTGGAATCCGTAGTAAAAGCTGATCTGGTAACATAAATTCTTTTCCTCCTTGGATTGTAAGATATCTTAACAGGTAAAAAAGCCCATAAGAAAAGCCTTCCGCTCCCTTACCTGTTATTAAGTAAGGGGCGAAAAGCTTGAATCCACTCACGCGGTGCCACCCTTTTTTCACTGCCTGTTCTGACATGACAGCCTTCATTGAAGCTATGCGTAACGGACATAAACCGGACAAGCCTACTGGATTCAGCCTGCCTATTCAGAAGTGCTGCCCTTTGACGGATTATACTAGTTTACACCAGCCACTAGCTCTCTTGGATAAGCACGAACAAAGGTATGATCTTCATCGACATAGTTATCATTTGGTTCAATTTTTTATTTATCATAGCAGACATACAGCTATTGTCAATACATTTTCTAATAATTTTAGCAAATCGGATTGTTCGGATTTTACGAGAATCTGCTTGTTCCTTGCTTTTTTGCTATACTGGACCAAATGGAAAATGACCTGGAGGGATATTCTATGCAATTGGAAACAGCAGCAAGGATGATAGCAGGAGCTTCTTCAGTGGCAGTCCTGACTGGTGCCGGCGTATCCACTGCCAGCGGTATACCCGATTTCCGTTCAACGGATGGTCTTTGGACCGCTGATCAAAGCAGGGAATATTATATTTCCAACCACTACTTTTATAAGGATCCCGTGGATTTCTGGCAGAAATACAAGGATATCTTCCGCGTGAAATTGCTTAAGGATTACGGTCCGAACCATGTACATCGTTATCTGAAAAAGCTGGAAACGGACGGCAAGCAAATCACTGTCATCACCCAAAATGTCGATGGCCTCCATACACTTGCCGGCAATGAGCATGTCATCGAATACCATGGAACCTTGAATACTGCCACCTGTCCAAACTGCGGCAGGTCCTATGACTTACCTTACCTATTGGAAACGGATACCCCTGTATGTAAAGAATGTGAGCAAATACTTAAACCCGATGTAGTCCTGTTTGGCGACCCGATCACAGAACATGACCGATCAGAAAGGGCGATACGGCAAAGTGAACTGATACTTGTACTGGGCACTTCCCTGCTCGTGAGTCCATTCAACATACTCCCCCAGTATGCCAATTCACTTGGCAAACCCTCCATTTTGATCAACCGGGAACCAACGGTCATGGATGAGCTGTTCGATGTCGTCATTCATGATGATCTTTCCAAAATCGTAAAGCAGCTGCAAAAATAGCGAGCTCCCCCTTAGGAACTCGCTATTTCTCATTCGTATCGATAGTGGTGGATGGGTTTGGATTGTTTAACGAGCAGGACGAAAACGACAGCAGCTATGGCAAAAGCACCCGCAATAGTGAAAGCAAACTGTACACCAGCTGTCATGGCATGAGCTGCACCCTGGGCGGCTGCAGCTTGGCTCCCGCTGCTCATCAGGGTGATGAACAGCGCCGGACCGATCGCCCCGGAGATTTGGTTGAAAGCATTCAAGGAAGCACTGCCGTGGGAATAGAGCTCCTCTGACAGCTGATTGAGGCCTAATGTCGTCATCGGAGTCAAAATCAACCCGATCGCAAAGGTAAAGCCGACATATAGCAAAGTAAACTGCAGCATGGACGTATCAGTCGATATAGTCGCCATCAATGCAATCATCCCCACTAAGAGGACTGTTCCGGTCACAGCAAAGGGCTTAGGTCCGAATCGATCAGAAAGCCGGCCTGTAAACAGTGCCATCACAGCAATCATGATACCGCCCGGGAACAGGACAATGCCGGAATCAAAAGCACTGATCCCCAAAGCATCCTGCATGAACACAGGCAATAGAATCATAGCGGCGAAAAAGCACATCATGACAGTGATCGTGACCAGGATCGCCATCAGGAAGTTCTTATTTCTATATGGCCGCAAATCAAGCATCGGCATCTCCAAGTTAAATTGACGATAAGCAAAGTACGCAATGGCAGCAAAGCCAATCAATAAGGCACCCAGTACGAGCGGACTGGTCCATCCTTGCGCTCCGGCACCGCTGAAGCCGACCACGACCGAACCGAAACCGATTACCGACAAAACGACAGACAATATATCGATTTTCGTACGTTTCGTCTCCAATACATTACGCACATAATAAGCAGCAAAACCAAGCAAGGCAAGCGTCAGGGGCAGTACACTGATAAACACATACCGCCAGGAAGCCTGCTCCACCACAAGACCGGAAAATACCGGACCTATCGCTGGCGCAAACAAAATGACGACCATCAGAAGACCGAGCATCGAACCACGTTTGGCCAGCGGTGTGATCGTAATGATCACTGTCGTCACCAGCGGGATGATGATCCCTGAACCAGAAGCCTGAATCACACGTCCAAGCAGCAAAACAGCAAAGTCAGGAGCAACACCGGCAACCAGTGTCCCGATAAAGAAAAACGATAGTGCAGTAAGCAGCAGCTGCCTCGTCGTAAAACGCTGCATCAAGTACGCACTGATCGGAATGAGTATACCGATTGTCAGCATATATCCTGTAGAAAGCCAATGCGCAGTTGTCGTTTTGATTCCCAAGGTCTCTTCTATATTCGGCAAAGCGACATTCATGACGGTCTCATTTATCAGCGCAATGAAATTCCCCACCATCAAGACAATAATCAGCGGAATACGATTTTCCACTTGCACATGTTTATCGATTGTTTGTGTAGCAACAGCCATATGGATGCTCCTTTCTTCGGTCAGATTAAAAATCAACTTTTTCCATTATAGAAGTTATGCATCTAGATTCAAGCATCTTGTTTATCAACCTGGCATATCATCAAATTAATTAAATTCCGAAAACTATCCAATAAAAAAAGCCCCTGTTCCAGGGACTTTCTATATGAGGAAAAACTATTAAGATATATAAAAAAGCATCATCCAAATGGACGATGCTTTTATGCATTACTCGCTCACGTATGGCAATAGAGCCATTTGACGAGCTCGTTTAATTGCGATTGTCAATTTACGCTGGTATTTTGCAGAAGTTCCAGTCACACGGCGAGGAAGAATTTTTCCACGCTCGGAGATGAAACGTCTTAGCAAATCAACGTCTTTGTAATCGATGTAAGTGATGCCATTTGCTGTGAAATAGCATACTTTTCTGCGCTTAGCGCGACCGCGACGTGCTGCCATGTCAGATTGCCTCCCTTAAATTAGAATGGTAAATCATCATCGGAAATATCGATCGGTTCCCCTTTATCACGGAAAGGATCTTGGTCGTTATTCCGGTTAAAGTTGTTATTGCTATTGAAGTTATTGTTATTATTGTTGAAGTTCGAGTTCTGATTTTGGTATCCAGAAGAACCTTGTCCGCCTCCTTGAGAACTGCCTTTGGACTCGAGGAATTGTACGCTGTCTGCAACGATTTCCGTTACAAATACACGGTTGCCCTCTTGATTATCAAAGCTTCTCGTTTGGACACGGCCATCGACGCCAACCAGACTTCCTTTGCTCATGAAGTTCGCCAGATTCTCAGCTGGACGCCTCCATACAACACAGTTGATGAAATCTGCCTCACGTTCGCCTGACTGATTAGAGAAAGGACGGTTTACTGCTAAGGTAAAGTTGGCAACTGCCACTCCATTTGGTGTGTAACGCAGGTCCGGATCCTTGGTTAATCTGCCGACAAGTACGACACGATTTAACATCAGAACCCCTCCTTATTTCTCGTCTAGACGAATCGCGATCTGACGAATGATATCATCAGAGAATTTCGCCTGACGGTCGAATTCATTAATAGCGGCTTCAGTGCCTTTAAGATTAATGACGTAGTAGTAGCCATCACGATAGTCGTTGATTTCGTAAGCAAGGCGTTTTTTGCCTTTCTCGTCAACTTTCTCGATTTCCGCACCATTATCAGTCAGGATTCCGTTGAAACGCTCAACTAGAGCAGTTTTAGCTTCTTCCTCGATATCTGGGCGGACGATGTACATGATTTCGTAATCTCTCATCCGTTTGCACCTCCTTTTGGACTTAACGGCTCTTATCTCTCATAAGAGCAAGGAGTAATCTTTAAAAAACGTAATTACTCACAATGAAGAATTATAGCAAATTATCTGCCGTTAAGCAAGCTTATTCCACATATTTATGTGATGAGGATCCGACCTTACACGTTGAAACGGAAATGCATGACATCTCCGTCTTGCACCAAATACTCTTTACCTTCCAAGCGAACCTTCCCGCGCTCTTTTGCGACAGCCATGGAACCAGCATCAACCAGGTCCTCATAAGAAACGGTTTCTGCCCGGATGAACCCTTTTTCAAAATCAGTATGAATGATACCTGCAGCCTGAGGCGCTTTGATACCTTTCTTGAAGGTCCAAGCCCGCACTTCCTGTTCCCCGGCCGTGAAATAAGTCGCCAAGCCAAGCAGGCTGTAAGAAGCCTTGATCAGCTGATCCAAACCTGACTCTGGAATGCCTAACTCTTCGAGGAACATTTCCTTTTCCTCGCCTTCAAGCTCAGCAATTTCCGACTCGATCTTCGCACAAACAACGATTACCTGTGCGCCTTCATTTGCCGCAAACTCCTGTACCTTGGCAAGATTTTCATTAGCGGACGGATCTGCAACTTCTTCTTCACTCACGTTAGCAGCGTACAAAACCGGTTTGCTTGTCAAAAGATGCAAGCCTTTTACGATCTTTTGCTGTTCATCCGTGAATTCCAGCGCACGGGCAGGCTGTTCATTCTCTAGTGCTTCTTTGATCTTGGATAGGACTTCTTGTTCTGCAACAGCTTCTTTGTCTTTTTGACGGGCAAGCTTCTCTACACGCTGCAGGCGTTTATTGACAGAATCAAGGTCTGCAAAGATCAATTCCAGATTGATTGTCTCGATATCATCGATTGGATCGACTTTACCGGATACATGCGTGATATTTTCATCATCAAAGCAGCGAACGACGTGAACGATTGCGTCTACTTGACGGATGTGGGATAGGAACTGGTTGCCAAGTCCTTCTCCCTTGCTCGCACCTTTCACAATACCAGCGATATCAGTGAATTCGAATGCAGTTGGGATGGTTTTCTTCGGTTTGACCAGTTCAGTCAATTTATTTAAACGTGAATCCGGGACTTCTACAATGCCGACATTTGGATCGATCGTACAGAACGGATAGTTGGCAGATTCCGCCCCCGCTTGTGTGATCGCATTGAACAATGTGGATTTACCGACGTTCGGTAATCCGACAATACCTGCTGTTAAAGCCATGTAATCTTCCACTCCTTAAGTGTCCTGGCCGCTTTTCATCGAACACAGCGAACCAATATAGATCTGCTTACTGAACACTCCGCCCAGGGACAGGGAAGATGGGGCAGCACCGGTAACTGACTTACGCTTAGCATGCCAGTTTTCCCTTACTTTGTCCAAGTAAACATACGTACTTCTAGAGTACACTATTCTGTATGAAACAGCAAAAATATGTAAGGATTTTAGTCATTTATATACTTATTGATTGCAGTAAAACGATTTTACAGAATAAAAAAGCCTGTCCGATGACAACATCAGCCAGGCTTCTATGTTTCACGTGAAACAAGTCATATTAATTTGTCGGTTCTTCTGCGTGCTCCAAAACTTTTTTCATCTTTGTCTCGAATTTTTTCCGAGGAATGAGCACGCTATGACCGCAGCCTTCACATTTAATCCGGATATCCATTCCCAATCGGATGATTTTCCAGCGATTTTCGCCGCATGGATGGGCCTTTTTCATTTGCACCACATCATTCAGCTGATAGACTTTGTCATTCACGAGCACTCCCCCTTATGGCATTTTCCTTCATGAGTTCTTCTGCTTCTTGTTTATTATACATGACCAGTCTAGGAGCTGGAATACTGATATTTCGTTCCAGTAATTTTGTTTTGATCCGGTTTCTTGCTTCCCGGGCCACACCAAAATGTTCCATCGGTAACGTCTCAATGATGGCGCGCAGGACGATATGCGAAGTAGATAAAGTCTCCACTCCTAACAACTGCGGTGTTGATTGAATTTCCGGGTATTCGGCCGGCAGCTCCAATAATACCTGCATGATGACTTCTTCAGCCAGTTGCAAATCAGCCTCATATGGAACGTTGATATCCAATACCCCTAAACTGTTATGCACAGAGAAATTGGTGACTTGCGTAATATTACCATTCGGTATGATGTGCAATTCGCCTGTCCAGTTTCGTATCTTACATGTACGCAAGCCAATTTCTTCAACGTCTCCCCTGATTCCGGCTGTCTGAATATTATCGCCTACGGAAAATTGATTCTCAAAAATGATGAAGAAACCGCTGATTACATCCTTCACCAAGCTTTGTGCACCGAAACCGATAGCCAAGCCGGCGACTCCTGCACTTGCTATCAACGCTCCTATATTTAAGCCAAGCTGTGACAACACCATCACTACAGCAGTGAAGTACACAACATAGGTGATTACATTTTGAATCAATTTTTTTAATGTTTTCTCTCGACGTTCCGAGACTATCGGCGACTTGAGATTAGCCTTTTCCCTCAAAGAATTATTGAAAGTCCTCTCCACAATATTATTGGCCACACGTACGACCACCATGGACAATATAATGATCATAACTATCTTCAATACTACAAAACCAATGCTGGTCCAGAGCTCGGCACTCGTCAAATAATCGAAAATACTGGTCCATTGCTCCTCTACATTCATGATGTGTGTATCTCCTCGTCCATTTGTTTTCTTTATATATTATCAAATATCTATTTCATTTTGTACGTTTTAGTAAGGGATATACGAGGATTGCCGAAAGAATATAAAGATTAGCAAACCCAAAAAGCGGGTACATCAAAGCTATCAAGTCTGTAAAGCCGAGCTGAGTCAGTGGCAGCATCATTATGATAAGAACAGCAGCTTGCAGCCAGAGCGGTCCCCTCCACTTTGTTTGGAATCTCGAGACGATGCCAAGTACTCCCGAAACAGCTGATGTATAGATGGCGAGCCATAACACGATACTGATTCCGATCAAAACGAAAGAGGGATAATTCTTCAAGATATAGAATAGCGGTATATCATAATTTGGGATTGCATGACTTATATGCATCAGGTCATTATTGTACAAATATGTAAGAGCACCAATGATGAGCCCGCTGCCGATGCTTGCAATCCATAATTCCCCCTTCACTTTCATTTGTTTACCGATTGCTCCTATGACGGCAACGACAGGAAGGATATTCAGCGCCGTAAATGGAAATGCTGCCCGCCAATTTGCTTGTTCACGCCAATCACCAAGCAAATCGATCTGTTCATGTTTCGTATAGACTAAAAGCACGATGACGAGACCGCCGACTAAAATAGGCAGGATATAGCTATTCATGGAAACAACGCCTTCAACATTCGATACGAAGATCAGAATGATCATAAGCGAAATGAAGAGGATGCCAAGCCAGTTCGGAATATGATACATCGTACCTGTAGCACCTCCAGCAGCAATCATGACGACTGTCACTGTAAACAAATAGAAAACGATCAGTACATCATAGAGGGCAGCCAATCTTCTGCCCACCAGCCGCTCCAATACTGGAAAGTAATGGGTGCTCTTCTCAGTGAAGCTGATATGCAGGATGACATAGCAGCATATTGAAAATAATACGGTGAAAATAACGATAGCCAGTCCACTTTCATAGCCGAAAAATTGCCAGATCTCCCTTCCTGACGCATATCCGGCTCCAATCAATGTCGCCAATATCAAAAACATCCATTTCATCCCAGCAGCCCACATCACAGTCCCTCCAATTTCATATGAACACGTATAGAAAAAGTAGAAAAGCTATATACTATTACCAATATGTGTATGGAGGATAAGCTATGAGCCTGAAGAGAATATTTACGAAAAAAAAGGAGTTCCGCTGTGACTACCAAGACCCCCTTCTTATAAGTAAAGCTTATGAAACAATCAGCTCATGGATTCCTGACGACCAAGATATTGTTGTTCTTTGCATCGGCACGGATCGTTCGACTGGAGATGCATTAGGACCGATCATTGGGTCATTCCTGACAGAAAAGCCATTGAATAGGCTCCAAGTATATGGAACACTGGAATCGCCTGTCCATGCCGTCAATCTGGTGGAACGTATGCAAATGATTACGGAAAAGCATCCAAATGCTTTTATGATCGCGATTGACGCTTGCCTGGGAAGGACGACTTCCATAGGTTCCATCATTGTTTCTCCTACACCTCTGAGACCGGGGGCGGCATTGAAAAAGGACCTTCCTGCCGTTGGGGATGCTCAAATAACCGGTATCGTTAATGCCAGCGGGGATATGGAGTATTTTGTACTGCAAAATACACGCTTGCATCTTGTCATGCAGCTTGCATATAAAATCAGTGCACTTTTACTTGCTATCGATCGTAAACAAGCACCACTTTTATCTTCCGACACAACAGCCGCCGAAAATTGATATGTTTCACGTGAAACAAACAAAAAAAGCCAAAAGAAGCGTGCGCTCCTATTGGCTTTTATTTATTTAATACATTTAAGATGCGTTCTAAATCTTCATCAGAGAAGAATCGGATTTCAATCTTCCCTTTTCGTTTGCCGCGATGAATTGTTACATCTGTCCCTAATTGGTTCCGCAGCTGTGACTCAGTCTGGGCAAGAAATATATCCTTTACGGGTTTCTTCTTTTCGGGCTCAGGCAGATTTTTGTTCAGCTTCATAATGAGCTGTTCCACCTGCCGGACATTCAGTGATTCATTTTGTATTTTTTCAACCAGCGGCTGCAATTTCTTTTTATCCTTCAGACCTAACAGGGCACGCCCATGCCCCATCGAAAGCTTGCCTTGATTGATAAGATCACTTATTTCAGGCGGAAGTGTCAATAAACGAATGAGATTCGCTATATGTGACCGGCTTTTTCCTAATCGCCTTGCTAAGATATCTTGCGTGATATCCAATTCTTTCATCAAATTGGAATAAGCTTGCGCTTCTTCGATCGGCGTGAGATCTTCCCTTTGCAGGTTTTCCAACAAAGCAAGTTCCATCATCTTTTCATCATCGAGTGTTTTGACGATTACGGGCACTTTTTTCATACCTGCAGCCTTTGCAGCACGGTATCTTCTTTCCCCTGCTACTATTTCATAACCTTTGATGCTTTTACGGACAATAAGTGGCTGCAGGATGCCGTATTCCTGAATGGATTGCTTCAATTCCTCAATGGCATCAGCAGAGAAGACTTTACGCGGTTGATATGGGTTCGCGCGGCATTCATTGATTGCAATTTCCTGAATCTGATCTTCTTCCTTCATTTCCAATTCCGGAAAGAAAGCATTAAGACCTTTCCCCAACCCTTTGGCCATGCGCCATCACTTCCTTTGCTAAGTCTAAATAAACATCTGCTCCACGCGACTTCGGATCATAAATAATGATCGGCTGACCATAACTTGGTGCTTCGCCCAGCCGCACATTTCTCGGAATGATTGACTGATACACTTTATCCTGGAAATATTTCTTCACTTCTTCAATGACTTGGATACCTAGATTGGTACGAGCATCCAGCATCGTCAGCAATACGCCTTCAATCATCAAATGCTTGTTCAAATGCTTCTGGACAAGACGAATGGTATTCAATAGCTGACTCAGCCCTTCTAATGCATAATATTCGCATTGGACAGGGATGAGGACAGAATCTGCTGCTGTCAGTGAATTCAAAGTCAGCAGTCCCAAAGAAGGCGGACAATCGATGATGACATAATCATAATCATCTTTCACACTATCAATCGCCTTTTTCAGCCGGACTTCCCTTGAGATCGTCGGTACCAGCTCGATCTCGGCTCCAGCAAGCTGAATGGTCGCCGGGATGACGTCCAGATTATCAACAGCAGTTGACACTAGGACTTTTTCAGCCTCCATATCCTCAACTAGAACGTTGTATACACAATTCTCGACATCTGCTTTGTTCACACCAACACCGCTTGTAGCATTTCCTTGCGGGTCAATGTCTACAAGCAATACTTTATTTCCTAAAAAAGCCAGGCAAGCACTCAAATTGACGCTGGAGGTTGTTTTTCCTACACCGCCCTTTTGATTTGCGATTGCGATTACTTTGCCCATGGTGTCACCTACCTCAAACTCAATACATTTATTCTATCATTTTTTCATAGAGACCGACGGATAAATTCAAGATTTTGAAAAGTTAGCTCCCTTTTCCTATATAAAAACCCATCTTATTGAAAGATGGGGATCCCATGGGAGATTATTCATGACTTTTTCGGTATTTTAATTGTAATTTGATAATAATCATCCAGGTCTTCTTCTTCTGTTTCTAAGTTGATGCCTGTGTCGGAGACCATGGAAAGCGATTGGCGAATCGTATTCATGGCAATGCGCATATCCTTATTGACACCCTTTAGCTTAGGACGTTTCTTTTTCGGTTGAGCATTCCTGATACGGGCGATGCGTGCCTCTGTTTCTTTTACATTCAATTCCTTGTCGATGATTTCCTGCAAAATCAACTCTTGCTTTTCTGCGTCTTTCAACACAATAAGCGCACGAGCATGCCGCTCGGTAATTTTCTTTTCCAGTAAAGCCTGCTGTACGGATTCTGGCAGCTTTAATAATCGCATCTTATTGGCAATAGTGGATTGACTTTTGCCGAGACGCTGCGCCAATGCTTCCTGGGTCAAGGAGTGCAGCTCGAGCAAACGCTCATATGCAAGTGCTTCCTCGATGACTGTCAGCTCTTCCCGCTGCAAGTTTTCTATCAATGCTACAGAAGCTGTCTCTGTATCCGACATGTCACGAATGATGGCAGGCACAGTTTCCCATTCCAAAGACTGGACTGCTCGCCAGCGGCGTTCACCTGCAATCAATTCATAGCTGCCCTCAGCATTTTTCCGGACAACAATTGGCTGGATGATGCCATGCGTACGGATCGTCTGAGCCAGTTCTTTGATTTTTTCCTCCTGGAAAACGGTTCTTGGCTGGTATTGGTTCGGGACAATATCCTGAACCCGAAGGTTTACTACTTCGTCCTGATGTGCATCGTTTTCCGTTTCTGCTGAATCCGATTTATCACCTAGCCCAAAAATGCGGCTGAAAGGGTGTAACATCCTCAGACACCACCTTTTTTACAATCCTAATCTAACAAGCAGGTACATAAGGAATAGTAAATGTTTCACGTGAAACATGTATAAAAAGGCGCAGCAGTTCTACTGTAGAAGCTGCTGCGCTTAACATAAGCCGAGCCAGTTCCTTATCTACTATTTTATCATAGATTGGGTGAGAATGGTAAGCTTGTGTGGCACTTCATCCACTAATTTTCTTGTATTTAAACAATTGGTTCACGGTTGGGAACCCCTGCTTTACGAGGATACTTCTTAGGTGTCTTGCGACGTTTGGCAATGATGGCGATATTTCGTTCTCCGCCTTCTTCCGGCAGATCGAATGTATGACTCTCCACCAATTCGCCCCCCAGCAGCTCCATTGCCGGTTCCGCTTCACGCAATTCCGTTTCCAGGCTTGGCCCTTTCATGGCGATAAAATGACCCTTCACACGGCAAAGCGGCAGACAAAGCTCCGACAATACGGACATCCGTGCAACTGCTCTTGCCGTGACCAAATCGAATGATTCCCGGAAAGTGTCATTCTTCCCGAAATTCTCTGCCCGGTCATGATAAAAAGCGACATTGGACAAGCCAAGCTTCGATGCAAGCTCATTAAGGAATGTAATCCGCTTCTTGAGCGAGTCGACAATCGTCACCTTCAGTTCCGGAAAGACGATCTTTAGCGGGATGGATGGAAATCCCGCTCCCGCTCCGACATCACAGATACTTTCATTTCCTTTGAAATCGTAGAAGAATGCAGCGGAAATCGAGTCGTAGAAGTGCTTTAAGTACACTTCTTCTTTTTCTGTGATAGCTGTCAGATTCATCTTTTCATTCCATTCGACCAAAAGATGAAAGTAATCCTCCAGTTGTTTTTGCTGCTGTTCGGATAACGTGATACCTTGCTGATCCAATTGTTGTAGAAAATCTGCTTGGTTCATTCTGTACCTCTTTTCGACAGATTATTGGTTCGCTGCTTTTACATGTCCGCCTTGTTCGATATATACGAGCAGGATGGAAACATCAGCAGGATTCACACCGGAAATCCGGGAAGCCTGACCCACCGATAGCGGGCGAACTTTCTTCAATTTCTCACGGGCCTCTGTTGCCAGACCGCTGACATCATCATAATTGATCGTATCAGGTATCTTCTTATCTTCCATGCGTTTCATGCGCTCTACTTGCTGCATGGATTTCGTGATATAGCCTTCATACTTCGTCTGGATTTCAACTTGTTCTTTTACATCTGCTGGCAGATCTTTATCTGCAGGAACGATTTTTTCGATCAAGCTGTATTTGACCTCAGGACGTTTCAATAGGTCGGATGCTCGCTGTGCTTCTTTCATCACGGATCCCACTTCGTCCATCAGCTTCAGTACATGCGGTTCTGTTTTGATGATGATTCCTTCCAAGCGTTTCCGTTCTTCTTCAATCAGGCGTTTTTTCTCCTGGAAACGTGCGTAGCGTTCGTCACTTATCATCCCTATTTGATGACCAAGCTCGGTCAGACGCATATCCGCATTATCATGACGAAGAAGCAAGCGGTATTCCGCACGTGATGTCAACAGACGATAAGGTTCGTTTGTTCCTTTTGTCACCAAATCATCGATCATGACACCGATATAAGCTTGGGAGCGGTCCAGGATGACCGGATCTTTGCCAAGTGCTTTGGCTGCGGCGTTGATGCCAGCCATGATTCCTTGGCCGGATGCTTCTTCATAGCCGGAGGTTCCATTAATTTGGCCAGCTGTGAAAAGACCTGGGATTTTTTTCGTTTCCAAAGTCGGCCAGAGCTGTGTCGGAACCATTGCATCATACTCGATTGCATAGCCGGCACGCATGATTTCCGCGTTTTCCAAACCAGGGATTGTTTGCAGCATTTCTTTTTGGACATATTCCGGCAAGGAAGTGGACAATCCTTGGACATACACTTCCTCCGTATTCCGAC
Source organism: Terribacillus sp. FSL K6-0262 (assembly GCF_037977385.1). Taxonomy (NCBI): domain Bacteria; kingdom Bacillati; phylum Bacillota; class Bacilli; order Caryophanales; family Bacillaceae; genus Terribacillus; species Terribacillus sp. FSL K6-0262. Next base: position 1,686,742 of record NZ_CP150277.1, on the reverse strand, counting down.
CTTCCGGCTCCAAGAAAATCTGGTGGCGCGGTTTATCGTTGAAACGGACTACTTTATCCTCGATGGATGGGCAGTAGCGTGGTCCTGTTCCTTTGATCATACCAGAATACATGGCGGACAGACCTAGATTTTCATTGATGATATTGTGTGTGAATTCATTCGTGTATGTCAGCCAGCAAGGGATCTGATCCGTGATGAATTCCGTTGTTTCATAAGAGAATGCAAGCGGTTCTTCATCACCCGGCTGAATCTCCGTTTTGGAATAGTCGATGGAACGGCTGTTAACACGCGGCGGTGTGCCAGTTTTGAAACGAACCATTTCCAAACCTAGTTCTTCGAGGTGCTCCGACAACGTAACAGATGCACGCTGATTGTTCGGACCGCTCTCATAGGAAATATCCCCGATGATGACGCGTCCGCGCATGAACGTCCCTGTTGTGATGACAACAGTCTTGGCGTAGTATGCCGCTTTCGTTTCCGTGATGACACCTTTGCAGACGCCATCCTCGATGATAAGACGTTCGACCATACCTTGACGCAATGTCAGGTTTTCCTGGCTTTCCAAGGTTTTTTTCATTTCAGTGATATATAGCGGCTTATCCGCTTGTGCTCGCAATGCACGAACTGCAGGACCCTTACCTGTGTTGAGCATGCGCATTTGGATATATGTTTTATCGATCACTTTACCCATCACACCGCCGAGTGCATCGATTTCGCGCACCACTACACCTTTTGCAGGGCCGCCGACGGATGGATTACATGGCATGAATCCTGTCATGTCAAGGTTCATGGATAGCATCAATGTATTGGCACCCATTTTCGCAGCCGCCACACCCGCTTCACAGCCGGCATGTCCTGCGCCTATGACAATGACATCATAATGCCCAGCATCGTATGTCATGTTCATTCTCTCCTTTTTTATTTTCCTAAGCAAAACTGTGAAAACAGTTGATCGATCAAACTATCATGCACGGTATCCCCGATGATTTCACCGAGCAATTCCCATGTTCTTGTGACATCTATTTGGACGATATCCATCGGCATTTGCATTTCGATGCCATTCATCGCTTCCTTAAGCGAAGATAATGCCTGCTTCAACAGCTGGATATGCCTTACATTCGATATATAACTTAAGTCGCCTCCATCGATTTCCCCTGCAAAGAAAGTATCTTTGATGGCAAGCTCCAATTCGTCGATTCCTTTTTCTTCAATCAGTGCTGTCGTGATCACCGGTCTATCGCCTGCCAGCTGACGGACTTCTTCCAAATCAATCTGCCGGGGCAGATCCGTTTTGTTGACGATGACGATGACATCAAGCCCAGCAACAGCTTCAAATAATTGCCGGTCCTCATCGGATAATGCTTCTCCATAGTTCAGCACAAGCAAAATGAGATCACTTTGCTTCAAAACCTGACGGGAACGGTCTACACCGATTCGCTCCACGATATCCTCTGTTTCACGAATTCCAGCTGTATCGACCAGCTTCAAAGGCACTCCGCGCACATTGACATATTCTTCGATGACATCTCGTGTGGTACCTGCTATTTCTGTGACAATTGCCTTATTCTCATGCACAAGGGCATTCATCAAGGAAGATTTTCCGACATTCGGGCGGCCGATGATCGCTGTTGCCAACCCTTCCCGCAGTATCTTCCCCTGCTTGGCCATTTCGAGCAGATTCTCTATCTCTTCATAAACATATTGCGTTTTTTCGATCATCATGTTGTGTGACATCTCTTCCACATCATCATACTCCGGATAATCGATATTCACCTCAACATGCGCTACCGTTTCCAATAACTCCTGGCGCAGCTTTTGAATCAGGCGGGATAGTCTTCCATCCATCTGTTTAAGGGCAACATTCATCGCCCGATCTGTTTTTGCACGAATAAGGTCCATGACAGCCTCTGCCTGGGATAAATCAATCCGCCCATTCAGGAATGCCCTTTTGGTGAATTCACCAGGCTCCGCCAGCCGGGCCCCTTCCTGCAGCGCGAGCTCCAGTACACGGTTGACAGAAACAAGCCCACCATGACAGTTTATTTCGACTACATCTTCCCGTGTGAATGTTTTCGGCGCCTTCATGACCGATACCATCACTTCTTCTGCAACTTCTCCAGTTGCCGGGTCAATCAGCTTTCCGTAATGAATCGTGTGACTCGGCACATCGGTCAGCTTCTTGCCATCGAATAGCTTGGCAGCAATCGCAACTGCCTCTGCCCCACTCAGCCGTACAATGGCAATTGCACCTTCCCCGACAGGAGTCGATATCGCCGCTATTGTATCATTCTGCATCTGCTTCACCTCTTTCTGTCTTTTCTTATCTATCTATTTATCCACAGCATATCGCCATGATTAAGTTTTTACTCACTAACTTATAAGAATAGCACGGTGACCAGCAAAAAGAAAGATATCCACACGAAAAAATACCTTCTCCCGTCGGAGGTCGGTTATCCACATGTGAATAGAAGCAAAAAAAGCCTTGGCATCATTGCCAAGACTTTTCTTTTGCTGGTTGGATGACGATATAGCGATTCGGTTCCTTCCCTTTCGAATCCGTTTCGACACCTTTTTGTTTCTGAATTGCTGCATGGATGATCTTCCGTTCACTGGCCGGCATTGGATCAAGAGGCACCGCTTTTCGCAGCGCCAAAGCCTTATTGGCTGCTTGGACAGCCAGCGTTTCAAGCGTTTCCCGTCTTCTTGTCCGATATCCTTCCGCATCGACGGTAACGGTGAAATGATATGCTTTTTGCTGATGCAGGAATTGTTCGACCAGCACTTCCAGCGCATTCAGCGTCTGTCCCCTTTTTCCGATCAATATGCCGAGATCATTACCACTGATCGCGAACATCACATGCTTTTTCTTAACGGAAGTGATCTCTGCCTCTGCATCGGGATGCAAATGACGGATGATACTTTCCAAATATTCTTTTGCTGCTTGTACATAGTCTGTCTGCTTTACTGCCACCCTGACAACTGCCGGTTTGGCACCGAACAAATTGAGGAAACCTTTGCTTCCTTCATCGATGACAGCCACTTCGACTTCCTCTTTCGAAACGCGCAACTGCTGTAATGCCGATTGAATTGCATCTTCTACGGTTTTACCGCGAGCAGTCAGCTGCTTCATTATTTCTTGCTGTCTGCCTGAGCTTTGTTCTTCGCCATCATCGGCTTATTGATGAGCAATGTCTGCGCCACCATGAAGACGTTACCTACTACCCAGTACAAAGCCAAAGCAGATGGGAGGAATAATGCAAATACAGTGATCATGACTGGCATGATGTAAAGCATCATCGTCATTTGCGGATTTGCTCCCATTGCTGAGTTACCTGCCATCATTAATTTCTGCTGCAGGAATGTTGCCAAACCTGCAATGAGCGGCAGGATGAAATATGGATCCGGGTTTCCAAGCTGTACCCAGAGGAAGTTATGCTCCTTGATGGCTTCCGTCCGGCTGATTGCCTGATAGAAGGCAAGCAAGATCGGCATCTGCACGATGATCGGCAGACATCCTGCCAGCGGGTTCACACCGTGACGCTGGAAGAGCTGCATTGTTTCCTGCTGCAGCTTTTGCTGCGTGTTCGCATCTTTGGAGCTGTATTTTTGCTGCAACGCTTTTAGTTCTGGCTGAATTTCCTGCATCGCTTTCGAGCTTTTCAGCTGCTTGATGTTCAATGGCAGCAAAATCAAACGGATGATCACAGTAACGATGATGATCCCAAGACCGAAGTTTTCTCCCGTCAAGTTAGCAAAATAAGTGATCAGCCAAGATAGCGGGTAGATGAAGTATTGATTCCAAAACCCGGTACTTTCAGAAGTGATTGGATCGGTGCTCGGTGCACAGCCTGCCAAGGCAGCGACGAGCAGCACGAGTGCCAATACTAATAAACCTTTTTTACGCACCATGTTTCCTCCTTAACTTCCTTGCATAAGACTTTCCCTATTGCTTCTCTTTTTGTTTTCTATTTGGCTGTTTCAGCAGATGTGATTTCCAAAGCACGTGGATCAAACTTTTTTTCAGTTCCTGATAAGTCATATCCTTCGCTGGCTGCCTGGCAATGACGATAAAATCATATCCTTGTACAACTTGCTCATCCAGTTCATGAAAGGCTTGTCTCAAATAGCGCTTTATCTTATTCCGCATAACAGCGTTTCCAAGTTTCTTGCTGACAGACAGGCCGATGCGAAAATGCGTATCCGCTGTTTCCTGCCTCTTATAATATAGAACGAGCTGGCGGTTCGCAAAAGAGCTCCCCTTCTGGAACACTTCCTGAAATGCTTCATTCTTTTTGATTCGATATTCTTTCTTCATGGAGGGTCCCCTCAAGCATGCCTATTTGAAATAATGTTCATCAAATAGTGTTCAATTTGAAAGAAGGAGAATAAACGCGGCATTTAAGCTTGTAGTTTATTCTCCTTCTCCACTCTTTGTAAAAGCACAGCTAGCAAGCTGCGTCTGTTCCACTGATCAGTATATAAAGTCAAAAAGACCACTACATACGTAAGTGGCCTTATGCAGACAATACTTTTCTTCCTTTACGACGACGACGAGCTAGAACTTTACGTCCGTTTTTTGTGCTCATACGCTCACGGAAGCCGTGTACTTTTTTTCTTTTACGGTTATTAGGTTGGAATGTACGTTTCATATATAAAACACCTCCCTCGAGGATATATAAAAAAATATAGCGAAAGGTCATAGACAGTCTTGAACATTATACGTAAAAGTAAGCGGACATGTCAACCTATCATTTTTGCTGTATCCCGTCTTCCTTTTATCCACAAGCCATGTTAATCTAGTAACCCTGTGCATAACTTTTTCCACACAAGTTTTCGACAGCTTACACACATAATCGCATGCTGTGGATACTTTTTGTCTACAATCGCCGGCATTTGTGGATAAGTGTCGATTAAGCATTGCAAGACAAGGATTATTCTGTTATCATATCTGTGTTTTAATGATTGGATAAACCGATTGGGGAAATCCATTATCCACAGATTGTGGATAAACTGTGGACATCTATTCACAGGCTTGTAGATGCAGTTATCAACAGATATGTGAGCAACTGAAAAAGTCGTTCCAACACCGCTATTCTGCGGATTTTTTATCCACATCCATATAATTATGTGCACGGCCTTTTTGCATGCGTAAAATTCTGTTTGCATGTCTTGAAAAGGCCTTTTACTACCTATCATGATGCAGTTCCTTAATCGAAAGTGACTGCTTCTTTCATTTTTTCTCAGAAAGGGGGATGCCTGTTGGACAATATTCAAGATTTATGGAAAAAAACCTTACAAGCAATCGAGAAGCGGATAAGCAAGCCCAGCTTCGATACATGGCTGAAAAATACCCAGGCCTATGCACTGGAAGAAGATACATTAGTGATCAAAGCTCCCAACGAGTTCGCCAGGGATTGGCTGGAAAGCAGCTACTCCTCGCTGATCGGGGATACACTTTACGAAGTGACCGGCAATCGCCTGCAGACAAAATTCATCATTCCGGAATTTCAGCAGGAGGAGGAAATCATCCGCCAGCCGATGCCTCAGAAATCAGCGGCAAGTGACACCCTGACAGAATCACCAAAAAGCATGCTGAATAGCAAATATACATTCGATACTTTCGTGATCGGCTCGGGTAACCGATTTGCGCATGCTGCTTCCCTGGCTGTTGCCGAAGCACCTGCCAAAGCATATAACCCGTTATTCATCTATGGTGGCGTCGGTCTTGGCAAAACCCACTTGATGCACGGAATCGGACATTATGTATTGGATCATAATCCAAGCGCAAAGGTCGTTTACTTATCCTCTGAAAAGTTCACTAATGAATTCATCAATGCAATCAGGGATAACAAAACAGCGGAATTTCGGGCGAAATACCGCAATATCGACGTCCTGCTCATAGATGATATTCAATTCCTGGCCGGAAAAGAACAAACGCAGGAGGAATTCTTCCATACATTCAATGCCCTGCATGAAGAAAATAAGCAGATCATCATATCCAGTGACCGCCCGCCAAAGGAAATCCCGACATTGGAAGATCGGCTGCGATCCCGTTTTGAATGGGGATTGATCACCGATATCACTCCTCCGGATCTGGAGACACGCATTGCCATCCTTCGTAAAAAAGCGAAGGCGGAGGGCTTGGATATACCGAACGAGGTCATGCTGTACATTGCCAATCAAATAGATACCAATATCCGGGAGCTGGAAGGTGCCCTTATACGTGTTGTTGCTTATTCATCCCTTATCAACTCGGATATTGATGCTTCCCTGGCAGCAGATGCACTCAAAAACATCATTCCCAGCTCGAAGCCGAAGGTCATCACGATCCATGCGATCCAGGAGCAAGTCGGCGAGCGCTACAATGTCCGCTTGGAAGAATTCAGTGCGAAAAAACGGACGAAGGCAATTGCTTTCCCTCGCCAGATAGCCATGTTCCTCTCAAGGGAGCTGACTGATTTTTCGTTACCGAAAATCGGAGAAGAATTCGGCGGCCGGGACCATACAACCGTGATCCACGCGCATGAGAAAATCTCCAAACTATTGAGTGAGGATGAAGAACTGCAGCGTGAAATCGATGAGATAAAAGAAAGGCTTAAATCTTTCTGATGCTTGGACCCTGTGGATAACCGTGCATAAACGCTTTTTTTATTCACATTTTATCCACAGGGTATTTTTGTTGGTATTCCAGGGCTTTTTCATACTTATCCACATAATCACAGGCCCTATTACTGCTACTGTATTTTTATAAATAATAATTAATAAGAAGAACCCCCCATAGGAGGAACGCAATTATCATGAAATTTGTCATACAACGTGATCGGCTCTTAGCAAGTATTCAGGATGTTGTCAAAGCAATCTCATCCAGAACGGCTATTCCGATCTTGACGGGAATGAAAATCGAAGCAAAAGAAGATGGGATCACATTGACAGGCAGTGATTCCGACATTTCCATCGAATCTTTCATCCCAAAAGAAGAAGACGGCATTGTCTATGTAGAACAGATCGAGCCTGGAAGTATCGTACTGCAAGCGAAATATTTCCCCGAAATCGTTCGGAAAGTACCTATGAATGCGGTGGAAATCGAATCTGATGCACAATTGAACGTGACCATCCGTTCTGGAAGTGCTGAATTCAAATTGAATGGCCAGGATGCTGATGAATATCCGCAGCTGCCGAAGCTTCACAGCGAAGATAGCTTTGAATTGCCTGCCGATTTGCTGAAAAATGTCATCAAAGAAACTGTTTTTGCAGTATCCACACAGGAAACACGCCCTTTACTCACGGGTGTGAATGTTCGTGTCCAGGATGACGACTTGCATTTTGTTGCGACAGACAGCCATCGTTTGGCATCCCGTCGGATCCCTGTTTCGACAAATGAAGCTGCATTAGGTTTCCAAAATGTAGTCATTCCAGGAAAAAGCTTGACGGAATTGAACAAAATCCTCGATGAGAACCAGGATCCTGTCGAAATCCGGATCACGAATAACCAGATTTTGTTCCGTACGAAGCATTTATATTTCCTATCTCGTTTGCTGGAAGGGAATTATCCGGATACATCCCGTTTGATCCCGACTGAAAGCAAAACATCCCTTCAAATCGACACGAAGGAATTGCTTCGTTCCATCGATCGGGCATCCCTTTTGGCGAAGGAAAACAGGAACAATGTGGTGAAGCTGGTGACACAGGAATCTGGTCAGCTGGAAATCAGCTCCAATTCCCCGGAAGTTGGGCGTGTCGTCGAAGAAGTGACTGTCCAGGAAATCTCGGGAGAAGAACTGCGCATCAGTTTCAGTGCGAAATACATGATGGATGCGCTTAAGGTCATCGAAAGCGAACAAGTGAAAATCGAATTCACTGGTGCGATGCGCCCATTCCTCATCCGTCCTACCGATGATGAGGATCTGCTGCAGCTGATCACACCTGTCAGGACCTACTGATTTATGCACATGTGGATAAAGGCACTGCCTGGAGGCGGTGCTTTTTTTCTGTGCATAACATGAAGCCCCGGCGGTTTGGACATAATGAAAATAACTTTCAAAGTTGTGGATACTTTAGTAAAATGATAAGAAGGCAACGTAAAGTTAGGAGAGCGGAAATGAACGAAGAAATTCAGATCAACACGGAATATATCCAGCTTGGGAAATTCCTGAAGCTAGTGAATGCTGTCGAAAGCGGCGGAATGGTCAAGCTGTATCTGGCTGATCATCCGGTGCTGGTGAATGGCGAGCAAGAAAACAGGCGCGGCAGAAAGCTTTATCCGGAGGACCGTGTCGAGCTGCCGGCGACATCCGAGGTATTCGTTGTCAAAAAGGCATAGCGGCTTTGCCGGATAGAGAAAGGACCTGAGCATGCATATCCAAGAGCTAACGCTTACGCATTATCGGAATTACGATAAGCTGCAGCTGCAATTCGACGATAAAGTGAACGTGATCATCGGTGAGAATGCACAGGGCAAGACGAATTTGATGGAGGCCATCTATGTGCTTGCCTTTTCCAAATCACATCGCACTCCCAAAGATAAAGAACTTATCCAATGGGACCAAGATTATGCTAAAATAGAAGGGAACATCCTGAAGCGGAAGCAGCGTTTTCCGCTTGAGATCGTCTTATCGTCCAAGGGGAAGAAAGCAAAACTGAATCATCTGGAACAAAAACGCCTAAGTGATTATATCGGGGCGCTCAATGTCGTCATGTTCGCTCCTGAGGATCTGAACCTGGTGAAAGGCAGTCCGCAAATTCGCAGGCGTTTTATTGATATGGAGATCGGCCAGATCCAGCCGGTCTATATCCACCATCTTGGACAATATCAAAAAGTATTGAAGCAGCGGAATCATCTGCTGAAGCTCCTGCAGCGGCGCCAAGCTGACCCGACCATGCTTGATGTGCTGACGGAGCAGCTGATAGAGCACGCTGCCATCATTTTAGAAAAACGTTTCCTCTTCCTGGGATTGCTCCGTAAATGGGCACAGCCCATCCATCAGGGCATCACGACGGGACTGGAGACGCTGGATATAGAATATCTTTCCAATCTGCACGTATCAGAAGAATCCGATAAGGAAACGCTTAGAATAGCCTATGAGGAGAAATTCTCTGAATTACGGACGCGTGAAGTGGAAAGAGGGACAACACTAGCAGGCCCCCATCGCGATGACCTGTCTTTTTATGTGAATGGGAAAGATGTTCAGGCTTTCGGTTCACAGGGGCAGCAGCGCACGACGGCATTATCGCTGAAGCTTGCCGAGATAGAGCTGATTTACAGGGAAGTCGGGGATTATCCGATTCTTTTGCTGGATGATGTCTTGAGTGAACTCGATGACAGCAGGCAGTCCCATCTGCTCGAGACGATACAAGGAAAAGTCCAGACCTTTGTCTCGACTACGAATGTATCGGGAATACAGCATGAAACATTGAAGCAGGCCGAACTGTTCACGATAAAATCAGGGAAGCTTGTGAGTGAATCGGGAGGGATCTGATGTTCATTTCGATCGGTTGGAATAATGTCGTCAGGGCTGAAGACGTCGTGGCTATCCTGGAATATGGACAAGCGGCTAAAACAGTCGATCCCGCTCAGGCAGAAAACGATGAAGCGGAAGATGCATCGGCCAAATCTATCATTGTCACCACTGACCGGATCTATTCTAGTCCGCTATCGGTGCAGACATTGAAGAAACGGGCGGATACATCGGTTCCGAGAATGATAGAAGAAGATAACCCTTAAAGAAATGCAGGTGATTGAAATGGCAATGGAAGATAAAATGCCTGAAGAACAGTTGTATGATGCAGATCAGATACAGGTGCTGGAAGGACTGGAAGCCGTCCGGAAACGGCCTGGTATGTATATCGGATCCACGAGTGAACGCGGTCTGCACCATCTGGTATGGGAAATTGTCGATAATAGCATTGATGAAGCACTTGCTGGCTATTGCGATCATATCCGGGTGACCATCGAAGAAGATAACAGTATCACTGTGGAAGATAACGGACGCGGTATCCCGGTAGGGACCCATGAGAAGACCGGCCGTCCTGCGGTAGAGGTGATCATGACTGTACTGCATGCCGGCGGTAAATTCGGCGGCGGAGGCTACAAGGTTTCCGGCGGTTTGCACGGAGTAGGTGCATCAGTCGTGAACGCCTTGTCGACGCATCTGAATGTAACCGTCCACCGTGATGGCAAGATCCATGAACAAAGCTTTGAGAGAGGCGTCCCGCAAGGAGATCTCAAAGTCATCGGTGAATCCGACAGAACGGGAACAATCACACATTTCAAGCCGGATCCGGAGATTTTCACGGAAACGACTGTATATAACAAAGAGACTTTGCTGGTCCGTATCCGGGAGCTTGCCTTCCTGAACAAAGGATTGGCAATCAGCCTGGAAGATAAACGCGAAGAGAATCCAGAGCCTGTCACCTTCCATTACGAAGGCGGTATCCGCTCTTATGTGGAGCATCTCAATCGTTCCAAAGAAGTGCTGCACGAACCATTCTATGCAGAGAATACCGATTCGGAAATCACTGTGGAGATTGCTTTGCAATACAATGACGGGTACACAAGCAGTATCTACTCTTTTGCAAATAATATCCACACGTATGAAGGCGGGACGCATGAAGCTGGTTTCAAATCGGGTCTGACTCGTGTAATCAACGACTATGCCCGCAAGAACAATATGTTCAAAGAAAATGATCCGAATCTTTCCGGGGATGATGTACGGGAAGGGTTGACTGCCATCATTTCCATCAAGCATCCGGATCCGCAGTTCGAAGGGCAGACCAAAACCAAACTCGGTAACAGCGAAGCCCGTCAAGTAACGGATGCTGCATTTACAGAGCTATTTTCCAAATTCTTATTCGAGAATCCCGATACAGCCCGGATCGTCGTTGAAAAAGGGCTGATGGCATCACGTGCCCGGATTGCTGCTAAACGTGCCCGTGAGCTGACTCGCCGCAAGGGTGCATTGGAAGTGAGCAGCTTGCCTGGTAAACTGGCTGACTGTTCTTCCAAGGATGCATCAATCAGTGAATTGTATGTCGTAGAGGGTGACTCTGCGGGCGGTTCTGCCAAGCAAGGGCGTGACCGTCATTTCCAAGCCATTTTGCCTTTGCGCGGGAAAATCATCAACGTGGAAAAAGCAAGATTGGACAAGATTTTGGCCAATAACGAAATCCGTGCCATGATCACAGCGCTTGGAACAGGGATCGGAGAGGACTTCGATATTTCCAAAGCACGCTACCATAAGCTGGTCATCATGACAGATGCGGACGTTGATGGGGCCCATATCCGGACACTGCTGCTGACGTTCTTCTATCGTTACATGCGGCCACTGATCGAGAACGGCTATGTGTACATCGCGCAGCCGCCGCTTTATAAAGTCCAGCAAGGTAAGACAGCTTATTATGCCTACAATGACCGGGAACTGGACCGGGTGATGAGCGAAATACCGAAAATGCCAAAGCCTGGGGTCCAGCGTTATAAAGGTCTGGGAGAGATGAATGCAGAGCAGCTTTGGGAAACGACCATGGATCCCGAGAATCGGACATTGCTTCAAGTAAGCTTGGCCGATGCGATCGATGCAGACCAAATTTTCGATGTCCTGATGGGTGACAAAGTCGAGCCGAGACGGAATTTCATACAAGAAAATGCACAGAACGTGCAGAATTTAGATATCTGACCAATCATGAATTGGTACCGGCAATTTGACAGGAGGTTTTCGCATGGCGGATGAATTACGTCCAAGTGTGCAAGAAAGAGATATAAGTCAGGAAATGCGTACATCGTTCCTTGACTATGCAATGAGCGTTATCGTAGCACGTGCCTTGCCAGATGCGCGGGACGGCTTGAAGCCGGTTCATCGCAGGATCCTTTATGCATTGCATGATCTGGGGATGCATGCCGATAAGGCATACAAGAAATCGGCCCGTATCGTCGGGGAAGTAATCGGTAAATACCACCCGCACGGCGACTCGGCTGTGTATGAAGCGATGGTCCGTATGGCGCAGGATTTCAGTTATCGCTATATGCTCGTGGACGGACACGGGAACTTCGGTTCGGTGGACGGTGACTCAGCGGCGGCAATGCGGTATACGGAAGCAAGGATGTCCAAGATATCCATGGAACTATTGCGTGATATCAACAAGGATACGATCGATTATGGCGATAACTATGATGGCTCGGAGAAGCAGCCGCTTGTATTGCCGGCACGGTTCCCGAACCTGCTTGTGAACGGCGCTTCGGGTATTGCGGTCGGCATGGCGACAAACATTCCGCCGCATAACCTGAATGAAACGATCGATGCGGTTTTGGCCCTTAGTAAAAATCCGGATATCACGATCGAGGAATTGATGGATGATTATATCTTCGGACCGGACTTTCCTACCGCAGCCCAGATCCTGGGACGAAGCGGCATCCGCAAGGCTTATGAAACGGGCCGCGGTTCGATCACAATCCGGGCAAAGACCGAAATCATCGAGCATGACAATGGCAAATCGACCATCCTCGTGACGGAACTTCCTTATCAGGTGAACAAGGCACGGCTTGTCGAGAAGATTGCCGAGCTTGTTCGTGATAAGCGTATCGAGGGAATTACAGATTTGCGTGATGAATCAGACCGGAACGGTATGCGGGTCGTGATCGAGGTCCGCCGGGATGCGAATCCGAATGTAATCCTGAATAATCTGTACAAGCATACAGCTCTGCAGACATCCTTCGGGATCAATATCCTTGCCCTTGTGGATGATAAACCACAGATCCTCAACCTGAAGCAGACGCTGAAGCATTATTTGGACCACCAGCAAGTCGTCATCCGCCGCAGAACGGAATTCGAATTGCGCAAAGCGGAAGCCAGGGCGCATATCCTGGAAGGTTTGCGAATCGCACTTGATAATCTGGATGAAATCATCAGCCTGATCCGCGGTTCCCAAACAACGGACATTGCCCGTGAGGCTTTGATGGAGCGTTTCGAGCTCTCCGACAAACAGGCTCAAGCGATCCTTGATATGCGGCTGCAGCGCTTGACTGGTTTGGAGCGCGATAAGATCGAAGATGAGTATCAAGAGCTGGTTAAGCTGATCGCTGAGCTTAAAGCCATTCTTGCCGATGAAGAGAAAGTGCTTGAGATCATTCGTGAGGAACTGACTGAAATCAAGGAGCGCTTCGGTGATGAACGCCGTACGGAAATCGTTATCGGCGGAACCGACTTCATCGAGGACGAGGCACTTATCCCTGAAGAGAATGTCGTCATCACATTGACGCATCAAGGCTACATCAAACGCCTGCCTTCCTCCACTTACCGCAGTCAAGGACGCGGCGGCCGTGGTATCCAAGGCATGGGTACGAATGAAGATGACTTCGTTGAACATCTGATTTCCACCAGCACGCATGATACGATCCTGTTCTTCACGAACAAAGGGAAAGTATACCGCGCCAAAGGTTATGAAGTACCTGAATTCAGCCGGACGGCAAAAGGTATCCCGATCATCAATATGCTGGAAATCGAGAAGGGCGAATGGATCAATGCCTTGATCCCGGTGAAGGAATTTGCCGATGATTGGTTCTTGGTGTTTACGACAAAACATGGCATCTCCAAACGGACGACACTTTCCCAATTCGCCAATATACGTAAGGGCGGTCTGATCGCATTGAACTTGCGTGAGGATGATGAATTGATTTCTGTCCGTATGACAGATGGCCATAAACATATCATGATTGCGACGAAAAACGGTTATCTGATCCGTTTCCCTGAGGAACAGATTCGACCAATGGGCCGTACAGCTGCCGGTGTCAAAGGGATAACCCTGCGCGGGGATGATGATTCCGTCGTATCGATGGATATCCTCGATGAAGGTGTGGACATCCTGAATGTTACCGAAAAAGGCTTCGGGAAACGGACGCCTGAATCGGAATATCGTATTACAAACCGAGGCGGTAAAGGGATCCTGACATCCAAAATCACGGAAAAAACAGGACAGATGGTATCAGCCAAACCAGTTACTGGTGAAGAAGATATCATGATCATCACTGTTTCCGGTGTACTGATCCGGATGCCTGTTTCCAGTATCTCGGTTACCGGCCGGAATACACAGGGTGTCATCCTGATTCGTATTCAGGAGAATGAAGCAGTAGCCACTGTTGCCAGGATTGATAAAGAACAAGAAGAAGAGATCGAGGCTGTTTCTGGTGAGATGCTGGAGGAACCAGTGGAAGCGGAGACAGATGATCCGGAACAAGATTGATAAAAAGCATTCCCGCTCCCATAGTGGTGGGAATGCTTTTTTTACATAACCATTGGATGAAAGGATGCGGAATATGATCGTCTCAGCCAATCAACTCGTCGCTGGCTGTATCGTGACAGCCGATGTCATGGGTAAAAGCGGCCTGCCACTCATAAAAAGTAAGACCATACTGACTGATACGGAAGTTTTCTATTTACGGAAGCTGCTCGTGAAGGAAGTGACGGTCGCAAGTCATTTGTCTGATGGCAGTACGTTCATTCCTAAGGAAGAGTCTTTCGTAAGCAATCCAGATACGATAACAGAAGTGCATTTTTTGGATGCATATGCAGAAGCCATTGAAGGCTACCAAAAGCATTTCCATACTTGGCAGCATGGCGGTGCTGTGGATATCCCCTTGCATCGGAATCATATTCTTCCTGTTTTGGAGAAGGTCCGCAAGTGGGACGGCAATGTTTTCAATCTGCCCGCATATCGTGAGCAATCCGATTACCTGCCGGAGCATGCAGCAGGCACAGCCGCTCTTGTGGCGGCTGTATTGCAAAGAGCCAATTTCCCTGAAGCTGACATCAAGCAAATCGGTTTGGCTGCTTTCCTGGCTGATTGCGGTATGTCCAAACTAAAACAGCCTTATCATATCCAGAAACGTCGTCTTCATGACAAGGACCTGGTTGATGTCCAGCGGCATCCCACTTTGTCCTATCGGATGGTTGAGGATGCCTCCATCCTTTCGTCCAAAGCGAAGCTTGCCATCCTTCAGCATCACGAGCAAGCAGATGGGACGGGTTATCCGCTGCGATTACCGAAGGAGAAGATACACCCATTTGCCAGTCTCCTCTCGATTTGCGATACTTATCACGCTTTGATATCCAATCGGCCTTATCAAGCTGCCGTATCACCATATGAAGCGGTCGATATCATTCTGAAGGAACAATTCAAGCGCTTTGATCCAGTGATGATCAAGCATTTCATCCAGGCATTTGTCGATGCCCAGCAAAATACGAAGGTCAGGTTATCCACCGGGGAGATCGCAGAGGTCGTCTTCACGGATAACAACCATCCTGCCAGGCCGATGGTCCGCGAGGAGCAGACCGGGCAAGTCAAAGCCTTGAAGGATATGCCGCATATATGCATCACTGAGATCATTTCGAGATGAAGCACGCTGACTAGCGTGCTTTTTTTATATCCTGGAAATGCTTCAGCATATACGATCCTATCAATAAGGGGAATTTATCCGCAGTGATTTCCAGAAAACGCATGATGAGCGGATATTCATTACGCCGGTTGATATGCAATAGATCCATCCACCATTCCGCTTCATAGCGGCATATCATGCTTAAATTGTAGGAAAGTGCATAATGGGCCATGCATTCATGAAAGCCGCTCCAATAGCTTTGCCGGATAAAATAGTATTGCTGGCTTAATGGATTGTAAAACAGGGGCCCTGCAGCCTGCCAAAGGGAGTCCGGCGGCTGCAGGGAAAGCGGCGCCTGTTCGGTTGCCTGGTAGGAGTATGATTGCAGGAATGCCAAAAAGCGGCGTTTTGTATATTGGAAGTCGTCGAGTAAGCAATCCGGAAGTACGATGATATCTTTTTTCCTGCCTGCTTCGACGAGACTCCTTTTTTCCTGCTGCAAGGAAAGGAGATCCTGGAGTTCAGGTATAAGCCGCAGCATATCCCCCATGGAAACCTTTTTGACAGCCGGGATGTCCCGCTTGCACACATAACGGGAAAAATACGGGAATAAGCCGCGCTGCTGTAACATGACTTCATCCAGGATGAACTGATAATCCCGTTTTTTTCGCTTCCTGGTGGAGAGGCCATGTGCCAAATCAGCAGTGGATTCCGGATAGGCAGGGCGTGTCAGGAGCAAACTAGCCTTCATAAAATGGGTCATTCCGTAAAATAATAAAACAGGTTTCATCAATAGCGGAGCGTTTTTTCCATAGGCGTAATAAGACTTGCCGTGTTCCAGATAAGCTAGGAAAGCGGAAATATTCTGGTAGCTGCGTGTTTCTGCATCTGGTATGTCGAGATGCCGGTAGCTGTTTTGCAGGAAGGTAAGAGCTGCATCCTCTGCTTCAAGATAAGAAAAGAAGGTGGATACGTTTTCATCATGCATACAGAATCCTCCAATATTTTTTAAGTGCTCATATAGTTGAAAAACCGCGCATCTTGGCGTATTGTAAGTAGAAATAGGTTTTAATAGCAGTATTTTAACCATATATAAACATTTCATGATAAAAGGAGGATAAACATGCGGGAAGACAAGTTTACAAAAGAGGGTTTGACTTTTGATGATGTCTTGCTTGTACCGGCAAAATCAGAAGTGCTGCCCCGTGATGTGAAGTTCCAGACAAAATTGACGAAAAATATCACTTTGAATATCCCATTGATCAGTGCTGGCATGGATACTGTAACAGAGGCAAGCATGGCCATTGCCATGGCTAGACAGGGTGGACTTGGGATCATCCACAAAAACATGTCCATCGAGGAGCAAGCTGAGCAGGTGGATCGCGTCAAACGTTCGGAAAGCGGCGTTATCACGGACCCATTCTTCTTATGCCCGGAAAACCAAGTATTCGATGCAGAGCATCTGATGGGCAAATTCCGCATTTCAGGTGTGCCAATCGTTAACAATAAAGAAGAACAGAAGCTGATCGGTATCCTGACAAATCGCGATCTTCGTTTCGTACAGGATTACTCCATCGCGATCTCCGATGTCATGACGAAGGAAGACTTGGTGACAGCACCTGTGGGCACTACATTGGATGAGGCCGAGAAAATCCTTCAGAAGCATAAAATCGAAAAGCTTCCGCTTGTCGATGAGAAGGGTGTACTGAAGGGCTTGATCACGATCAAAGATATCGAGAAAGTGATCGAATTCCCGAATTCCGCAAAAGATAAACATGGCCGTCTATTAGTCGGCGCTGCTGTCGGGGTAACTGGTGACGCAATGACACGCATCAGCAAACTGGTGGAAGCTGGAGTGGATGTCCTTGTCGTGGATACTGCGCATGGTCATTCCAAAGGCGTTTTGGAGCAAGTGAAGGCAATCAAGGAGAAATTCCCTGAAGTTGATTTGATTGCAGGAAACGTAGCAACAGCTGAAGGCACACGTGCCTTGATCGAAGCTGGTGCCGATGTAGTCAAAGTCGGGATCGGACCTGGCTCCATTTGTACAACGCGTGTTGTGGCGGGTGTCGGTGTACCGCAAATCACCGCTGTCAATGATTGTGCAGTCGAAGCTGACAAGCATGGTGTTTCCATCATTGCCGATGGCGGAATCAAGTACTCCGGCGATATTGCGAAAGCAATTGCTGCAGGCGGACATGCTGTCATGCTCGGAAGCATGTTTGCAGGTACGACGGAAAGCCCTGGGGAAACTGAAATCTTCCAAGGCCGTCAATATAAAGTATACCGTGGAATGGGTTCTGTCGGAGCCATGAAATCCGGTTCCAAGGATCGCTACTTCCAAGGTGAAACGGAAGAAGCGAAGAAATTGGTACCGGAAGGCATCGAAGGACGTGTCGCATACAAAGGAGCTTTGGCTGATACGGTTCATCAGCTGCTTGGCGGTTTGCGTGCAAGCATGGGCTACTGCGGCGCTCCTGATTTGGCTTACTTCCGCGAGAATGCACAGTTCATCCGTATGACTGGTGCAGGTCTGCGCGAAAGCCACCCGCATGATATCCAAATTACAAAAGAAGCACCGAACTATTCCATCAACTAATCTTATTCATACTTGAGACGACGCCAAAATCGGCGTCGTTTCTTTTTTATAGTACATAATCTAACGAATTAACAGATTTTTTTCAATAGAAATAATATTTTAAAAACTAGAAGGGTTTGGTGCCCTTATGGAGAATTGATATAGCCTAAGGGGGAGATGAATGTATGAAAATGAAAAAATCACTTTCTGCGGTAATCCTTATGACGGTAATGGTACTTATTCTCAGTGCCTGCGGAGGGGGTACAGCCGGGGGATCAGGGGATTCCGACGGCGGTGACGGCGGCGGACAGCAATTCATCACGCTGCTCACTGGAGGGACGGAGGGTACATATTACCCGCTTGGAGGAAGCATTGCAGAAATTCTTAATTCCAATGTTGAAAATGTAAAAGCGACAGCTACATCGACGGGGGCATCCGTTGAAAATATGAATAAACTGAGTGAAGGCAATGATGATATCGTCGCGTTCAGTCAGACGGATATCGCTGCCTATGCATCAGAAGGGACGCTGATGTTTGATGGGAAAGCAATCGAGAACATACAGGCCATCGGTTCCTTGTATCCGGAAACGATCCAGATTGTCGCAACGGAAGATAGCGGTATCCAAACCGTTGAAGATTTGAAGGGGAAAACCGTATCAATCGGCGCTCCGGGATCGGGAACGAATGCAAGTGCAGAGGATATCCTTGGAATCCATGGCTTGAATGTGGATGATATCGAGGTGCAGAATCTTGATTTCGGCGAATCGACAGCTGGCATGCAGGATGGAACGATCGATGCGGCATTCATTACAGCCGGTACACCGACAGGGGCGGTGGAAAGTCTTTCGGCTACGACTCCGGTCACGATAGTCGGATTGGATGAAGATAAAGTGAATCAATTGATTGAAGAGAAGCCCTATTATGCTCCTTACACGATCGAAGCAGGCACATACAGCTTGGAGGAGCCAGTTGAAACAGTATCCGTAAATGCGATGCTTGTGACTACAGCAGGCATGGATGAAGAACTTGTTTATAACATGACAAAGGCATTGTATGAAAATACAGGAGATATCGGCCATCAAAAGGCAGAGTTCATAAAGGCAGAAACGGCTGCTGATGGTGTAAGCATCCCATTCCACCCTGGTGCCAAGCGTTATTTGGAGGAAGCAGGAGTGGAGCTGCCTTCTTCCTGATTGAATACTGAAAAACGCCGGTAGCTTCTTTACCGGCGTTTTTTTGCAAAAGGCAGGTGTATCGTGTTGCGAGTCCGTATTATCCTTCTGATCAGTCTAATGATCATGGTACTGATTGTTTCGTACATATTTGTACCCTTCCGGCATATAGTCGCCTGTAAAGATCTGCAGAGTGATCAGCTTCTTGCTTACTTACCAGTCGCGGATGGGGCGCATGTGAGCATCCGTTACACCCATTCGATCCATCTTTCCGAAGTGACGGAGGAGTACACGATCAAGCAAAACAGGCTGTACCCATATCAGCTTGTCTATGAGGATACTGCTGTTGGCATGCCGGCAGATGCAGATGCAAAGCAGCAAGAGACATTCGAAATGAAAGATGGGAAGTATTATATACGGAATATGAAAGGCTATCGGGAGGCCCTTCATCTGACAATCGGAGAAGTGGTGGCGAATCACCAGCTGGTTTACCAAAAGCAAAGCTATTCTCTCCAGGAAAATATCGGACCAGGTGCCTCTATCAAAATCCAAGCAGTATACACAAATTTATGGAACCTATGGAAGGGGGAACGGCTTGAATGAACGATAAAGCGATGAATGACGTATTGTCGGATCAAGAACAGCAGAAGCTGCTCGAGAAATACGACAGTGAATCCAATTTCAGGAAGCTTGCGGGCATCATGGGGGCAGTCGTGTTTTTCCTGTTGCTTGCGTTCTCGATATATCAGCTTTATACAGCTACATACGGAAATGTACCAACACAGATTCATCGATCCGTCCACTTGGGATTCGGGCTTGTCCTGATTTATTTATTGTTCCCGGCAAAACGCAAGAGCAAGGTTAAACGAATTGCCTGGTACGATTATATATTGGCAGCCTTAGGGTTTTATGTCGGTGCTTATTGGCCGGTCATGTATGACAGCATCATTGCCCAAGGCGGACAGATGACGACATTGGATTTCGCTACAGGTGCAATAGCGGTACTGCTCGTCCTGGAAGCCACCAGACGTACTGTCGGGCTCCCAATCGTCATCATCGCCATCCTTTTTATGGCATACGCCTATTGGGGCAGGCAGCTGCCTGATTTCATCGTCCATCCCGGAGTGGATGTCGATACACTCGTAAATTCGCTTTTCTTCACGACAGAAGGCATGCTTGGAACGCCGATCGGTGTATCATCAACCTACATTTTTCTCTTTCTTTTATTCGGGGCATTCTTGGTGAAGACAGGTGTCGGGCAGTATTTCAATGATCTTGCTCTGCTCGTTGCCGGAAGGAGGATCGGCGGACCGGCAAAGGTTGCCATTTTCTCAAGTGCATTGCAAGGGACGGTAAGCGGCAGTTCGGTAGCAAATGTAGTGACATCAGGGTCTTTTACCATTCCGATGATGAAAAGGCTAGGCTATTCCAAAAACTTCGCAGGAGCTGTAGAAGCGTCTTCTTCCACCGGGGGACAAATCATGCCGCCTGTGATGGGGGCAGCTGCTTTTTTGATGGTCGAGTTCATCGGTGTGAGCTATTGGACGATTGCCAAAGCGGCAATCATCCCGGCTATCCTTTACTTTTCCGGCATTTGGATCATGACCCACTTTGAAGCAAAGCGTACGGGTTTGCGGGGATTGAAGAAGGAAGAGCTTCCGGATAAGAAGGAAGTGCTAAGCAAGCTCTATTTGCTGCTGCCTATCCTGGCGATGGTTTTCTACTTGAGTTCCGGACTCAGCATTATGCGAGCCGCTTTATATGGAATCGTCACATGTGTCCTTATTGCCCTGGTCAGAAAGGAAGTCTACCGCCATCTGTATCCGATTGTATTCGGAGTCGTGCTGGCTGCTTATTTGATCTATGGCGGCGCAACCGGCAGCTTGTCCATCGAGAATGGGTTGATCATTGCCGCACTTGCCACTGTCATTGTCAGCTACTTCTTCGACCGTAACTTCCTGGAGACGATCGAGGCACTGGTGGATGGTGCACGATCTGCCTTAAGCGTAATTGCAGCGACTGCCGCGGCTGGTATCATCGTGGCAGTCGTAACGAAAACGGGTCTTGGTCTCAGCCTTGCCAACAGCCTGGTAGGTCTTGCGAATGAACAGCTGTTTTGGACATTGTTCTTTACGATGATTGCATCCTTGATTCTTGGGATGGGGGCACCGACGACAGCCAACTATATCATCACGTCGACGATAGCGGCACCGGCAATCATCCTATTGGGAGTGAATGATTTGCCGGCCCATATGTTTGTATTTTACTTTGGCATCATGGCTGACATTACACCACCAGTTGCCTTGGCGGCCTTTGCGGCAGCAGGTATATCAGGAGGCCGGCCGATTGCTACGGGAGTTATATCGACCAAGCTGGCAATAGCAGCCTTCATCATTCCTTATATGTTTGTGTTTGCCCCGGAATTGCTGCTGTTCGGAACATCTAATTATGTGGAGGTGGCCTGGATATTCCTTACCGCCTTCCTGGGCATGATTGTCATCGGGGCAGGTATGATCGGTTACTGGTTCCGAAGGCTTTATTGGCCGGAGCGCCTTGTTGCCATTGCAGCCGCCCTTGCCTTGATTTATCCGGGAGTCTGGCTCAGCATGGCTGGCTTGATTATTTTCGCAGCACTGATTGCATGCCAATACATGTTCAAACGATCTGAAATGAATCAGCCGGTTGCAAGCTGAAGTGAGAGCTGTCCTGTATCAGGACAGCTTTTTTCTTTATTCATAACGGGTATAGGTCTGATACAATGACTTGGAGGTGGATTGGCATGGCAAAACAACTTATCGATAATGACTGGCAGGAAATTCTGCAGGATGAATTTGAAAAAGGCTATTACAAGGAACTGCGAAGCTTTTTGAAGGAAGCATATCAAGAGAGGACAATCTATCCGGATATGCATCATATCTATGAAGCGCTCAAAATGACATCATTTGCGGATACAAAGGTAGTCATTTTGGGACAGGATCCTTATCATGGACCGAATCAGGCACATGGACTCAGCTTTTCGGTACAGCCGGAGGTGGCGATACCGCGGTCGCTCATCAATATTTACAAGGAACTGGCGGATGATATCGGCTGTCCGATCCCATCACATGGCTATTTGAGGAAGTGGGCGGAACAAGGGGTGCTGCTATTGAACACCGCCTTGACGGTGGAAGCTCATCAAGCGGGCTCTCACCGGGGCAAAGGCTGGGAGCATTTCACGGATCGTGTGATTGAATCATTGAATGAGAAACAGGATCCGGTCGTATTCATCCTTTGGGGAAGACACGCACAGGAAAAGCAGAAGCTGATAGATACGGAAAAGCATCATACGCTGACCTCGGCCCATCCAAGTCCATTATCTGCAAGGCGCGGATTCTTTGGCAGCAAGCCATTTTCCAAGACGAATGAAATATTGGAAGCCAATGGATTGGAGCCGATTGACTGGTGTATTCCAGACCTGTGAACAAAATATAGAATCGGTACAAAGAACGTTCCCCATTGCCTATCGTCTATGGTAAAATAGCGGGGATGCACAGTAACGATTCTATTTTTTGTGGAGGTAGGAACACTTGAAACATCTTTTGAAAGCATCGATGATCGGTTTGCTCGCGATGCTGATTACGTTTAACACTTTTCTAGCAAAGCCACTAGACACACAAGCTGCGGAAGGCTTGGATATCAAAGCGGAATCCGCAATTTTAATAGACGCCAACTCTGGCGAGATATTATACGCGAAGAAGCCAGATCTCACTTTACCTCCAGCAAGCATGACGAAGATGATGTCGGAATATCTTATCTTGGATGCAATCGCAGCAGGAACTATCTCCTGGGATACGACAACGCAAGTAAGTGATTATGCTTACAGCATTTCCTCGAATACGGATTTCTCCGGTACAGGACTCACACAGAACAAGGACTACACTGTTCGCGATCTATATAATGCGATGGCCATCAATTCTGATAATGCCGCAACTATCGTACTTGCAGAGCTTGTAGGTGGCAGTGAGACCGAATTCGTCAAAATGATGAATGAAAAAGCGGAAGAAATAGGCATGAAGGATTATAAATTCGTCAATGCTTCTGGACTTTCCAATTCGGACTTGGGGGATAACCGTCCAAAGGGAACAAACGTCAATGACGAAAACCTGATGACTGCAAAATCCACCGGTATCCTTGCTTACAACTTGATCAAGGATCATCCGGAAGCACTCGAGGTATCCAGTGTTACACAAACGGATTTTGACGGCAAGAAAATCACGAACTGGAACTGGATGCTCCCGGACATGCCTGGCTATCTGAAAGCTTATGGATATGAAGGGATGGATGGCTTGAAAACGGGCCATACAGACGTGGCTGGCTACTGCTTCACAGGTACAGCTGAGCGCGACGGGCAGCGCTATATCACCGTGATAATGAAGTCGGATAGTGAAGAAGCACGCTTCCAGGAAACAGCAAAGCTGCTGGATTACGGCTTCAACCAGTTCAAACAGACTGAACTTTACAAAGCTGGAACGGAAATCAAGGACCATGCTTCCGTCCCGGTGGCAAAAGGGAAAGAAGACAGTGCAGCCATCTCGCTAAAAGATTCGGTCACCACTTCTGTGAAGAATGGGGAAGAAGATAAATACCACTTGGAGTACAAAGTCGACAAGGACAAGCTGAATGCTGACGGCGAATTGGTCGCTCCAGTGAAAAAAGGCGATAAAGTCGGAACTGCGACACTTGTCTATGACGGAGACGACCAAGGCAATATCAACGGCGGCTCATATACTGTCGATGTCGTAGCATCCGAGGATGTAGAGAAGTCCAACTGGTTCATGCTCTCCCTGGGGGCAATCGGTGACTTCTTCGCCAGTATCTTCAACAGCGTAGCCGATACAGTCAAAGGCTGGTTCTAATACGAAAAGCGAAAAAGAACGTTAGGAACGGAGGGATAGGTGAGATCACGGAATGGGGTGCCTTTCCTCATGCAGGGATTTATCGCCTATACCGCAGTTTCTGGTTCTATAGCTGGACAACATCGAAAGCGGAAAAGATCATAGCCTTTTCCGCTTTTTTTGTATAATTCCATGCTGGTATGTAAATCCTAAAGCTGGAATTGCATATCATACTTGCATAATTACCTGGAATTAGCTATTCTGTAGGAAGAATAACGACAACGTGATGATAGGAAATAGTAGCTTACAGCATGCTTTTAGAGAGTCGATGGCTGGTGGGAATCGATGCAGGACTGTAAGTGAATCCATCCTGGAATGGTATGGAGACATACCCGGTACAAACCGTTACCTTGCCGAGCTGGAAGATATCTTTGTCTTCAACCAGGGTGGTATCGCGGGTGGAACATCTCGTCCCTTTTCTATGGGGATGGGATGTTTTTTTGTTCGAGAAAAAAGGAGGAAGCATTATGCTGGATATGAAATATCTACGTTCAAACTTTGACGAAGTAAAACAGAAACTTACGAATCGCGGGGAAGATTTGACGGACCTTGATAAATTCGGGGATTTGGATGAACGCCGCCGTAAGCTTATCAATGAGACGGAAGAATTGAAAGCGAAACGCAATGAGGTATCCAAACAGATTGCGGTCCTAAAAAAGGAGAAGCAGGATGCGGATGCACAGATCAAGGAGATGCGTGAAGTAGGCGATCAAATCAAAGCATACGATGAAGAGCTGAGAGCCGTCGAAAGTGAGTTGGATATGCTATTGCTCTCCATCCCCAATATTCCGCATGAGAGCGTCCCTGTGGGCGAATCCGAGGATGATAATGTGGAAGCGCGCAAATGGGGTGAGGTGCAGCAGAAGGACTTCGAAGAAAAAGCACATTGGGATCTTGCAGCTGATTTGGGTATCCTTGACTTTGAACGAGCTGCAAAGGTGACAGGAAGCCGCTTTGTATTCTACAAAGGCTTAGGAGCCCGCCTGGAGCGTGCTTTGATCAATTTCATGATGGATCTTCATGCGGATGAGCATGGTTATCAGGAAATGCTCCCGCCATATATGGTGAACAGAACGAGCATGACTGGCACCGGTCAGCTTCCAAAATTCGAAGAAGATGCATTCAAGCTGGACGGCTGGGATTACTTCCTTGTGCCGACTGCGGAAGTTCCAGTGACTAATTACTATCGTGAAGAGATCCTGAAAGGCGATCAGCTGCCGCAGAAATTTGCTGCATTCAGTGCTTCCTTCCGTTCCGAAGCGGGTTCCGCCGGCAGGGATACTCGTGGTTTGATCCGTCAGCATCAGTTCAATAAAGTAGAGCTTGTGCAGTTCGTCAAACCGGAGGATTCTTATCAGGTGCTGGAGGAAATCACAGGACATGCCGAGAAAGTATTGCAGCTGCTAGGGCTTCCATACCGTGTCATGAGCATGTGCACAGGTGATCTTGGATTCACTGCAGCGAAGAAATACGATCTGGAAGTTTGGCTGCCTAGCAGCGGTACGTATCGCGAAATTTCTTCCGTATCCAATTTTGAGGACTTCCAAGCGCGTCGTGCCGGCATTCGATTCAAACGCGATGACAAGAGCAAGCCGGAGTTTGTCCATACATTGAATGGATCAGGCTTGGCACTGGGACGGACGGTCGCTGCCATCTTGGAAAACTATCAGCAAGCAGACGGATCGGTGAAAATTCCGGAAGTGTTGATTCCTTATATGGGTGGGAAAACAGAAATTCGCTAAGCACAGACCTTGACAGGAATGATGAAAATATGGTGAGATAGCTTTTGGAGACAAAAGCATGGAGGGGTACCCAAGTCCGGCTGAAGGGATCGGTCTCGAAAACCGACAGGGGCCTGTTTAAGGCTCGCGGGGGTTCGAATCCCCCCTCCTCCGCCATTTTTTATATTTTATTGACATCTAGCTTTTCGATATGTTATATTATTCTTTGTCTTACGGAGGAATACCCAAGTTTGGCTGAAGGGATCGGTCTTGAAAACCGACAGGGGCTTAACGGCTCGCGGGGGTTCGAATCCCTCTTCCTCCGCCATTTTTTATTAACGCATAAAATTGGAGATATGAAATCGTTACGTTTCTCGTAACGATTTTTTTTATATTTTTATTGACTTCCGATATGGAAACGTCAGATAATACACCAAACTTGTTTCACGTGGAACGGAGGCACTTATGAAGAAAATAGCATTTATAGGCGCTGGTGCCATGGCAGAAGCGCTTGTTAAGGGATTGATCGCAGCGGATCACCTTCCGGCAGAAGGCATCTGGCTGACGAATCATGCTAATGAAGCAAGATTGCAGGAATTGCATACTGCTTATGGAGTATCGGTTACAAGGAATCGTACGGAGCTCCTGGAAGATGCAGATGTCATTATCTTATCGATGAAGCCGAAAGATGCAGAAGCAGCAATGATATATTTGAAAGAAGCGAATCTGAAGCCAGGACAAATTATAGTATCGGTTCTTGCAGGGATTCATACCTCGTTTCTGGAAAGATATCTGCCAGAGGGTCAGCCGGTAGTCCGGGTCATGCCAAATACATCTGCTACCATTCTGGAGGCGGCAACAGCTGTAGCTGCAGGAGTTCACGCCGGCAGTCATGAGATGCAGCTAGTGAGCAGCCTGTTTGAAACCGTCGGGACAGCGGTCCAGGTAGAGGAAGATGACATGGATGCTGTCACCGCCATCTCCGGCAGCGGTCCAGCTTATCTGTATTACATGATGGAAGCGTTGGAGGAAGCGGGTACTCAAGTCGGGTTGGATGAAGCGATTGGTAAACAGTTGTTGATCCAGACGTTTAAAGGAGCAGCAAAGATGCTTGAGCAATCTGATCTCACGCCAGCTCAGCTGCGTGCGAATATCACCAGTGCTGGCGGTACGACAGCAGCAGGCATCGGTGTATTGGAGGAAAAAGACGTCAAAGCCGCAATTCAAGCTTGTGTACAAGCTGCAGCAGCCCGTTCCAAGGAAATGGGGCAGGCATTCACGAAATGAAAAATCCGCCATTGATTAGGCAGTCTAGTCAATGGCGGATTTTTTATTTGGAAGGCTGGCGCGATGTCCATTTACGGGAATGCTGAATGAAATGGCCGACCTTTTCTAAGATAGGTTCGATGGATGTATTCGGATTAAAAAGATCATAGTCTGCTATATTGACTCGCAGTACCGGACAAGCATTGAAATCATTGATCCATTTTTCATAGCGGTTGAACATTTCTTCCCAATAGCTGATAGGCGTTTGCTGTTCCATTTCCCGACCGCGCTGCTTGATGCGGCTGATGATATGATCAAAGGATCCTTCCAAGTAGATCAGCAGATCGGGATGCGGGAAGTATGGTGTCATTACCATGGCATCAAAGAGGGAGCGATATGTCTCATAGTCAACCTTTGACATATTTCCTTCTTCATACGCCATTCGGGCAAAGATGCCAGTATCTTCATAGATGGAACGGTCTTGGATGAAGCCGCCGCCATATTCAAAGATTCTTTTTTGTTCTTTGAAGCGTTCTGCTAAGAAATAAACTTGAAGATGAAAACTCCAGCGTTCAAAATCAGCGTAATATTTATCCAAGTATGGATTTCCATCCACTTTCTCGAAGCTTGTACGGAAATTCAGAGCTTCGGACAAGGCTTGCGTCATAGTCGATTTCCCGACACCGACTGTACCTGCAATAGTGATGACACTATCTGCAGGAATATGATATTTCTCTCTAAGGTTCATGATGATGTTACTCCTTTATCCAAGTGAGAGGAGATCCTGTCACAAATATACTTCCAATCCTGTTCGTTCTTCACAAAATCCAGTTCATCTCCATTCAGGCGAAGCACGGGGATATGCGGGTTCTCTTGTTCGAATCGATCCATGAAGGTGCGATAATCGGATGCCAGTTGCTCCAAGTAATCCGGCTGGATATGCTGTTCCGCCTCCCGGGCACGCATTTCGATCCGTTCCAGCAGCGTCTCCAGGCTGGCATCCAAGTAAATCACCATATTGGGCAGCGGGATGTCTTCGGTCAAAATGGAGAAAATCCTGCTGTATTTATTAAACTCCGGAGCAGCTAGTGTGCGCTGGGCAAAAATCATATTTTTAGCAATATGATAGTCTGCAACCACCGGCTGATCCTGGGAAAGATAGTCCTTGCGAATGTCATTCAGCTGCTTGTACCGATTTGTCAAAAAGAACATTTCCAGCTGGAAGCTCCATTCTTCGATGTTCTCGTAGAATTTACCGAGAAACGGATTTTCTTCCACGATTTCCTTCAGCAGTGCATACTGAAAATGATCCGCGATTCGTTTAGCCAATGATGTCTTTCCGACACCGATGGGGCCTTCCACTGCAATAAATGGCAGCTCGTGCATGATGTATCCTCCAAACTCAAAACGTTGTATGGCAAATAAATATAGTTTACCATAGAAGAGTGTCTGCTTCGACATAGTGAAGGAAGAAATCAGTGGAAAATGCGACAGACTTTGCAAGATTTGATGAATCAGGTATAATATAACTTGTCGTGGCTCCGTAGCTCAGGGGATAGAGCATCGGTTTCCTAAACCGTGTGTCGCAAGTTCGAATCTTGCCGGGGCCGTCCGTATATGTAAAGCAAGCCACAGCCTATCAAGGCTGTGGCTTTTTTTAGAACAAATAAACCAGGAAGGGACTGATGATGACCATCAAGATCAAGACTAGGACAGCTGCTGCCCCTTTTTTATTATCGGTCTTGTAAAGAGAGTAACAGAACAGTCCCGTATAGATGGTGATGGAAATGACCATAAGCGCCATATAGAAGTGATACATCAATCCCGCACCTCTCTCAAATCGGATTCCCGCAGGATCTTACCGAACTCCATGCTTTTTACTTTGATGTGCAGTCGGATATTTGCATTTGGATAGATTTTTTTCGACCAATCAGCTTTTTCATAATCCTTGATTGTCAGGAATTTGCTCCTGATATGCAGCGACCAGTAAAAGGGCTCCAGTTTATATTCATCCTGTGTTTTTCTGATTAATTTGCTTGCGCTGTCATGCAATTGTTTTTCAAGTGAATCATGCAGGATTTTCCTGTGGCGAGAATTGAGCATATAGTTTTCTGTGCTTGGAACAGCGGCAATATTCATATGCACATTGACAAATACATCAATATTTGTCTTGTTATCGGGCTTATAGTCTATCTTCACTTTCGCTTTGGCGACTTGTACACGGGCAGTTATTCCAAAGTCAGGCCTTAGCGGATCTTGGTAGGTTGCTATGATTTCTTCCAGAGGCTGCGTCTTATCAAACATCAGGCAAAAACGTGTTTCTTCCCCTGTCAAGGTATCGATCATCTGTCCCTCCTTGAATACGGCCGATCCCATGAATTGTGTAGGGTTACTTCCTTTTAATTGAACCTCGCCAGCCTTGAATCGGTCTTCTTCTCCATATTCCTCTTTGGGGTCCTTGTCATTGGTGGCAAAGGGTGCAATGAAGAGATCTGCATCGCCTTCCGTGATCTGAAAGTACCGAACCAGGGGGGCATCGGGAATAACCCCTGTTTCTTTGGCTCGATCCAGCATGAATTGGAAATACTTATGTGGTCGAGTCTCCAATTTCGGTTTATTTTGCTTGATGAAATCCTCGGCTTTCTCCTTGCTGATGACGAGCTGTGCATTGAGTCTCAAATCCACTGTACTTGGTGCGGATTGCATCACATTGATGAATTCCTTTGAACGAGCCAATTCCTGGGAAACGATGACGACCCGGGCTTGATCCAAGGTTATCGCTTTTGCCACGGATGCATTGGCAGCGCTCATGGCAGAAAAAAAGTTTGAACCTAATACACTGACTATCTCTTGAGGCGGCTCTGTAGTGGATGAATTTGCGACGGAGCTGCCTACTTCAGGGTTGGACATTTCAAATGTGAAACGAAAGATTTTGTCTTTGTCTGTCTTATCGATCCCAACGCTGATGACGTAGGCCTGCTCTTCCAATTCCTTACGGTCGTAACAGCCTCCGAGAATGATGGTCAGCTGTATTGCTAAGAGGATGAGGATAAGCTTTTTCATGTTTTTCTATCCCTCCAGTAAGATGCTCCCCATAGCAGAAAAGGGAATAAGAAGAAAATAGGCGTCATAAATTGCAGGCTCTTTTCCCTGAAAATCATTTCATTGACGACAAAGCTAGGCGGAATGAGTGAAACCATCATGGCGATGAACCCCATTGGCAGCAGGAGACCTTCAAATCGTTTTATCTCGAAGATGGCTCCGAAAATCCAGCTTAGCAAGTAAAGGAAGATGGTAAATCGAATGAAGTTGGAGAACATCCAGCCGACCATGAAGAAAGTGCTGATATTTGTAAAAAAATGTCTTAAGGGAATGATTTCAGTCGATTCTTGATAAAGAAAAGCTATATTATTGATGGAATTATAATCAAACAGCATCGTATAAATCGCATAGAAGGTGATGATCAGGATAGCGGATAGTCCGCCGCCCCAAAAGATGCCCAGCCGGAAATATTTGGTGTGGTGAAAAGCCGAGTAAGCAATCGTTATCAGGAATATTTCCATAAAGGCAGCCGATTTGGATATGCCTTCCCGAAGGACCGTACCCACACCTCCACCGAATATCGGGAAAATGCGTAATAATTCAGCTGCTCTTATATCCACTATCAATACGGAAATGACTGTAAGCACGATTATAGGGAGCAGTGCCCAGGCCAAGCTTCCGATTGTCTCCAGCCCTTTATGGGCGACAATCAGGCAGATGCCGAGAAAGAGGACATAAATAACGAGCGTTGGCGAATTCGGGAAATATAAATAGTTGATCTCTTCCACCACATTGCGCATATCCGTGAACATGGATAAATAACCGCAGATCATAAGCAGCAATGCAAGGGCGGTTCCGGCTTTCTTTCCAAGCAGGTGGAAGATAAGTTCCACCAGATTATAATTTTCATATTTCTTCAGCAGGGACATGAGAAGCAAAAAGGGACCTAATAAAAAGAGAAAGGAGATTATCGGTGCCAGCCATATGGCATTTTGGGCCTGGTCGGCAAAAAGGGCCGGGGTTGTATCGCCCCCTTTTAAACCGATAAGCAAAAAAATTAACGCCAATAGTTCACGAACACGTAATGGCTTGTTATTTAGTCTCATGATGATAACCTCCTTCTAATATTTATCCCAGTCTTTTGGATTCAGGAATCCAGGTCTCCATTTTTCCTTTTTCAGTATCTTGCGGAAAAACGTATCGCGTGTCGATTTGTTTGTGGGTGTAGCTGGTGCGAAGTAGTTCACGCCAAAGGATGTAATGGATACGACATATGCCGCCCAAATCACTATGGCTCCCAGCAGACTGAGCAATCCGTAAAAACTGGCAGCTACGATGAAAAGGAATCTGGATATCCGCAAGGTATGGTTGATGCTGTAGTTGGCAGCAGCGAACGAGGATAACCCGCTCAGTGCCACAATGATGACAACGATCGGACTGACGATATTTGCTTCGACTGCCGCTTGTCCCAGGATCAACGCCCCGACGATACCGATGGTCGGTCCGAGTGGTGAAGGAATGCGCACACCTGCTTCCCGGATTAATTCGAAGGCTATTTCCATCATTAAAATCTCGAAGATGATCGGCAGCGGGACCCGTTCCCTGCTGGCTGCTATGGCAAGGAGCAAATCGATCGGGATGAGCTGACTATGGTAATTTGTTATGGCTACATAGGTGGCAGAGACAAATAAGGTGATGAAATAGGCGATGGCTCTGATCAATCTGCTGAAATTCCCGAAGGCCCATCGCAGATACCGATCCTCGGGAGAATGGAAGAAAGACCAGATGGTGATCGGTACAATCAGACAGGATGAGGAGTTCTCCATCAAAAGGATCACATAGCCGTCTGCGATGAAGTTAGCCGCATTGTCCGGCCGTTCTGTATACAGAGTCGTAGGAAAAAGAGAGGCAGGCCTTTCCTCCAGGAATTGCTCCAGCACCTCGATATTTCGTACGCTATCGACTGTGATTTCCCTTAGCCGCTTTTTGATATTCTCCAGTATTTCATCGTTTACGAGGTCCCGGGCATAAATAAGGGATACTGGCATGGCGGGTCTTGTGCCAACCTCGATATTTTCGACAATCAAATCTTTGGAGGGGATCTGTTTCCGGAAAATGGATATATTTGTCGGTAGAGACTCCGTGAAGGATTCCTTTGGTCCCCTGACGGTTTTCTCATTTTCTGGTTTTTCGATGTTGCGATGTT
The DNA here is from genome assembly GCF_037977385.1 of Terribacillus sp. FSL K6-0262. NCBI lineage: Bacteria > Bacillati > Bacillota > Bacilli > Caryophanales > Bacillaceae > Terribacillus > Terribacillus sp. FSL K6-0262. The sequence goes on along the minus strand of NZ_CP150277.1, from coordinate 1,654,462 downwards.
TGAAGTTATCGATTTTAGCTTCGAACCCTTCCTTGTCCCCATCTTTAAAGATGATGGCGCTGCCTGTCATAAGGCCCTTCTCTACATCATTCATGTCCTTTACACTGCTGAGATTGGACAATGTGACAATTCGATCGACGGATACGTCCTTTTTGGTTTCCATCAATGGCGTTACGATATGGTCATTCAGCTGTTTTGTATCGACTATGGTGGAGTAGTAGAATATATGGTATTTACCAGTAGCTCCCCTTAATTCCCTTGAGACGAAATCGTAATTGATGCCATATAAGTATTGTTTTTCGATATAGTCCACATTTTTTTTCAGGCTCCTGGATATTTCTGTGGTTTTTCGTTTCTCCACAGCCTCTGTCTTCTTTTTCTGCCAAGGAAACACACCGATCACCTCTCTGTTGTTCCGTTAGTGTGTCTAATCAGCCGATATTTTATGAACGGATGACACGATTCGGGCCTATCTTTCGATAATAGAAACAGAATGGGTTGTGAAATTGTGACAGCAACCGCTTTTATCTAGTACAAGGCTGCATAAGGTATCATATGGCAGTCAAAAAAGTAAGGGAGATGGTCGAATGGTGAAGATTTATGTAGACCCAGGACACGGAGGTTCCGATCCGGGAGCGACAGCAAACGGGATTCAGGAGAAGAATGTGGTTTTGGCAATCGGGACATCGATCCGTAATATCCTGCAGCTGGAGTATGAAAATGCAGAGGTTCGCATGTCTCGTACGGGGGATACATTCCCCTCACTTACCCAGCGGACGGATGATGCGAATGCTTGGGGTGCTGATTTCTTCCTGAGTATCCATGTCAATGCTGGGGGCGGCACAGGCTATGAGGATTATATTTATACGACACTATCAGACAGCTCCGAAACAGGAGTGATGCGCGCCCGGATTCACGAAGAAGTGATGAAGCTGAATGGCATGTCAGATCGCGGCATGAAAAAGGCGAATTTCCATGTGCTTCGGGAAACGGCAATGCCTGCTGTGCTGACGGAGAATGGTTTTATCGACAATAGTGCCGACGCAGCAAAGATGAAATCCAATTCATGGATCCAGAATGTGGCGCGAGGGCATGTCAACGGTTTGGAAAGAGCATTGGGTCTGCGAAAAAAATCGGGCTCTGATACAACCTTCCTGATTCGAGTGAAAGTTGCTTCCTTGTACTATTATGATGCGCCGGATTGGAATGCGCGTGCCGGTATAGTAAGCCAAGGGGAAGTGTTCACAGTGGTGGAGACACTTACCGTCAATGGTTCGACGATGTATAAACTGAAGAGCGGAAACTATATAACAGCAAACCCGCAATATGTGGAAATCATCTAACACAAAGATGGCTGCCTAATGGCAGCCATCTTGCGTTAGAAATTTAGGGGAAATCTTTAAATTCATTGTAGCACGAAATTTGACGAATTTGGATACCCATCTTACTTTCCCAAGTTTCCTATAGATTCTTCCGATTTACCTGCTGAAAGGAGAGGCGCTTTCTTATTGACGGTCATGATTTTCTTTTAATTTTCCGGCCGTATCCTGCAGGTTGCCTTTTGCTTTGTCTTTCTTCCCATCTGCTTGCATGCCTTTGTCGTTTTTCGCGTTGCCAATCTGGTCCTTCGCTTCGCCCTTGATCTTGGAAACGGCACCTTTTACTTTTTCACTCAGACTTTGTTTATTTTCAGCCATTTTCAATCCCTCCTTGTATGAAAGTATGAAAGGTTGTCTAAATCTGTTCCCGCTAAAAAAAAAGATAAACTTTCTTGGTTCAGGGTTTAGAATCTGTCAGGGCGGGAATAGTGTTACCAGGTATCCCCCATACCACTAATCTGCTAAGTGTAAGAAAAGACCCGCTCGATGAAAGAGCGGGTCTTTTGCGTTTGCATTCTCCTATATGGTGGAAAACAACCAGCAGGAATGATTAAAGGAGGATGAAAGTGCAGACGCATCAGCTTTATATCAACGGAACCTTTGTTACCTCTGAGTCAGAAGAGACAATTGATATTCTTGACCCGGCTACGGAAGAAGTCATTTCCAATATCCCAAAAGCGACTGAAGAGGAGGTGGAGCGAGCCGTCGAAGGAGCTGCCGCAGCCCAGAAAGGATGGGAGCAGACGCCGGCAATCGAGCGGGCCAGGATTGTACGCCAGCTAGGTGATGAGCTGGAGAAACGAAAGGATGCTTTTGTTTCCTTGCTGCAGGAGGAACAAGGGAAGAATTACGAGCTTGCCACTGGCGAAGTGGATATGGCAATCGATTTCTTCCGCTATACTTCTGAATGGGCCCGCCGGATCGAAGGCGATATCGTCCCTAGTGATCGGCCAAATGAAAATATCCTCATTTTCAAGAAACCGATCGGGGTGGTTGCTGGTATCGTGCCATGGAACTTCCCAGTATTCATTCTGGCACGTAAGGTGGCCCAAGCTTTGACAGCAGGCTGTGCACTTGTATTGAAACCAAGTCAGCAAACACCAAATACAGCATATGAGTTCACCAAGATGGTGGATGAATTGGGCATCGTGCCGGACGGCGTTTATCAGTATGTGACAGGTACAGGATCCGCATTGGGGAATCAGCTCGCTTCTCATCCGAAAGTGGACATGATTTCGATTACCGGCAGCGTGGAAGCAGGAACAAAGGTAATGGAAGCCGGCGCACGGAATATCACCAAGGTCAATCTCGAACTTGGGGGTAAGGCACCTGCCATCGTCACAGCGAATGCCGATCTGGATTTGGCTGTTGAGCAAATCAAAGCATCCCGTCTGCTGAACAATGGCCAGACATGTACGAATGCAGAGCGCGTCTATGTACAGGAAAGCATAGCCGAAGCATTCACAGATAAACTGAAACAAGCATTTGAGCAAGTTTCCTATGGTAATCCCGCTGAGGATCATGATGTAGAAATGGGACCGCTTGTGAGCAAGGATCGACTGGAAACGGTGGAAGAAATGGTGGCGGCAGCTGAAGAAGAAGGCGCTGTCTGTATCATTGGCGGCAAGAGGGCAGATGCAGAAAAAGGCTACTTCTATGAACCGACCATCCTGGCCAACGTACAGCATGACTCCGAAATCATCAAAAATGAAATTTTCGGACCTGTTGTTCCGATCGTTACGTTCACCGACCTGGAAGAAGCAATTGAAATGGGGAACGATACGGAATACGGTCTTTCCTCTTCTGTATATACGGAAGATATTCATGAAGCGTTGAAAGTGATCAACGAGCTGAAGTTCGGGGAAACATATGTCAATCGCGAAAACATGGAAGCCGTGCAAGGGTATCATGCCGGGATCCGTAAATCAGGCCTTGGCGGTACCGACGGCAAGCATGGAATCGAGGATTTCCTCATCACACAAGCAGTGTACATGCAATATAAGAAATAATGCAGGGCACCCGTTATAGGAGCGGGTGCTCATTTTTATGTTTTCGCTTTGTTTGGTAAGGAAAACAAGGTACAATGGAAATAACCTACTTGCTTTGCTGATGCAGACAGAGGCTTTTTTATTCGTATTTATTGTAAACGCTTACAAATTTAAGGGAAGGATGTCGAATCATGAAAATGTTAGCACCTCTCGCCGGAAAGCACAATGTAACGGATTTTGAAGCACTACGTCAGTCGTTTGAGTGGAGTCAGATGGAGCGGGAATTCTCCTGGTTTAATACGGGCAAATTGAATGCTGCTTACGAGGCTGTGGATCGTCATGCGGAAAATCCAGCTAAAGCAGATCAGCTTGCCTTGATTTATCAAAATGGGGAAATAGAAGAGAAGTGGACGTTCAAGCAGCTAAAAGAACACAGCAGCCGGGCGGCTAATATGCTGAAGTCGCTTGGCGTCACAAAGGGTGATCGAGTTTTCTTGTTCATGCCCCGCTGTCCTGATTTTTACGCAAGCTTCTTTGGTATTCTCAAAAATGGTGCTGTAGCCGGACCTCTATTCGAGGCTTTCATGGAACAGGCAGTGGAAGATCGGTTGAAGGATAGCAGAGCCAGTGTGTTGATAACCACTGCAGAACTGCTGCCGCGTGTGAAAAGAGATGACCTCCCGGATTTGAAAGAGATCATCGTACTCGGCAGCGAGTCATTTGAGGGGGTGCATGACTACACCGAATTGATGGAGAAAGCATCGCCTGAATTCGAGCCGGTTTGGCTGGATAAAGAAGATGGCATGCTCCTGCATTATACCTCTGGGTCCACTGGCAAGCCCAAAGGTGTCTATCATGCCCATAGGGCGATGATCCAGCATTATGCCACCGGCAAATGGGTTCTTGATTTGCAGGAGGATGATATATATTGGTGTACGGCTGATCCGGGTTGGGTTACAGGAACAAGTTATGGCATATTTGCACCGTGGCTGAATGGGGCGACGAATGTAATTGCCGGCGGACGCTTTACACCAGAGGCTTGGTACAAGATCATCGAACGTCATAAGGTGACGGTTTGGTATACTGCCCCGACTGCATTGCGGAAGCTGGCGGCAGCAGGTGAAGGGGCTGCCCGTGCCAATGATTTGTCCTCGCTTCGTCATGTCCTCAGTGTCGGGGAGCCTCTGAACCCAGAAATCATCTATTGGGCGGAAGAAGTTTACGGCAAACGTGTCCATGATACTTGGTGGATGACCGAAACAGGCGCCATGCTCATCGTCAATCATCCGACACTGCCGATCAAGCCGGGAGCCATGGGCAAACCGATACCCGGGATCGAGGCTGCCATCATCGATGATGCGGGGAATGTACTTCCGCCGCACACAAGCGGAAATCTGGCAGTGAAGGCTGGCTGGCCATCGATGATGAAAACAATCTGGGGCAATCAGGAAAAATTCGATAGTTATTTCATCAAGGGCTGGTATGTATCAGGTGATAGCGCCAAAGTGGATGAAGAAGGGTATTTCTGGTTTGAGGGACGTTTGGATGATGTGATCAACACCTCTGGGAAACTGGTCGGACCCTTTGAAGTGGAAAGCAAGCTGATCGAGCATCCGGCAGTTACGGAGGCTGCGGTAATCGGGAAGCCGGATGAAGAACGCGGGGAAATCATCAAGGCCTTCATCACTCTGGATAAGGGACATAAAGATTCCGTGGAGCTGCGGGAAGAAATCCGCTTATTCATTAAAAGAGGATTAAGTGCACATGCTGCTCCAAGGGAAATCGAAGTCGTCACTTCCATACCGAAAACAAGAAGCGGCAAAATCATGCGCCGCCTCTTGCGGGCGAAAGAACTGGGTCTTCCTCTTGGGGATACATCCACTTTGGAGGATTGACAGGTTTAATCCCCGGCTCATGTGGAATCATACATTGTGTGATACTTTTAAAAAGGAGTGTTGGACAATGGCTAAGATTGCTACTGTAATAACGGATTCCTTTGAGGATGTGGAATACACGGATCCAGCCAAAGCGTTCAAGCAAGCTGGTCATGAAGTGACAACAATCGAGATGGAAGCAGGTAAAAGTGTAACCGGTAAGCAAGGGGAAGCGACAGTACCAATCGATAAAGGTATCGATGACGTGAAACCGGAAGATTTCGACGCCCTCTTCATTCCAGGCGGAGGATCACCTGATAATTTGCGTGCGGATGATCGATTCGTGAATTTCGCGAAGCACTTCATGGACGAGAAAAAGCCGGTCTTCGCAATCTGTCATGGTCCGCAGCTGCTGATTACCGCCAAGACACTTGAAGGACGCAAGGCGACAGGCTATAAATCCATTCAGGTGGATATGGAATATGCCGGAGCCACTGTGGAAGACAAGGAAGTTGTCGTTTGTCAGAATCAGCTGGTTACAAGCAGACAGCCGGATGACATTCCAGCATTCATCGACGAATCCTTGAAGCTATTGAAATAAGTATGGATAATCACTCCCGGCGAAATGCCGGGAGTTTTTCATAGGAGGGAGAATATGATCGTTCGAGAAAGTGATGAAGGGAAAACGGTGTTGATTCCCCAGCATGCGCATGCGGCTATTTCCGGGGAAATAGCCAGGCATTGGCGAAAGGATGATCCCGAATCACCGATTCAGCGCCCGGAGGCGATCATGGCAATCGATCAGCATGACAGAGCCTGGATTCCCCTGGATGAAGTTCCAAAACAAAAACCGGATGGGAGCGGATTTTATAGCTTTATTGATTACCCCCTGCCGGATAAACTGCGTGCATATCAGCAAGGCATCATGGAAGTCCGTGAACAATCCCGTTATGCAGCTATTTTATGCAGCCGGCATTATTGCTCCTTTTTTTCGGAAGATACAGATGATGAACGGATTAAAGCATTCCTGGAGCGAGAAGAGGGTTTGCAGCAGACAGATAGGCAGGCGCTAACACCGGCTGAACTAGCTACATTGGATATCGACCAGAAGCTTCTATCCTTTTGTGATAATGTTTCCCTCTATCTGTGCATGAATAAGCCGGGAGTGCCGAAACAAGATGAAGTGAACTGGTTCCGGGATGGCTTCAAGGAACGATTTTCCTTTGCGGATAAGATCGTCGGGGAATGGATATCGACAAACGAGGTCAGGCTGACCCCGTCTCCGCTTGAAGGGCCTGTACGGTTGGCCATTCCGCAATTGATGGCAGCAGGTGATGACTACAGGGAAGAAAAGCTTTGGATAACGGTGATATAAAAAAAGAGCAGTCTTGAACTGCTCTTCAAAGTTTCCTGATAGTGAAGTTATCGGTAAGTAATAGCCAGTTTTGGGGAAAGGAAAGACCGAGCTTCCAATAACTGATACCGCGCAAGTCCAGCTCCTTGATCAAGTCGAATTTTGCCTGGATGGAACGGGCATCCTCAAACCAAACCTCATGCTGTGCACCATCTGCAGCTGTATAGTTGAAAAAAGGTGCTTGTGCTGTTGTGTCGTATTGAATCGCAGCATTATTTTCACGGGCAATCGCGATGGCCCGCTGCGGACTGACTGCCCTGGCATAGTCCCCTCCCGGTTCATAAGGAAGTGTCCAATCATAGCCGTATAAATTTTGACCCAGCACGATCTTGCTGGCAGGCATTTCCGTTAGTGCATATTCCACTACCTCCCGTACATTCGGTAGTGGAGAAACCGCTAATGGCGGCCCGCCGCTGTAACCCCACTCATACGTCATCAAAACGACAAAATCGACTATCTGCCCATGTGCAGCATAATCATGTGCTTCGTACCATTGTCCTTGCTGGGTCGCGCTCGTCTTCGGCGCCACTGCTGTCGAAACACGCAGTCCCTGCGGGTGAAATCTGGCCACGGCCCGTCTGAGGAAGTTATTATAGTCCTCCCGATTTTCCGGAGGCAGGAATTCAATATCGAAGTGCACCTCACGAAATCCAACATCCCTGGCAGTATTGATGATATTTGTGAACAAACGGTCCTGGACCGAAGTGACGGTGACGATCCGAGCCCCCAGCTCGGCGCTGAACTCTCCGTTTTCGATGGTTGAGACAGCCAGGCTCAGAGTAGTGTTATTGTTTTGGGCTATCGAGGCAAATTCATTCAAGGGAGGGGCAGTGAGATTTCCTTCCCGATCCACTTGATAGCTGAATGGCATCAGGTAAGTGAGATATGGGGCGCGTTGTCTTGCTGCATTCTCCAAAGCCTGGGAGACGGTATTTCCAGACGGCTCGATATAAGCATTCGACTCAATCTGTCTTTTTGGTCTGGCTGGCAGATATAGACGCTGACCTGGCTGCAAGATTGCCGAGGCCGGGATATTATTGATGCGGGCGAGCTCAGCAACCGATAAATCATTTCTGCTGGCAATGGCGTAAAGACTGTCCCCTGCTTGGACATAATAGAATGAGCCGATGATCGGAATCACCAGTGTCTGACCAACGACAAGATCATCCGGAGCTTCCAATTCGTTTGCGGTAATCAATTCCCGACTTGTAGTGCCATAACGGCTTGCGATGCCAGCCAGTGTATCACCGGCCCGCACGGTATATATTTGCAAAACGACTCCTCCTTTAAAAAGCCTCTGTAGAAAGGCTATGCTCGGAGGAGCCATCCTATGTCAAATTGGATCTATATTGGCGCTGAGGGTCATTTCTATGACACGCAGGGCGTCGTCATTTTGATTTTTCGTATTGGATGCTACACAGTTCTTTGGCACATCCAGCTCGAATTCCCGCATATGGGCGTCATTGGCTGAGAAGATGACGCAGATATTCCCGGCGATGCCTGCCAGAATGACGTGATTGCAATGGAGCTCTTTCAAAAGGGAGGGCAGCGATGTCTGGAAGAAGGCAGAATGCTTCGGCTTCAACAGAAAGTAATCATCTTCAGTTGGCATCATCGAGTCGATGATTTCTTTATTGTCCTCATTCCTGCAATAATCAGCTATTTTTTTGAAGTTGTCCTGCCAAATCCCATAGTGATCATTTACGAAGATGACAGGCCAGTCATTCTCCTTGGCCTTTTGTCGCAGCTTTTTCCAGTTAGGAAGGATTTTTTTCGTATTCTCCAGCAGCTTATCACCGTCGGGGAAGTCGAAATTGTTGAATACATCTATAAACAAGACAGCTTTTTTATCACTCATGATGATTCCCCTTTACTTCGTAGTAGGAAGCTTCTTATACTTATACATTATCAACTTTGCGTGATTTGAAACCTTTGGATAGAAATGTGGGAGATAGAAATGACAACCGATGCTTATTGGATGGAGCAAGCGATACAAGAAGCAAGACGTGCCGAGCATCTCGGAGAAGTACCGATAGGAGCAATAATCGTGAAGGATGGAGAGATCATCGCTTCGGGATTCAATCTCAGGGAGACGACCCAGCAGGCGCATTCCCATGCAGAAATGCATGCCATCCAGGCTGCCAATGAAAAAATCGGCAGCTGGAGGCTGGAGGATTGCGATCTGTACGTGACCCTTGAGCCGTGTCCGATGTGCGCAGGAGCCATTATCCAATCACGGATCCGCCGTGTCATATTCGGTGCCTATGATCCTAAAGCAGGCTGCGCGGGCACTTTATATAATTTACTGGAAGACGAGCGGTTTAATCATCAAACAGAAGTGACAGGCGGTGTGCTGCAGGAGGAATGCGGTTGGCTGCTGACGTCATTCTTCCGGGAATTGCGGAAACGGAAATCAGCCGAAAACAGCCGGGATTGATTTTTTTTCGTAAACAAGCTATACTATAAAGTGCGCTATCGAAGCGCCTAACTTTATTCACAACTTAGCCGTGCTAAGCGGGGAGGTAGCGGTGCCCTGTACTCGCAATCCGCTGTAGCGAGGCCGAATTCCCACCCGAGGTAATACGGCTTTAAGGTCTGCCATAAGGAATTGGTGCTGACACCCGGGTCCTGCGCAACAGGAACCTGTGAACCCTGTCAGGTCCGGAAGGAAGCAGCAGTAAGCAGTTCCTCCTGTGTGCCGCGGGGAAGCCTGGGTCGAGCCATGAACTTATGTAACGCTTAGATCCGTATTATCGACGGTGGGTGCACGGCGCTTAACCAATAAACAATCAGAGTCCTTGCCATTTGGTAAGGGCTCTTTTTATACATGTAGTATCCATAACTTAATTCCGTTATAATGAGGAAAGAATGAAAAAAGGAGCGCGGCGTGATGAGTTATCAAGCGTTATACCGTGTCTGGAGGCCGAAGACATTTGCTGATGTAGTAGGCCAGGAGCCGATTATCCGTACATTGAAGAATGCGATCATGCAGGATAAGTTCTCGCATGCCTACTTGTTTTCCGGTCCTCGCGGTACCGGGAAGACAAGTGCTGCGAAGATATTTGCCAAGACCATCAACTGTGAGCATGCGCCCGTGGAAGAAGCATGCGGGGAGTGCTCTGCTTGCAGGGGTATCCAGGATGGTTCGATTGCGGATGTGATCGAAATCGATGCAGCGTCCAATAACGGTGTCGAACAGATACGTGATATCCGGGACAAAGTGAAATATGCTCCTAGTGCGGTCAAATATAAAGTGTATATCATCGATGAAGTGCATATGCTCTCGATCGGGGCATTCAATGCACTTCTCAAGACGTTGGAAGAGCCGCCGAAACATGTGGTCTTCATTTTGGCGACGACAGAGCCGCATAAGATTCCGCTGACGATCATCTCGCGCTGTCAGCGTTTTGATTTCAAGCGAATCAACCAGCAAGCAATGGTAAACAGGATGAAGGAAATCCTTGAGAAGGAACAGATCACTGTTTCCGAAGATGCCGTGGAGTCAGTCGCTCTTGCAGCAGAAGGCGGGATGCGTGATGCACTCAGCCTGCTCGATCAAGCTATTTCCTATAGTGAAGATGTCGTGGAACTGGAGGATGTGCTTGCTGTCACCGGAGCCGTTTCACAGGATAGACTTACCGAGGTCATCCGGGCTTGCGCAAGACAAGATGTCCAAACAGCCCTTGAACAAGTCGATCTGCTGATACAGGATGGGAAAGACCCAGGACGGTTCGTTTTTGACCTTATCTATTACTTGCGGGATTTGCTTATGTTTCAAAGTGCCCCTGGCATGGAAAACATCCTCGAACGTGTATTGGTGGACGATGGTTTCAAGCAGCTGGCGGAGGAAGTGGACGGCGCTTGGATCCAGGACGCCATTGTCGAATTAAATCGCTGCCAGCAGGAAATCAAATGGGCGAACAGTCCGAAAGTATTCGTGGAAATCGCTATTTTGCATATTGCCGATCAAAGTGCTCCTGCAGCCAGTGTGGAAGCCGAGGCTGTACAGCAGCTGACCCGCAAGATTTCACAGCTGGAACAGGAATTGAAGCAATTGAAACAGCAGCCGCAAGCAGCTGCGGCTCCAGCCGAACAGCCCAGACGTCCAGCAAGGACAGGAAGCAAGAACAGCTATCGTATTCCGTTTGAACGTATACGCCAAGTATTATCGGAAGCAACAAAGGATGAGCTGAAGCTTGTGGCCGAGCACTGGGCTAGCTTTATGGATGCCTTGAAGCGGCAAAGCGCCCCCGCTCATGCTACGATTCTCAACAGCAAGCCAAGGGCTGCTTCCCAGAATGCACTCATCATTGGCTTTAAATATGAGATCCACTGTTCACTTGCCTTGGAACACAAAGACACGATAGAATCATTATTAGCAGAACGGATCGGTCATCAAGTTACAGTGATCCCGATTCCGGAGGCGAATTGGACAGAACTGCGGGAAGATTTTCTGAAGAATCAAAAGCAGCAGGATTCGGATGAGGATAAAAAGCAGGAGGAAGACCCGATCATTGCGGAGGCAAGGAAACTGGTCGGGGATGACTTACTCGAAATAAAAGAATGACAATCAATCCAAGGAGGGATTTTTCCATGCGTGGTGGTGGGAATATGAATAATATGATGAAACAAATGCAGAAAATGCAGAAGAAGATGATGCAGGCTCAGGAAGAGCTTTTCGAAATGACTTTCGAAGCGACTGCAGGAGGCGGTGCCGTGAAGGTGATCGCCAATGGTAAGAAGGAAATAACCGATGTAGTCATCCAGGAAGAAGTAGTGGATCCGGATGACGTGGAAATGCTTCAGGATCTGATCATCTCTGCAACGAATGAAGTGCTGAAACAAGTCGATGAAAAATCCAACCAGACAATGGGACAGTTCACAAAAGGGCTACCTGGAGGAATGTTCTAGGAGGCAGCTGAATAGATGTATTATCCCGAACCGATTTCGAAACTGATCGACAGCTTCACTAAATTGCCTGGAATCGGGCCGAAGACGGCCGTGCGCCTTGCCTTTCACGTGCTTAGCATGAAGGAAGATGACGTCATGGATTTCGCGAAGGCTTTAGTGAACGCTAAACGTGAATTGACCCATTGCAGCATTTGCGGTCATATAACCGATCAGGATCCTTGTAGCATTTGTCAGGATGAATCAAGAGATAGCTCTCTCATTTGTGTCGTACAAGATCCAAAAGATGTCATCGCCATGGAGAAGATGCGGGAATTCAATGGGAAGTACCATGTATTGCATGGTGCGATTTCTCCCATGGATGGCATCGGACCTGAGGACATCAATGTGCCGTCATTATTGAATCGTCTAAAGGATGAAGAAGTGAAGGAATTGATCCTGGCTACCAATCCGAACATAGAAGGCGAAGCGACGGCGATGTATATATCCAAGCTAGTCAAACCATCTGGTATACGGACAACCAGGATTGCACACGGTCTGCCAATGGGTGGGGATCTGGAATATGCAGATGAAGTCACCCTTTCCAAAGCAATGGAAGGCAGAAGAGAACTGTAAAGCAGGTGAGATAATGGCTGGCAGAAAATTGAAGAAGTCCGATGTGGATAAAGAGTTGTTAGAGGCTATATTCAAGATGAAAAATGATTGGATGAGCATCCGATCCATCATAGAAAGAAGTGTCGATGCAAGTGAAATGGGACAGTATGATTTACAAGTGGCACAAGCCAAGTATTTATTCATGCTCCGTGAAGCAAGACACCGTAATTTGAACGCATTGCGTACTTGACGCAATGCGTGTTCTTTTTTTTTGTCCGTATTCATAGTGTAGAAAGCAGGACAAGTTAAAGGAGAGATGGATTATGTCGTATGCTATCATCGGAGTGCTTTTGGCAGCAGTGGTTGTCTTACTTATCTCAGGAACTTCCGGGAAGCTGTTCAGCTTAATGATCAAAGGTTCGATCAGAGTGGTGCTGGGTGTCTTTCTATTATTTTTATTTAATGTAGTAGGTGCGCTTGCTGGTCTTCATATCCCGATCAATGCAGCAACTGCGGTCTTGGCAGGTCTATTGGGAATTCCAGGGATTGCATCATTGGCTGCAATTCAATATTTTTTAGTATAAAGTCTTGCATTATATCCATAAACGTGATAAATTATTCAAGTCGCTTCGGAACGGAGTAGACAGCAAGAAAAAAAACATGTTGACAACGAGAGTTGAAACATGATATGATGTTCTAGTCGCCAAATGAGCGGCAGAACGAAATTGATCTTTGAAAACTGAACAAAACAACCAATTACGAACTAAACGACATGATCGTAAGATCAACGTCAGCTCTGACGAGCAATGCATCAACACTTTCATGGAGAGTTTGATCTTGGCTCAGGACGAACGCTGGCGGCGTGCCTAATACATGCAAGTCGAGCGCAGGAAACCAGATGACCCCTTCGGGGTGATTCTGGCGGAATGAGCGGCGGACGGGTGAGTAACACGTGGGCAACCTGCCTGTAAGACTGGGATAACTCCGGGAAACCGGGGCTAATACCGGATAGTATTTCCTTTCTCCTGATCGGAAATGGAAAGACGGTTTCGGCTGTCACTTACAGATGGGCCCGCGGTGCATTAGCTAGTTGGCGGGGTAACGGCCCACCAAGGCGACGATGCATAGCCGACCTGAGAGGGTGATCGGCCACACTGGGACTGAGACACGGCCCAGACTCCTACGGGAGGCAGCAGTAGGGAATCTTCCGCAATGGACGAAAGTCTGACGGAGCAACGCCGCGTGAGCGATGAAGGCCTTCGGGTCGTAAAGCTCTGTTGTCAGGGAAGAACAAGTACAAGAGTAACTGCTTGTACCTTGACGGTACCTGACCAGAAAGCCCCGGCTAACTACGTGCCAGCAGCCGCGGTAATACGTAGGGGGCAAGCGTTGTCCGGAATTATTGGGCGTAAAGGGCGCGTAGGCGGTTTCTTAAGTCTGATGTGAAAGCCCACAGCTTAACTGTGGAGGGTCATTGGAAACTGGGGAACTTGAGTGCAGAAGAGGAGAGTGGAATTCCACGTGTAGCGGTGAAATGCGTAGATATGTGGAGGAACACCAGTGGCGAAGGCGACTCTCTGGTCTGTAACTGACGCTGAGGCGCGAAAGCGTGGGGAGCAAACAGGATTAGATACCCTGGTAGTCCACGCCGTAAACGATGAGTGCTAGGTGTTAGGGGGTTTCCGCCCCTTAGTGCTGAAGTTAACGCATTAAGCACTCCGCCTGGGGAGTACGGCCGCAAGGCTGAAACTCAAAAGAATTGACGGGGGCCCGCACAAGCGGTGGAGCATGTGGTTTAATTCGAAGCAACGCGAAGAACCTTACCAGGTCTTGACATCCGCTGACAACCTTGGAGACAAGGCGTTCCCTTCGGGGACAGCGTGACAGGTGGTGCATGGTTGTCGTCAGCTCGTGTCGTGAGATGTTGGGTTAAGTCCCGCAACGAGCGCAACCCTTGATTCTAGTTGCCAGCATTCAGTTGGGCACTCTAGAGTGACTGCCGGTGACAAACCGGAGGAAGGTGGGGATGACGTCAAATCATCATGCCCCTTATGACCTGGGCTACACACGTGCTACAATGGATGGTACAAAGGGCAGCGAAGCCGCGAGGCTAAGCAAATCCCATAAAACCATTCTCAGTTCGGATTGCAGGCTGCAACTCGCCTGCATGAAGCCGGAATCGCTAGTAATCGCGGATCAGCATGCCGCGGTGAATACGTTCCCGGGCCTTGTACACACCGCCCGTCACACCACGAGAGTTGGTAACACCCGAAGTCGGTGAGGTAACCTTTTGGAGCCAGCCGCCGAAGGTGGGATCAATGATTGGGGTGAAGTCGTAACAAGGTAGCCGTATCGGAAGGTGCGGCTGGATCACCTCCTTTCTAAGGATAATTGGAACTACTACTTCGTAGTAGACACGTAATTGGGTTGTTTGTTCAGTTTTGAGAGATCAATCTCTCTTGTGAACCTTGAAAACTAGATAAGAAACAACATGCCAGAACATCAAACTTTAAAGCAAGACAATATATATTGTCGCGATTTAATGCATCATGCGTTATTAGTTAAGTGAAGAAGGGCGCACGGTGGATGCCTTGGCACTAGGAGCCGATGAAGGACGGGACTAACACCGATATGCTTCGGGGAGCTGTAAGTAAGCTTTGATCCGGAGATTTCCGAATGGGGGAACCCGCTATCCGTTATTGGATAGTACGCATTACTGAATACATAGGTGATGCGAGGCAGACCCGGGGAACTGAAACATCTCATTACCCGGAGGAAGAGAAAGCAAATGCGATTTCCCAAGTAGCGGCGAGCGAAACGGAATCAGCCCAAACCAGAAGGCTTGCCTTCTGGGGTTGTAGGACACTCCTTTGGAGTTACAAAGAAACCATGTAGACGAAGCGGCTTGGAATGGCCCGCCATAGAAGGTAAGAGCCCTGTACTTGAAATGTGGTTTCCTCCGGAGTGTATCCTGAGTACGGCGGAACACGTGAAATTCCGTCGGAATCCGGGAGGACCATCTCCCAAGGCTAAATACTCCCTAGTGACCGATAGTGAACCAGTACCGTGAGGGAAAGGTGAAAAGCACCCCGGAAGGGGAGTGAAATAGAACCTGAAACCGTGTGCCTACAAGTAGTCGAAGCCCGTTAATGGGTGACGGCGTACCTTTTGTAGAATGGACCGGCGAGTTACGATCCCCTGCAAGGTTAAGTTGAAAAGACGGAGCCGCAGCGAAAGCGAGTCTGAATAGGGCGACATAGTAGGTGGTCGTAGACCCGAAACCGTGTGATCTACCCATGTCCAGGGTGAAGGTCAGGTAACACTGACTGGAGGCCCGAACCCACGCACGTTGAAAAGTGCGGGGATGAGGTGTGGGTAGGGGTGAAATGCCAATCGAACACGGAGATAGCTGGTTCTCTCCGAAATAGCTTTAGGGCTAGCCTCAAAGGATGATGGTTGGAGGTAGAGCACTGATTGGACTAGGGGCCCTCATCGGGTTACCGAATTCAGTCAAACTCCGAATGCCAATCAATCTACTTTGGGAGTCAGACCATGGGTGATAAGGTTCATGGTCGAAAGGGAAACAGCCCAGACCGCCAGCTAAGGTCCCAAAGTGTGTGTTAAGTGGAAAAGGATGTGGCGTTGCTTAGACAACCAGGATGTTGGCTTAGAAGCAGCCATCATTGAAAGAGTGCGTAATAGCTCACTGGTCGAGTGACGCTGCGCCGAAAATATACCGGGGCTAAACACACCACCGAAGCTGCGGATTGACATCTACGATGTCAGTGGTAGGAGAGCGTTCTAAGGGCTGTGAAGGTCGATCGTGAGGACGGCTGGAGCGCTTAGAAGTGAGAATGCCGGTATGAGTAGCGAAAAAAGAGTGAGAATCTCTTTCATCGAAAGCCCAAGGTTTCCTGAGGAAGGCTCGTCCGCTCAGGGTTAGTCGGGGCCTAAGCCGAGGCCGAAAGGCGTAGGCGATGGATAACAGGTTGATATTCCTGTACCACCTAAATCCGCTTGAACGATGGGGGGACGCAGGAGGATAGGGAAAGCGCGCTGCTGGTCATGCGCGTCCAAGCCGTGAGGAAGTTGAGCAGGCAAATCCACTCAACATGATTCCAGGCGGTTATGGGGAGGGAAATTTAGTACCGAAGTTCCTGATTTCACACTGCCAAGAAAAGCCTCTAGTGAGGAAATAGGTGCCCGTACCGCAAACCGACACAGGTAGGCACGGTGAGTAACCGAAGATGATCGGGAGAACTCTCGTTAAGGAACTCGGCAAAATGACCCCGTAACTTCGGGAGAAGGGGTGCTTCTTTTTAGGAGAAGCCGCAGTGAAAAGGCCCAAGCGACTGTTTAGCAAAAACACAGGTCTCTGCAAAGCCGTAAGGCGAAGTATAGGGGCTGACACCTGCCCGGTGCTGGAAGGTTAAGGGGAATGGTTAGGGACTTCGTCCCGAAGCTGTGAACCGAAGCCCCAGTAAACGGCGGCCGTAACTATAACGGTCCTAAGGTAGCGAAATTCCTTGTCGGGTAAGTTCCGACCCGCACGAAAGGTGCAACGACTTGGGCACTGTCTCAACGAGAGACCCGGTGAAATTATACTATGCGTGAAGATGCGCATTACCCGCGACAGGACGGAAAGACCCCGTGGAGCTTTACTGTAGCCTGATATGGAATGTTGGTACAGCTTGTACAGGATAGGTGGGAGCCTTGGAAACCGGAGCGCCAGCTTCGGCGGAGGCATCCGTGGGATACCACCCTGGCTGTATTGACATTCTAACCCAGAACCGTCATCCGGTTCGGAGACAGTGTCAGGTGGGCAGTTTGACTGGGGCGGTCGCCTCCCAAAGAGTAACGGAGGCGCCCAAAGGTTCCCTCAGAATGGTTGGAAATCATTCGTAGCGTGCAAAGGCAGAAGGGAGCTTGACTGCGAGACCTACAAGTCGAGCAGGGACGAAAGTCGGGCTTAGTGATCCGGCGGTGCCGTATGGAAGGGCCGTCGCTCAACGGATAAAAGCTACCCCGGGGATAACAGGCTTATCTCCCCCAAGAGTCCACATCGACGGGGAGGTTTGGCACCTCGATGTCGGCTCATCGCATCCTGGGGCTGTAGTCGGTCCCAAGGGTTGGGCTGTTCGCCCATTAAAGCGGTACGCGAGCTGGGTTCAGAACGTCGTGAGACAGTTCGGTCCCTATCCGTCGTGGGCGTTGGAAGTTTGAGAGGAGCTGTCCTTAGTACGAGAGGACCGGGATGGACGCACCGCTGGTGCACCAGTTGTTCCGCCAGGAGCACAGCTGGGTAGCTACGTGCGGAAGGGATAAGTGCTGAAAGCATCTAAGCATGAAGCCCCCCTCAAGATGAGACTTCCCATCATTTTAAATGAGTAAGATCCCTCAGAGACGATGAGGTAGATAGGTTCGAGGTGGAAGCGTGGTGACACGTGCAGCTGACGAATACTAATCGATCGAGGACTTAACTAAAAAACGAAAAGCGGAAAAGGCCGTTTAGAAACGTAGGAATAAGCGAGAAAGCCCGTAGTGGAGTGTACTTCTTCACGAAGGGATTTATCGCTTAGGCCATAGTTTCTGGCCTTTGGAGCTGGATCTAGCCGCAGCGCCAGATCCCTTAGTAAGTCAACGCCAAAGACCAAGCACTCCGGTGCTTGGCACGCATGAGATGTACAGCAAGGATGTTTCTTATCTAGTTTTGAGGGTTCATTCCATATGAATTCTTGCATTGTCTGGTGGTAATAGCGAAGAGGTCACACCTGTTCCCATGCCGAACACAGCAGTTAAGCTCTTCAGCGCCGATGGTAGTTGGGTTCGCCCTGCGAGAGTAGGACGCTGCCAGGCAAAATGAAATCCCTGATCCTTATGTGGATCAGGGATTTTTATTTCTTTTTTATAATAAAGTATTGCAGTATACCCTAATACATGATAATATATTTAAGTCGCTTCGGAACGGAGCGGACAGCAAGAAAAAAACATGTTGACAACGAGAGTTGAAACATGATATGATGTTCTAGTCGCCAAATGAGCGGCAGAACGAAATTGATCTTTGAAAACTGAACAAAACAACCAATTACGAACTAAACGACATGATCGTAAGATCAACGTCAGCTCTGACGAGCAATGCATCAACACTTTCATGGAGAGTTTGATCTTGGCTCAGGACGAACGCTGGCGGCGTGCCTAATACATGCAAGTCGAGCGCAGGAAACCAGATGACCCCTTCGGGGTGATTCTGGCGGAATGAGCGGCGGACGGGTGAGTAACACGTGGGCAACCTGCCTGTAAGACTGGGATAACTCCGGGAAACCGGGGCTAATACCGGATAGTATTTCCTTTCTCCTGATCGGAAATGGAAAGACGGTTTCGGCTGTCACTTACAGATGGGCCCGCGGTGCATTAGCTAGTTGGCGGGGTAACGGCCCACCAAGGCGACGATGCATAGCCGACCTGAGAGGGTGATCGGCCACACTGGGACTGAGACACGGCCCAGACTCCTACGGGAGGCAGCAGTAGGGAATCTTCCGCAATGGACGAAAGTCTGACGGAGCAACGCCGCGTGAGCGATGAAGGCCTTCGGGTCGTAAAGCTCTGTTGTCAGGGAAGAACAAGTACAAGAGTAACTGCTTGTACCTTGACGGTACCTGACCAGAAAGCCCCGGCTAACTACGTGCCAGCAGCCGCGGTAATACGTAGGGGGCAAGCGTTGTCCGGAATTATTGGGCGTAAAGGGCGCGTAGGCGGTTTCTTAAGTCTGATGTGAAAGCCCACAGCTTAACTGTGGAGGGTCATTGGAAACTGGGGAACTTGAGTGCAGAAGAGGAGAGTGGAATTCCACGTGTAGCGGTGAAATGCGTAGATATGTGGAGGAACACCAGTGGCGAAGGCGACTCTCTGGTCTGTAACTGACGCTGAGGCGCGAAAGCGTGGGGAGCAAACAGGATTAGATACCCTGGTAGTCCACGCCGTAAACGATGAGTGCTAGGTGTTAGGGGGTTTCCGCCCCTTAGTGCTGAAGTTAACGCATTAAGCACTCCGCCTGGGGAGTACGGCCGCAAGGCTGAAACTCAAAAGAATTGACGGGGGCCCGCACAAGCGGTGGAGCATGTGGTTTAATTCGAAGCAACGCGAAGAACCTTACCAGGTCTTGACATCCGCTGACAACCTTGGAGACAAGGCGTTCCCTTCGGGGACAGCGTGACAGGTGGTGCATGGTTGTCGTCAGCTCGTGTCGTGAGATGTTGGGTTAAGTCCCGCAACGAGCGCAACCCTTGATTCTAGTTGCCAGCATTCAGTTGGGCACTCTAGAGTGACTGCCGGTGACAAACCGGAGGAAGGTGGGGATGACGTCAAATCATCATGCCCCTTATGACCTGGGCTACACACGTGCTACAATGGATGGTACAAAGGGCAGCGAAGCCGCGAGGCTAAGCAAATCCCATAAAACCATTCTCAGTTCGGATTGCAGGCTGCAACTCGCCTGCATGAAGCCGGAATCGCTAGTAATCGCGGATCAGCATGCCGCGGTGAATACGTTCCCGGGCCTTGTACACACCGCCCGTCACACCACGAGAGTTGGTAACACCCGAAGTCGGTGAGGTAACCTTTTGGAGCCAGCCGCCGAAGGTGGGATCAATGATTGGGGTGAAGTCGTAACAAGGTAGCCGTATCGGAAGGTGCGGCTGGATCACCTCCTTTCTAAGGATAATTGGAACTACTACTTCGTAGTAGACACGTAATTGGGTTGTTTGTTCAGTTTTGAGAGATCAATCTCTCTTGTGAACCTTGAAAACTAGATAAGAAACAACATGCCAGAACATCAAACTTTAAAGCAAGACAATATATATTGTCGCGATTTAATGCATCATGCGTTATTAGTTAAGTGAAGAAGGGCGCACGGTGGATGCCTTGGCACTAGGAGCCGATGAAGGACGGGACTAACACCGATATGCTTCGGGGAGCTGTAAGTAAGCTTTGATCCGGAGATTTCCGAATGGGGGAACCCGCTATCCGTTATTGGATAGTACGCATTACTGAATACATAGGTGATGCGAGGCAGACCCGGGGAACTGAAACATCTCATTACCCGGAGGAAGAGAAAGCAAATGCGATTTCCCAAGTAGCGGCGAGCGAAACGGAATCAGCCCAAACCAGAAGGCTTGCCTTCTGGGGTTGTAGGACACTCCTTTGGAGTTACAAAGAAACCATGTAGACGAAGCGGCTTGGAATGGCCCGCCATAGAAGGTAAGAGCCCTGTACTTGAAATGTGGTTTCCTCCGGAGTGTATCCTGAGTACGGCGGAACACGTGAAATTCCGTCGGAATCCGGGAGGACCATCTCCCAAGGCTAAATACTCCCTAGTGACCGATAGTGAACCAGTACCGTGAGGGAAAGGTGAAAAGCACCCCGGAAGGGGAGTGAAATAGAACCTGAAACCGTGTGCCTACAAGTAGTCGAAGCCCGTTAATGGGTGACGGCGTACCTTTTGTAGAATGGACCGGCGAGTTACGATCCCCTGCAAGGTTAAGTTGAAAAGACGGAGCCGCAGCGAAAGCGAGTCTGAATAGGGCGACATAGTAGGTGGTCGTAGACCCGAAACCGTGTGATCTACCCATGTCCAGGGTGAAGGTCAGGTAACACTGACTGGAGGCCCGAACCCACGCACGTTGAAAAGTGCGGGGATGAGGTGTGGGTAGGGGTGAAATGCCAATCGAACACGGAGATAGCTGGTTCTCTCCGAAATAGCTTTAGG
The DNA here is from genome assembly GCF_037977385.1 of Terribacillus sp. FSL K6-0262. Taxonomy (NCBI): domain Bacteria; kingdom Bacillati; phylum Bacillota; class Bacilli; order Caryophanales; family Bacillaceae; genus Terribacillus; species Terribacillus sp. FSL K6-0262. Next base: position 1,633,541 of record NZ_CP150277.1, on the reverse strand, counting down.
GCTAGCCTCAAAGGATGATGGTTGGAGGTAGAGCACTGATTGGACTAGGGGCCCTCATCGGGTTACCGAATTCAGTCAAACTCCGAATGCCAATCAATCTACTTTGGGAGTCAGACCATGGGTGATAAGGTTCATGGTCGAAAGGGAAACAGCCCAGACCGCCAGCTAAGGTCCCAAAGTGTGTGTTAAGTGGAAAAGGATGTGGCGTTGCTTAGACAACCAGGATGTTGGCTTAGAAGCAGCCATCATTGAAAGAGTGCGTAATAGCTCACTGGTCGAGTGACGCTGCGCCGAAAATATACCGGGGCTAAACACACCACCGAAGCTGCGGATTGACATCTACGATGTCAGTGGTAGGAGAGCGTTCTAAGGGCTGTGAAGGTCGATCGTGAGGACGGCTGGAGCGCTTAGAAGTGAGAATGCCGGTATGAGTAGCGAAAAAAGAGTGAGAATCTCTTTCATCGAAAGCCCAAGGTTTCCTGAGGAAGGCTCGTCCGCTCAGGGTTAGTCGGGGCCTAAGCCGAGGCCGAAAGGCGTAGGCGATGGATAACAGGTTGATATTCCTGTACCACCTAAATCCGCTTGAACGATGGGGGGACGCAGGAGGATAAGGAAAGCGCGCTGCTGGTCATGCGCGTCCAAGCCGTGAGGAAGTTGAGCAGGCAAATCCACTCAACATGATTCCAGGCGGTTATGGGGAGGGAAATTTAGTACCGAAGTTCCTGATTTCACACTGCCAAGAAAAGCCTCTAGTGAGGAAATAGGTGCCCGTACCGCAAACCGACACAGGTAGGCACGGTGAGTAACCGAAGATGATCGGGAGAACTCTCGTTAAGGAACTCGGCAAAATGACCCCGTAACTTCGGGAGAAGGGGTGCTTCTTTTTAGGAGAAGCCGCAGTGAAAAGGCCCAAGCGACTGTTTAGCAAAAACACAGGTCTCTGCAAAGCCGTAAGGCGAAGTATAGGGGCTGACACCTGCCCGGTGCTGGAAGGTTAAGGGGAATGGTTAGGGACTTCGTCCCGAAGCTGTGAACCGAAGCCCCAGTAAACGGCGGCCGTAACTATAACGGTCCTAAGGTAGCGAAATTCCTTGTCGGGTAAGTTCCGACCCGCACGAAAGGTGCAACGACTTGGGCACTGTCTCAACGAGAGACCCGGTGAAATTATACTATGCGTGAAGATGCGCATTACCCGCGACAGGACGGAAAGACCCCGTGGAGCTTTACTGTAGCCTGATATGGAATGTTGGTACAGCTTGTACAGGATAGGTGGGAGCCTTGGAAACCGGAGCGCCAGCTTCGGCGGAGGCATCCGTGGGATACCACCCTGGCTGTATTGACATTCTAACCCAGAACCGTCATCCGGTTCGGAGACAGTGTCAGGTGGGCAGTTTGACTGGGGCGGTCGCCTCCCAAAGAGTAACGGAGGCGCCCAAAGGTTCCCTCAGAATGGTTGGAAATCATTCGTAGCGTGCAAAGGCAGAAGGGAGCTTGACTGCGAGACCTACAAGTCGAGCAGGGACGAAAGTCGGGCTTAGTGATCCGGCGGTGCCGTATGGAAGGGCCGTCGCTCAACGGATAAAAGCTACCCCGGGGATAACAGGCTTATCTCCCCCAAGAGTCCACATCGACGGGGAGGTTTGGCACCTCGATGTCGGCTCATCGCATCCTGGGGCTGTAGTCGGTCCCAAGGGTTGGGCTGTTCGCCCATTAAAGCGGTACGCGAGCTGGGTTCAGAACGTCGTGAGACAGTTCGGTCCCTATCCGTCGTGGGCGTTGGAAGTTTGAGAGGAGCTGTCCTTAGTACGAGAGGACCGGGATGGACGCACCGCTGGTGCACCAGTTGTTCCGCCAGGAGCACAGCTGGGTAGCTACGTGCGGAAGGGATAAGTGCTGAAAGCATCTAAGCATGAAGCCCCCCTCAAGATGAGACTTCCCATCATTTTAAATGAGTAAGATCCCTCAGAGACGATGAGGTAGATAGGTTCGAGGTGGAAGCGTGGTGACACGTGCAGCTGACGAATACTAATCGATCGAGGACTTAACTAAAAAACGAAAAGCGGAAAAGGCCGTTTAGAAACGTAGGAATAAGCGAGAAAGCCCGTAGTGGAGTGTACTTCTTCACGAAGGGATTTATCGCTTAGGCCATAGTTTCTGGCCTTTGGAGCTGGATCTAGCCGCAGCGCCAGATCCCTTAGTAAGTCAACGCCAAAGACCAAGCACTCCGGTGCTTGGCACGCATGAGATGTACAGCAAGGATGTTTCTTATCTAGTTTTGAGGGTTCATTCCATATGAATTCTTGCATTGTCTGGTGGTAATAGCGAAGAGGTCACACCTGTTCCCATGCCGAACACAGCAGTTAAGCTCTTCAGCGCCGATGGTAGTTGGGTTCGCCCTGCGAGAGTAGGACGCTGCCAGGCAAAATGAAATCCCTGATCCTTATGTGGATCAGGGATTTTTTATATTGCAGAAATAAGTTGATGTGAAAAATCCCATTGAGGCTCCACCTCTTTGATTTCAAAGCGGTGAATTGCTTTGATTAGCTGGATATACAGCTCTTGTTCCATATCTTCTTTCCATGCATAGGGAGCGCTGCTGCTCAATTTTTTTATCTTGGGCTGGAAACGGATAAGGACAGCTTCCAGCGCAGCTGTATCGTCTTCTTTTGCTCTGATGGTGAGATCAAGCAATGTATTCATTCAATTTCCTCCTTTTTGGATCTGATCTATCAGCGCCTGGAGTGTTTGTTCCAGGCGCTTGATGTTTTGCTCGAGACGTATGAGCAGATAAAACGAGACTACAATGGGGAATCCAAGATTACCGATCATGGAAACAATGCTTTCTGTCGTCATGGTGCATCTCCTTTCGGAAGAGCTGAACGGAGCTTCCCAAGTGCGGCTTTGATCGACTTTGAAACAGCTTGCTGAGAGATATTCAATTTTTCAGCAATCTCGGTATGGGTGAGCTGATGAATGAAATGGAGCTCTAAATAATGTCTCTGCTTTGTAGGCAGCCCTTGAATGGCAATCAGGAGATCCGGGTCATGAATTGCTTGTTCCCATTTGTACGCAGTTGTGTTTTCTTTTGCGACAAGCATCTCCTTTTTTGTGTGTTCCTGTTCTTCGCTTGCTGGCTGATCAAGGATGGTCAATTCCTTGCCTGAAAGTTTCGATGCTTGTTTGCTGTAGTTTCTTGCGTAATAGCTAAGGGTCATCGTAAGGTAATTCGTTAGCTGTATTTCTGTATAGAATTGCTGAAAAGCAGCATTTAGCTTTTGCAGGTTAGCCGCAGAAGGATAACGAGTTGCTTGTTCGTATATGGATCGGTGCTGTTCTTCTTTCAGGAAGCCTTGCATCAGGGCTGCATTCGGATGAATTTTATTTTGCTCAGGCTTTTCCTTGCTGCACATGTATGTTCCTCCTTTCAACTAAAAAAACGAACATATGTTCTATTTTAGTGTAAAAAAAATCAGCCTTTTTGAAAAGACTTTTTCGGACAGTCCCAACCTGCTTGTCCATCAGGGCTGTCTGCTGCGGGGAGCATAGGAGAGTTTCCTCCTGTACCCTATAGTTTATAAAAGGGAAGAAGTTCTTCCTATGACAACGTCAATACGTACAAAGCGTACAAACAACATCCCTGAGAGGTGAACATAAACTTAGAATACAAGATTGGCAGGTATGAAGTTCGTTAGTTTAGGAGAAACTAACCTAACGGAGGTGGAGTATGATGAGCAAAAGCTGCTTATGCGGAATTTGTGACCAAGAGAAGCAAGAGGGAATACATCTGTATCGTTTATTTATCTGCAAGGAATGTGAGCAGAAAATCATCCAGACAGAACCGAAGGAAGTACAATATCATTACTTTGTAAAAAAACTTCGGAACTTGAATCAAATGACATTCCACTAAAGCCTGTACAAGGCTTTTTTCTTTCTGTATGTGTGCGTATAATAAATGAAAAAAGCTAAAGGAAGAACAGAATGAATCAGCTGGATACGCCGTTATATGATAGATTGGTACGGTTTGCGCAAATGAAGCCAATCTCGTTCCATGTGCCGGGGCACAAAAATGGAGCGCTCTTTAGAAAAGAAACGTTCCTTCAACATGCAGCATTGCTCGATCAGACGGAGCTGACAGGCTTGGATGATCTGCATGCTCCCGATGATGTGATTGCCGAGGCGCAGCAATTGGCAGCGTCTTATTTCGGTGCACAGCAAACGCGTTTTCTTGTCGGTGGAAGTACTGTCGGGAATCTAGCCATGATATTGGGAGTAATTAAAAGAAATGATCCAGTGCTTGTACAGCGCAACTGTCATAAGTCGATATTGAATGGGCTGGAGCTTGCCGGGGCAAAGCCTATCTTCCTGGCACCAGTGTATGATGGGGAGAAAGAAAGGTATACCCATCCCGCGCAGGAAACGATAAAGGAAGCAATATCCAAGTATCCGGAGGCAAAGGCGCTCATCGTGACGTATCCGGATTATTTTGGCACGGCTTTTGATTTGAGGAAAGCGGTGGAAGAAGCACACAAGCATCATATACCGGTTTTGGTGGATGAGGCTCATGGAGTTCATTTTAGGGCATCAGACACACTGCCTATGAGTGCCTTGGAGACTGGAGCAGATGTAGTCGTCCAGTCTGCTCATAAAATGGCACCGGCCTTCACGATGGCTTCCTATCTGCATATGAATGGCAATTATGTTTCCATTCCTTCTATTGATCGTTATTTGAGGATGCTGCAGTCCAGCAGTCCTTCTTATTTACTGCTGGCATCACTCGATACAGCCAGGAGTTACTTGGCTACCCGTAAGCCTGCGGATATGGAGCACCTTCATCAAGCCGTCGATGCATTGCGAAAGCTGCTTGCTTCATCGGATTTATGGGAGGTGGAAAGACCATCCGGTGATTGGCTGAAGATTGTTTTGCGTGTACGGCCGGAATATCAGCCAAAGCAGGTTGCAGACATGCTGGAAACAGCCGGTATCTTTCCGGAATTGGTTACAAATCGGCATATTCTGCTCGTTCATGGATTGGAAGCAATATCCGAAGACGATTTCAATCGCATTAAAATTGCCATGGACGAGATGGAAGAACCGCTCAAGCATGAGCCTCAGGAAGCTGCCCACCTTTTTTCCGAGCCTATCCAGGAGCTGCGGGTAAGTTATGCAGAGATGGAGGATCGGCAGCCGTTTTTCACGGAGTGGTCCAAGGCTGTCGGCTGTATCGCAGCAGAAGCAATCATTCCTTACCCACCAGGGATACCGGTATTGGCAAAAGGAGAAATCGTTACAAAACAGCATGTGGAAATGATACAATTATGGAAGAACAACAATATCTCTTTTCAAAATGAACGCGTTGAAGAAGGGATGTTCACCTATAGAGGTTTAGAAGAAGGAGAATGATTTTGACAGGATTGTTTATTACGCTTGAAGGCGGAGAAGGTGCGGGAAAAACGTCTGCTATACCGCTACTGGCAGCTCGATTGGAAAAAGAGGGCTACCAGGTGCTGGCTACACGTGAACCAGGCGGGATCGAGATAGCAGAGGCGATTCGCGCGGTGATTCTGGATCCAGCCAATACAAGCATGGATGGCCGCACGGAGGCGCTGCTTTATGCAGCTGCAAGAAGACAGCATCTCGTGGAGAAGGTGTGGCCGGCGCTGAAAAAGGGAATGATTGTACTATGCGATCGTTTTGTCGACAGCAGTTTGGCTTACCAAGGCTACACTCGAGGCCTGGGAATGGAAGAAGTATTGGACATCAATCGATTCGCTGTCGAAAATACCATGCCAGATTTGACATTATTTTTTGATATATCCCCAGAAGCAGGATTGGCGCGAATTTCGGAGAATAAAGGTAGGGAACAGAATCGATTGGATTTGGAGGCCTTGTCCTTCCATGAAAGCGTCTATGAGGGATATCAGATTCTTCGGGAGCAGTACAAACACCGCTATGTGACACTCGATGCTTCCAAACCGCTTGCCGACGTGGCAGAAGATGCTGTGCAGGAGATCATGGCTTTTTTGCAGGATAAAGAAAAGTAATGGATAAGATTTGGAGGAGGAAATAAGATGAAACTAGTATTGGCAATCATTCAGGATAAAGACAGCAACAGGCTGACAGATGCACTTGGGGATCAGAATTTCAAAACGACCAAGCTGTCCACGACTGGAGGCTTCCTGAAAGCAGGTAATACAACGCTGATGGTCGGGTGTGAGGATGATCAAGTCGATGATGTACTGGATATCATCAAGGATAATTGCAGTCAGCGCAATCAGATGGTGGCGCCGATATCTCCAATGGGCGGCAATGCAGACTCCTATATCCCGAACCCGGTCAAAGTGGAGGTCGGCGGAGCTACTGTTTTCGTACTGCCTGTCGATTCCTTTTTCAAGTTTTAAATAAAGGAGACAATACCGTTGAAAATCGGTCCCGATATACGTGCGCAGCTGGATGCTGCACGTAAGAATACTTCGCAGGCACCAGCCGAGCCCAAAAGATTCCAGGAGCTGGTGCAGTCCCAAAGCAGGAAACTGCAAGGACAGGAATTACAGCAGCTGATCACGGACATCACCAAGCAAGGGGAACGGCTCGCGCGAACACGTTCGTTCCGCGAACTTGCTTTGTATAAACGGAAGATCAAAAAATTCATGGAAGATGTCAAGGATAACGGGATGGAGCTGCATCACGAGCATTCCTGGAGCCAGCACGGATCCCGGAAGCTCACGACTGTCCGGCAGATCGATGAGAAGCTGATGGAGCTGACGGAGATCTTGATGGATCAGGAAAAGCAGCAGATCGGCGTTCTTGGTCTGATCGGAGAGATCAAAGGGCTTCTTTTCAATCTATACACATGAAGTAACTGATAAAGGAAGAACATTATGTCAAATTGGGCTGAAATGTCTACGAAACAGCCTGTTGTCAGTAAGATGCTCGTCAACAGCCTGAAACGCGACCGTATTTCCCATGCCTACATATTCCAAGGGTCGCGCGGAACCGGCAAAACAGCATTGAGCCGCTTGTTTGCCAAGAGTATCTTTTGTAAACATCGCACTGGTGCCGAGCCTTGCAATGACTGCAAGGATTGCCGCCGCATCGATTCGGGCAACCATCCCGATCTCCATTGGATCGTACCAGATGGCGCCTCGATAAAGAATGACCAGATACTCCAGCTGCAAAAGGAATTCTCCTATACAGGGATGGAGTCCGATCGCAAAGTATACGTAATGGAAGATGCAGATAAGATGACAGCCAATGCATCCAATCGCTTGCTTAAGTTCCTTGAGGAGCCTGGGGCCCAAACAACAGCGATCCTATTGACGGAAAACAGTCAGGCGCTGCTTCAGACCATACAATCCAGATGCCAGATACTCGCGCTGCAGCCGCTGCATGAAGGGCAGTTCGAGAAATTGCTCATTTCGGAAGGTCTGCCGCAGTCATCAGCCCGGCTTTTGTCCCAGCTGACGCAGAATTATGATGAAGCAATGGAAATTTCCAGTCAAGAGTGGTTTGCTAAAGCGCGAAAACTAGTGGTACAATTAGTAGAAGTGCTGGAAACCAGGCCTAATGAAGCGCTTTTGTTTATCCATAGTCAATGGATGCCTGTGATGAAGGATCGCGAGCTGCAGCAGCTGGCGTTACATCTGCTATTGTTGTGGTTTAAAGATATAATCTATCTTTATGCTGACAGGCCGGATTCCATTATCTATATACAGGAGAAAGACAGGCTTGAAAACAGCCTTCGCCATTGGACGAGGCAGCGGGCCACGGATGCCCTGCAGTCCATTATGGAAGCGAAACGCCAATTAGACCAGAATGTCCATCCTGCACTAGTCATGGAGAAATTAACACTTCAGATGCAGAGGTGAATTGGTAGATGCAAGTCATTGGTGTCCGTTTTAAAAAGGCGGGTAAGATCTATTATTTCGATCCAGGCACACTTTCGATTGCCTTGGACGATTATGTTATTGTAGAGACTGTTCGCGGCGTGGAATTTGGACGAGTTGTGCTTGCAAATAAGCAAGTGGATGAAGAGGATGTTGTCCTTCCTCTGAAAAAAGTCATTCGTATCGCAACAGACAAAGATAAATTCAGCGTAGCTGAGAATACAGAGAATGCTGCGCAAGCACATAAGATTTGTGAGAAAAAGATTCGGGAACATAAGCTTGAAATGAATTTGGTCGACGTCGAATATACATTCGACCGGAACAAGGTCATATTCTACTTCACGGCTGATGGCCGTGTCGATTTCAGGAATCTGGTGAAGGATTTGGCTGCGGTCTTCAAGACACGGATCGAGCTGAGACAGATAGGGGTTCGCGATGAAGCCAAGCTCCTTGGCGGTATTGGTCCATGCGGAAGGATGCTGTGCTGTTCCACCTTCCTGGGGGATTTTGAGCCAGTGTCGATCAAGATGGCAAAGGATCAGAATCTATCGTTGAATCCTGCGAAGATTTCTGGTTTGTGCGGACGGCTGATGTGCTGTTTGAAGTATGAAAATGATGAGTATGAAGAGGCGAAACGTGAGCTTCCGGATTTAGGTGAAGCGATTCGGACTTCTTACGGATCGGGTAAGGTAGTTGGCTTGAACATTTTGGAACGGTTGATTCAGATTGAAGTGCCGGAAAAGGAACGGGTTATCGAGTATACCTTAGATGAACTGATCGAAGAAGGAGTTATCTCAACGCAAGCCATGGATTAATGGGGTGGAGAGACGGTGAATAAGAAGGAAATATTAGAGCATGTCACACAGATGGAAGAGCAAATCGGACAGCTGTACAAGCAATTGGGTGATGTGAAGGGTCATGTGGCGGAGCTATTGGAAGAGAATAACCGTCTGACGGTAGAAAACCATCATCTGCGCAATCGTCTTGATGGCCAAGCTGATCAGGAACAGAAAGCCGGCAGCATTGCCACACCGTCCAAGGAAGCACCGATTGGCGAAGGGTATGATAACCTGGCACGTTTGTATGAGGAAGGGTTCCATATCTGCAACGTGCACTTCGGCAGTCCGAGACGAAATGAAGATTGCTTGTTCTGTTTGACGTTCTTGAATAAGAATAAATGATGTGACGGCCTTTCTTACACTTAGTAGGGAAGGTCCTTTTTTGTAAAAATACGAGAAGGGAATTAACCATATGGTGGAATTAAAAGGAGATGAGCGGCTGGATTACTTGCTTGCCGAAGAAAAGATGCGCATCATCCAGAGTCCGACTGTATTTGCTTTCTCATTGGATGCAGTACTCCTGGCTGATTTTGCATCGATTCCTCTTTCAAGGGGGAGGATATTGGATTTATGCTCTGGTAATGCTGTGATTCCTTTATTGCTCAGCAGAAGGACGAAAGCACAGATGACAGGTGTCGAGATTCAGGAGCGTCTGTATGACATGGCTGTGCGGAATGTTGCCCTGAATGGACTGGAGGATCAGCTGGAGATGATACATGGTGATTTGAAGGATATGCCGGCTGTCTTGGGAAACGGCCCTTTTGATGCGATAACATGTAATCCGCCTTATTTCAAGACGCCAGGCAAACGGGAGCAGAACATGAATGAGCATTTGACCATTGCCCGTCATGAAATCATGTGCACCCTCGAGGATGTCATCCTGGCCTGCCGGAAACTCGTAAAGCCAGGCGGAAAGGTCAGCCTCGTGCATCGCCCGGATCGATTGCTGGATATCGTCACCTCCATGCGCGAGCAGAAAATCGAACCGAAACGGATGCGGCTTGTTTATCCGAAGCCTGGCAAAGAAGCGAACATCCTTCTGATCGAAGGTGTCCGTAATGGCAGTCCCGGTTTGAAAATCCTGCCGCCGCTGTATTCCCATAAGGAAGACGGGGGATATACGGAAGAACTAGAGGAAATCCTGTATGGCAGCAAGTGAGCATCTCGTCTATATGCTGAAATGCAAGGATGGAAGTCTTTATACAGGATATACAAATGCGCTCGCTAAACGCTTGAAGCAGCACGCTGCTGGTAAAGGAGCAAAATATACAAAAGGCAGGGGTCCCTTTATCCTTGTTTATTTAAGAGGCTTTGATTCCCGGCAGGCTGCCCTTCGGGAGGAATACCGGATCAAACAGCTTCCGAAACATCGAAAGTGGGCTCTCGTCCAGGAAGGAGGAAAGCAGAATGCAATCACAGAAAAGTTTTGAACAACAGGACAAAGGAACGCTGTTCATCATTCCCACGCCGATCGGCAACTTGCAGGATATTACGCTGAGAGCGCTGGAGACTTTAAAACAAGTACATACTGTTGCTGCAGAGGATACACGGAATACCAAAAAATTGTTTAACCACTTTGAAATTTCGACACCGCTCATCAGTTATCATGAGCATAATCGAAAAGCTCGGGAACAGATGCTCCTGGATCTGCTGGGGGAAGGAAAGAATGTCGGTCTGGTCAGCGATGCTGGTATGCCGGCTATTAGCGATCCAGGTCAGGAGTTGGTCCAGGCGTCAGCCGAAGCCGGGTTTCCGGTCGTTGTATTGCCGGGGGCAAATGCAGCGCTCGTCGCATTGGTCGGATCCGGACTTTCGACAGATGCCTATCAATTTTATGGATTCCTCCCGCGGAAGAAGAAGGAACTGACAGGTGAATTGGAGAAGCTTCGAAAAGTGGCAGCGACGCTGATTTTCTATGAAAGTCCGCATCGCTTGAAAGAGACACTGGCTGCCTTGCTGGCTGCCTTCGGTGATAGAAGGGTGGCACTAGGCAGGGAGCTGACAAAGCGGTATGAAGAATTCCTGAGAGGGACATTGCAGGAAGCATTGGATTGGGCAGCCTCTGAAACAGTGAGAGGGGAGTTCTGCCTTGTCGTTGAAGGAGCTTCGGAAGCGGAACAGCTGGAAGAAGAGCAAGCCTTCTGGCAGGAAATGAGTGTACGGGAACATGTCGAATGGTATATGGAAAATGAGGGTTCATCCTCAAAGCAAGCGATCAAGCAAGTGGCTGTGGATCGCCAGCTCCCCAAACGGGATGTGTATCAGGCCTATCATATCGGGTAAATAAAAAGAAAACCGCTCCAAAGCCGGAGCGGTTTTTATTATTTGTTCAGACGTGCTTGAATTTCGTTGATCAGCTCTTCTGCACCTTCGCGGCTAAGAACCAGTTTACCGTTTGCCAAGGACAAGTTATCATCGGAGATTTCACCAGTGATATGGCAAGTCATGTTCGGTTTGTATTTTTTAAGGATGATGCGATCGTCATCTACATAGATCTCCAAAGCATCTTTCTCGTTGATTCCTAGGGTGCGGCGCAATTCGATCGGGATAACAACTCTTCCCAGTTCGTCTACTTTACGTACAATACCTGTTGATTTCATTCATTGTTTCTCCTCTCGGGTGTTTATATATGTTTATTCGTCATTATTCGACAATTTAACTACTGCTTATCGTACCAGTGATTGACATAAGTGTCAATTCAAAAATCTTGAATTCCAGCATGTTGCTGGCAGTAAAAACAGATTAAAGGGAAAATTTTAGGTATTTAATACCGTTATTATGGATGCATATGTAAAATAAGTAAGATAAATAGTGAAAAATAAATAGAAAGAAGATAAGGGGATTTGTCGAATGCTCGACATTATTCGACACATTCGATTCATGTGTTGGATTATTACCATAGAAATACGTATATCTGCTTATTTTTTTGTCGCTTTAGAGAAGAAAATTTTTCTGCTGGATTGGAATTTATGACCGAAAGTCGCTACAATAGAGAGTAAGTGTAATAACGATACGAGCGGCTCGCGCTGGTGAGCTTTTTTTATAATGGAGGGTTAGCAGATGCAGAAAGAGAATAAAACATTTTATATTACTACGCCAATCTATTATCCGAGTGGCAAGCTGCACATCGGACATGCCTATACGACAGTGGCAGGTGATGCGATGGCTCGTTATAAGCGTCTGCGCGGATATGATGTCGCGTATTTGACTGGTACGGATGAACATGGTCAGAAAATCCAGCGCAAAGCGGAAGAACAAGGAGTAACGCCGCAGGAATACGTGGATAACATCGTAAAAGATATTAAATCACTCTGGAAGACGCTGGAGATCACGAATACAGATTTCATCCGTACGACTGAACCTCGTCATAAGGAAACTGTACAAAAGATCTTTTCCAGGCTATTGGAACAGGATGATATCTACTTGGATGAATATGAAGGCTGGTATTGTACTTCCTGTGAATCCTTCTTCACCGAGACACAGCTGGAAGATGGCAGATGCCCGGATTGCGGAGGTCCAGTCGATCGCGTGAAAGAGGAATCCTATTTCTTGCGCACGAGCAAATATGCAGATCGCCTGCTGAAATACTATGAGGAGAATCCTGAATTCATCCAGCCGGTGAGCCGGAAAAATGAAATGATCAACAACTTCATCAAACCGGGCTTGGAAGACTTGGCTGTCTCCCGTACGTCATTTGAGTGGGGACCAAAAGTACTTGAGAATCCGAAGCACGTCATCTATGTATGGATCGATGCGCTTACCAATTATATCACGGCATTGGGATATGGCTCCGATGATGACAGCCTCTACCAGAAATATTGGCCGGCCGATGTGCATTTGATGAGTAAGGAAATCGTTCGTTTCCATACGATTTACTGGCCGATCATGCTGATGGCATTGGATCTGCCGCTGCCGAAGAAAGTGTTCGCGCATGGCTGGATCCTGATGAAAGACGGCAAGATGAGTAAATCGAAGGGGAACGTCGTAAGTCCGGTCGATTTGAAGGAACGCTATGGTCTTGATCCGCTTCGTTACTATCTGCTCCGTGAAGTGCCATTTGGAGCAGACGGCGTGTTCACGCCAGAAGGCTTCGTCGATCGCACGAACTTTGACCTGGCCAACGATTTAGGCAACTTACTTAACCGTACGGTAGCCATGATCAGCCAATATAAAGAAGGTATCGTGCCAGCCTACGTTGCTGGGGAGACGGAATTCGAACGGGCATTGGAAGACATGGCAAAACAAACTGTCAAGGAAGTGGAAGAAGGCATGGAGAACATGGAGTTTTCCGTTGTTCTTGCGAAGATTTGGCAGTTAGTAAGCCGTGCTAACAAATATATCGATGAAACGAAGCCTTGGGTGCTGGCAAAAGACGAAGCGCAAGCCGATCGCCTGGGAAATGTGCTGGCTCACCTGGCGGAGGTGCTGCGTCAAGTGGCTATTCTGCTTCGTCCATTCCTTGTCGAAACGCCAGCTAAAATCTTTGCGCAGCTTGGGGTAGAAGAAGCAAGCCAAGAATGGGATACCCTTCTTGCAACAGAAGTGAAAGAAGGCCGTCGAGTGAAGAAGGAAGGCCCGATTTTCCCTCGACTTGATGCAAAGGTGGAAGTGGAAGCGATTAAGAATATGATGAAGGTTCCGGAGCCGGAGAAGAAGGCGAAGCCGAAAGAAGAGCAGGACACTGCAAAGCTTCCGGAAGTGCAGTATGAGGACTTCGCGAAGCTGGAATTGCGGGTTGCGGAAGTCATCGCTGCCGATAAAGTGAAAAAGGCAGATAAGCTATTGAAAATACAGCTTGATTTAGGTACAGAGAAGCGCCAGGTCATCTCTGGTATTGCAGAACATTATGCACCGGAAGAGCTTGTCGGCAAGAAAGTGATTTGTGTGGTGAACCTCAAGCCGGTCAAACTTCGCGGAGAGATGTCCGAAGGGATGATACTTTCCGGCGAAAGTGCGGATGGAAAACTTGCACTGGCAACAGTGGAGCAGGATTTGCCGAACGGATCGATTGTAAAATAAAGAACAAAAAGGGGGAGACGCTTGCACGCAAGCGTTTTTCCTTTTTTAACAGATAGAAAGGACATCGTGCTATGTTATTTGATACACATGCTCATATTAATGATAAGCAATTTGATGAAGACCGGGAAGAGATGCTGCAGCGCGCCAAGGATGCAGGCGTATCGCGCCTGGTCGTGATTGGCTGTGATGCGGAGGGCATCACTTCGGCAATCGATTTGGCAGAGAAATATGACTTCGTATACGCGGCGATCGGCTGGCATCCTGTCGATGCAATCGATATGACCGATGCTGACTTGGAACGTATCGAGGAGCTTGCATCACACCCTAAAGTCGTGGCGATTGGAGAGATGGGGCTGGATTATCATTGGGACAAGTCACCGAAGGACATCCAAAAAGATGTATTGCGGCGGCAGATTCAGCTTGCCAAACGCGTCAAGCTGCCCATCATCATCCATAATCGGGAAGCAACACAAGATATCGTTCCGATCCTGAAGGAAGAAGAAGCCGCCGAGGTCGGGGGTATCATGCATTGCTACAGTGATGAAGCGGATCTTGTACAGGAATTCCTCGATATGAATTTCTATATTTCCCTTGGCGGTCCTGTCACCTTCAAAAATGCCAGGGCACCGAAGGAAGTGGCAAAAATGGTGCCGGCGGATCGATTGCTGATAGAAACGGACTGCCCATATCTGGCGCCTCATCCAAACCGGGGCAAGCGCAATGAGCCTGCTTACGTAAAGCTGGTTGCTGAACAGATTGCTGAACTGCGCGGCATTGAGTATGAGGAATTGGCAGAGCTGACAACCCGGAATGCCGAAAGATTATACAAAATAAGATCATAGAGGGAATAACGTGCAAATTAAAGAAGTGATTGTCGTGGAAGGAAAAGATGATACGGCAAAGATAAACCAAGCGATCCAGGCAGACACAATCGAGACGAATGGGTCTGCCATACATGATGGTATCATTGAACAAATCAGACACGCACAAGCAAAACGCGGTGTCATCATATTTACTGATCCTGATTATCCAGGTGAGCGTATCCGGCATATTGTCTCCCAGGCGGTACCCGGATGCAAGCACGCATTCCTGTCAAAGGACAAGGCGCGTGCCCGCAATAACAAAGGCATCGGTATCGAGCATGCTTCGGCTGAATCAATCCGTGAGGCTTTGGAGCAGGTGTATGAGACGAGTGAAGCCTATATACCGGAAATCTCCAGGGAAGCTGTCATAGCATTTGGCCTCCTTGGCGGACCAAGGGCGAAACAGCGGCGCGAGCAGCTGGGAGAGAGACTGGCGATCGGACATACAAACGGCAAACAGCTTCTCAAGCGGCTTGCCATGTTCCGGATACCAGAGCAGCTGTTCGTCGAAACGATGCAGCAAATCATACAGGAGGAAGACAATGACGAATGAACGGCATATTGCCACCCCGACAAGGACGAAGGAGCTGCTTAAGAAATATAATTTTTCCTTTAAGAAGAGCCTCGGACAGAATTTCCTGATTGATACAAACATCCTGCGCAATATCATCCAGCACGCAGGAGTGACGAAAGATACAGGTGCGATCGAAATCGGACCTGGGATGGGGGCATTGACAGAGCAGCTCGCCATTGCGGCGGATAAGGTATTGGCATTTGAGATAGATCAGCGTTTATTGCCTATCCTGGAAGATACATTGTCTCCATATGACAATGTGAAAGTTGTGAATGAGGATATCCTGAAAGCGGATGTGCAGCAGGAGCTGGAGCATTATTTCGGGGAACAGCAAATAAAAATTGTCGCAAACCTGCCTTATTATATTACAACACCGATATTGATGAATCTGCTTACTCGAAAGCTGCCGATTTCCAGTATCACCGTCATGATCCAAAAGGAGGTGGCCGATCGTATGGCTGCTGCGCCCAACACGAAAAGCTATGGTTCTTTATCGCTTGCTGTTCAGTATTATACGGAAGCCGCTGTCGTAATGACTGTGCCGAAAACGGCATTCATGCCGCAGCCGAATGTGGATTCTGCCGTTCTTCATCTTGAGCTGCGCAAGCAACCGCCGGTTCAGGTGGATGATGAAAAATTCTTCTTTGATTTGATTCAGGCATCCTTTGGTCAGCGCCGTAAAACGCTGCGTAACAATCTGAACAGGCATTTTGCTTCCCGTTTCTCGAAAGAAGAGCTCGAGGATATCATGAGCGAAGCGGGAATCGATGGTACAAGACGGGGAGAATCGCTTGCGATGGCGGAATTCGCTTCCTTGGCGAACACCTTTACAGCCAGATTCTGAACGTTTTTGCCCATCCATCATACGCTGTAGAAGAAAGCTTTGGTGGGTGAGGTGAACGGAATGGATTTGGCGATCGGTGATATCGTCACTAGAAAATCATATCAGCATGATTTATTGTTCCGTGTATCCAGCTTCACGAGTAATAAAGTCATCCTGCATGGAGAGGACATGCGGTTAATCGCCGATGCTCCCCGGGATGACCTGGTGAAGGCTGGGACACGTGAAATAACCAAGCGCAAGAAGACATGGCAGGACAAAGAAGACTACTCCTACCGCCTCTTTCGCCAGGATTACCTGCTGATGAAGGATAAGCGGGATTATGAATCAACCTCAGGTTATCAGCATAGCCCGAATTACTTCCAAATTCCTGCAAAGGTGCTCCACATCGATGGGGATAAGACATATTTGAAAAAATGCATCGATTTTTATCAGCGTTTCGGCATCCAAGTGCATGGCATCCATCTGCAGGAAAAAGAAATGCCGCTCCAAATCACTTCCCTCCTGGAGAAAATCCAGCCAGATATTATCGTCGTTACAGGACATGATGCCTTCCAGAAAAACAAGGGAGATAAATCCGATATCCGAGCCTATCGTCATTCGCAGTATTTTGTCGAAACGGTGAGGGAGGCACGCAGGCTCTATCCCCATTTGGATCAATTGATCATATTTGCCGGCGCTTGTCAGTCCCATTTTGAATCCTTGATACGAGCAGGGGCGAATTTTGCAAGCTCTCCCAGCAGGATCAATATTCATGCCCTGGATCCGGTCTACATTGTCGCAAAGGTCGCATATACCCCATTCATGGAAAAAGTAGGTGTATGGGACGCGCTCCGGAATACATTGACTGGTGAACGGGGGCTTGGCGGAATCGAGACACGCGGATTGCTTCGGACAGGATTGCCTTTTGTTGATCCGGATGAGGTGAATGAGGACGATTAATGGCTGTACTTATCGTAAATCTGCCACTGATGCATAATTTTGTATGGATTTGAAAGAATAAAATGAAATAAGAAACATTTAATCTTTTCATTGACATCAAAATTGGTATGCTGTTATAATAAAAAGTTTTATTTGACTCCATATCTAAAATGTGTTATGATTAGATCAGTGAGGTGGAGTGCAGTGGCTAAAACATTAGTGGAAATTAAGCAGGGTCTGGAAGGACAAATTGGTAAACGTTTAAAATTGAAAGCTAATGGTGGGAGAAAGAAAACCATCGAACGTTGCGGAGTACTTGCGGAAACGTATCCAGCTGTATTCATCGTAGAACTCGATCAGGATGAGAATGCGTTTGAGCGTGTCTCCTATAGCTATGCAGATGTCTTAACCGAAACAGTCGAATTGGATTTTGATACGGATGATTTGAACGAAATTGCAAAATAATGCTTGAAGGAAAGCAGGGGGATATCCTCCTGCTTTTTGTTTTGCCTTATTTACAAAGATCTGACAGGCATAGCATACGGGACGGGACAGAGAATAAGAATGTCGTACAATCTCAGAAGGGAGCTGTTTTCTTTGGGCAGAAGAAGAGGGATCATGTCTGATGCACTGAAAGAGGAAATTGCAAAGGAGCTTGGATTTTACGACACTGTACAGAAGGAAGGCTGGGGCGGCATTCGTTCCCGCGATGCCGGGAACATGGTCAAGTATGCCATTGCCATGGCTGAGCAGTCTATGCGCGATAAGCAATAAGGCGGGGCCCTTCTCTTTTATAAAGAGGAGGGTTCCTTCTTTTTAGGCAGAATAGCCTGCACCTTCTTTTTATGATACAATTTTGAAGAAATTCAACTAAAGTAGGTGACATGGCATGCATTTGCTCGAAAAGGCGCCAGCTAAGATCAATCTTTCGTTGGACGTACTGTATAAACGCCCGGATGGCTATCATGAGGTAGAGATGGTGATGACAACGATCGACCTGGCAGACCGGATAGAGTTAATCGTGTTACAGGAGAACAAGATCGAGATCGAATCGGACAATCGCTTTGTACCGAACGATGAACGTAATCTTGCCTACCGTGCGGCGCAACTGATAAAAGATACATATAACATCGACAAAGGTGTCAAGATATACATAGACAAGCAAATCCCGGTTGCGGCGGGTCTTGCTGGAGGAAGCAGTGATGCAGCAGCCGTCTTGCGCGGTCTGAATACATTATGGGATTTGCAGCTATCGCTGGATACGCTGGCCGAGCTCGGAGCCAAGATCGGATCGGATGTATCGTTTTGTGTATATGGCTCGACAGCATTATCGACTGGACGCGGGGAAAAAATCAAGGAACTCCCGGCTCCGCCAGCATGCTGGGTCGTATTGGCGAATCCCGGTATCGGTGTGTCCACTCAAACCATCTATCAGCAGTTAAAGATTGATACTATCGAGCACCCTGATACACAGGGAATGGTAAATGCCATTGAGCAAGGCGATTTTCAATCCATCTGTGACAAAGTCGCCAATGTACTGGAGCCTGTCACGCTTAAACTTTGCCCGGAAGTGAAGCAAATCAAACAGCAGATGAGTGAAGCAGGGGCAGATGCGGTGCTTATGAGCGGAAGCGGACCGACAGTCTTTTCCCTTGTATCCCAGGAGAGCCGTGCTTACCGAATCTATAACAGTCTCAGGGGTTTCTGCGAGCATGTATATGTTGTGCGGATGCTCGGTGGGCGAACGGAGCTTGATTAAAACCGTACGAGAATGTTATTATCTAACAATAACATTCGGTTTTGAGGTGTAGAGATGAAAAGAAGTGAACGTTTGGTTGCGATGACGAACTATTTGATGACTCATCCGCAGCAATTGGTGTCTTTGCCATATTTCTCGACGACGTACGCTGCTGCCAAATCCTCCGTCAGTGAGGATTTGTCCATTATAAATGATATGTTCCAGCATGAAGGTATCGGGTATTTACAATCTGTTTCAGGCGCTGCAGGCGGTGTTCGCTATATCCCTGTTTACTCGCAGGAGAATAGCGCAGCTTTTATCGAGGAGCTGTGCGATAAACTGGCGGATTCCGACAGACTCCTGCCAGGGGGATACCTATTCATGAGTGATATACTTGGTGAACCAGCAGCGGTGGATAAGATTGGCCGCTTATTTGCAACAGCATTCCACGATCGAGAAATCGATGTGGTGGTGACGGTGGCGACAAAAGGTATTCCGATTGCATATGCTGCTGCCACTTACTTAAATGTGCCTGTTGTCATTGTCAGACGTGATCCAAAGGTGACAGAAGGATCGACAGTCAGCGTGAACTATGTATCTGGATCCTCCAGAAAGATACAGACGATGGTATTGTCCAAACGCAGCATCCCTGATCAAGCCAATGTCTGCATTGTGGATGATTTTATGAAAGCAGGCGGGACCATCAACGGAATGAAGAGTCTCCTGCAGGAATTCAATGCGAACGTTACCGCAATCGGCGTATTGGCGGAAGCGGAAGATGAAGAAGAAGAACGTGTGGTCGAGGATTACACATCGTTGATCAAGATTCAGAATGTCGATGTACGGAATCAGCGGATTGAGGTACAAAAAGGCAACTATTTCAGCTGATGATGCTTTCCCATCCTTTCTCTTATTTTTTTAAAAAAAGTTCTATTTGGAGCAGGAACTTCCAGTCTTATGTAGAATTACTGGTAATAAGTTCTAAATAAGGTAAGGGTGGTGAAGCATAATGGAAGTAACTGACGTAAGATTACGCCGCGTTAATACCGAGGGAAGAATGCGTGCTATCGCTTCTATTACAATGGATCAAGAGTTTGTCGTACACGATATTCGTGTCATTGAAGGGAATAACGGCTTATTTGTCGCTATGCCTTCCAAACGGACACCGGATGGTGAATTCCGGGACGTAGCACATCCGATCAATTCCGGTACACGGAGTAAGATTCAGGATGCTGTACTGCAGGAATACCATCGTGCAGGAGAAGAAATAGAAGTGGAGTATGAGGAAGCGGCCGGCGCTTCTTAATATGGTGCTTAACAGATGGCGGTTGCGTCATCTTTCATACAAGATGTGATTAACAGCTGTTCTAGTATATGGAATGGCTGTTATTTTTATGCATTCAGCACGGGTGGATGGATGCGGAATTATCTCGAATTACGTGAATTCAGGCTCTGATCCTGTTGAAATGACAATTATTTTAAGATATATTTACAGAGGATAAAAGAATGGAGGGTTCGCATGTCAAACCGATATGCAGTCATCCTTGCTGCTGGAAAGGGCACCAGGATGAAATCGAAGCTGTACAAAGTGCTGCATCCTGTGATGGGGAAACCGATGGTACAGCATGTTACTGACCAGTTAAATTCTTTGCAATTAGATAAATTGATTACAATCGTCGGGCATGGGGCAGAGGACGTGAAAGCCCAGCTTGGAGATGCAAGTGATTATGCCCTTCAGGAAGAACAGCTTGGTACAGGACATGCGGTCCTTCAGGCCGAGGCGTTCCTGAAAGACAAAGAGGGTGTGACGGTCGTTTTAAGCGGAGATACACCGCTGATCACAGCCGACACCATTCAAGCATTGCTTGATCATCATGAACAGCAGGGGGCAAGCGCCACAGTGCTGACTGCCAAGGCTCCGGATCCTGCAGGTTATGGACGGGTCATCCGCAGCGAGGCCGGGGAGGTACTCCGCATCGTCGAGCATAAAGATGCCAATGCAGAAGAACTTTTGGTGGATGAAATCAACACGGGTACATACTGCTTTGATAACAAGCTATTGTTCCAGGCATTGCATAATGTTTCGAATGATAATGCCCAAGGTGAGTATTATCTTCCGGATGTGCTGGAGCTGCTGAAAAAGGATAATAAGCTGGTGACTGCCTACCAGACACCGGATTTCGATGAAACGATGGGTGTGAATGACCGCGTGGCGCTTTCCCAAGCAGAGCGCATCATGAAACGCCGTATAAATGAACATCATATGCGCAATGGTGTCACGATCATCGATCCGGATTCGACTTATATCAGTGCTGATGCAGTGATCGAGCAGGATGTCACCATCTTGCCGAACACGATGATCCTTGGTAAGACGGAGATCAAAGAAGATGCTGTCATCGGTCCGAACTCGGAAGTGAAGGATGTCGTAATCGGCAGCCGCACCGTCGTGAAGCAGAGCGTAGCGCATGACAGCGAAATTGGGAATGATGTCAATGTCGGACCGTTCGCTCATATCCGTCCGCAAGCACAGCTTGGGGACAAGGTGAAAATCGGAAACTTCGTCGAAGTGAAGAAATCAGTCATCGCCGATGGAAGCAAAGTTTCGCATCTAAGCTATATTGGTGATGCCGAAGTTGGAAAAGATGTCAATATCGGTTGTGGTACAATAACAGTGAACTATGACGGAAAGAATAAACATCTGACCAAAATAGAGGACAATGCCTTTATTGGCTGCAATACGAATTTGATTGCGCCAGTGACAGTCGGAAAAGGCGCTTTGGTGGCAGCAGGTTCAACCATTACGAAAGATGTACCGGAAGACGCTTTATCGATTGCCAGAGCAAGACAAGAAAACAAAGATTCTTATTTCAAGAATAAATAATTTTGGAGGGTTACTCGACATGCCTTATAATGATCCATCGTTAAAAGTTTTTTCTTTGAATTCCAATCCAGAGTTAGCTAAGTCAATTGCAGACCACATTGGCGTAGAACTAGGTAAAATCACTGTCTCCCACTTTAGCGATGGCGAAATCCAGATCAATATTGAAGAAAGCATCCGCGGCTGTGACGTTTATGTTGTCCAGTCCACTTGTGCGCCTGTCAACCAGCATATGATGGAACTGCTCATCATGATCGATGCATTGAAACGCGCTTCAGCCAAGACCATCAACATCATCATGCCTTACTACGGTTATGCACGTCAGGATCGTAAAGCACGTGCCCGTGAACCAATCACAAGCAAACTGATTGCTGATATCCTGCAGACTGCCGGAGCGACACGCGTTCTGACATTGGACTTGCATGCACCGCAGATTCAAGGTTTCTTCGATATTCCAATCGACCACTTGGTAGGTGTTCCGATCCTATCCGACTATTTCGAGAAAAAGAACCTGGAAGATATCGTGGTTGTCTCCCCTGACCATGGCGGTGTAGTGCGCGCACGCCGTATGGCAGATCGTCTGAAAGCGCCGATCGCAATCATCGATAAACGCCGCCCTCGTCCTAATGTGGCCGAAGTGATGAACATCATCGGGGAAATCAAAGGCAAAACAGCGATCATCATCGATGACATCATCGATACAGCTGGAACATTGACGCTAGCTGCGAATGCTTTAAGAGAAAAAGGCGCAACAGCAGTATACGCAGCGTGTTCCCACCCGGTATTATCCGGTCCGGCAATCGAGCGAATCCAAAATTCACAAATTAAAGAGCTTGTCGTTACAAACTCAATCCCTCTTCCAAAAGAGAAACAAATCGACAATATAACACAGCTTTCCATAGCTCCGCTATTCGGTGAAGCAATCGTTCGTATCCACGAACAGCAATCCGTCAGTATCCTGTTTGATTGATTTTATGTTTAGTACTGAAGTCGTAAGGGAATCATTACCTGTAGATCCGTAAAACTATGGAGGGTGATTACGATGGCAGTAAAACTTAAAGCAGACAAACGAGTTAACCATACGAAATCTTATATTAAAGAATTGCGCGAAGAAGGTATCATCCCGGCAGTCGTGTATGGCAATGGCAAAGAACCTGTCAGTGTCGCAGTGGATAGTATCGACTTACTGAAAACTGTACGTGATGAAGGGAAAAACGCAATCATTTCACTGGATATCAAAGGCGACGCAGTGGATGTCATGCTGCATGATTATCAAACCGACCCTTTGAAAGGCGGTCTTGTGCATGCGGACTTCTATGTAGTCAACATGTCAGAGGCGCGTAATGTGGAAGTGCCGATCCAGCTTGAAGGGGAAGCACCGGGTTCCAAAGAAGGCGGCGTTCTTCAGCAGCCATTATACGATTTGGAAATCAGTGCCAAGCCAAATGATATCCCAGATCAAATCACGGTCGATGTTTCCAAGCTAGGAGTCGGTGACAGCATCAGCGTCGGCGATTTGCCAACGGACGGTGCGTATGAAATCCTGACGGATGCCGATACAACAATCGCTACTGTTACCGCACCAACCGCGGAAATAGAAACAGATGACACCACTACTGGCGATGCGGATGATGTGGAGGCAATCGAAGAAGGATCCAAGAACGATAAAGAAGAATGATTTAAATGAGCTGCACCTAACAAAGGTGCAGCTTTTTCTTTATGTAAATTTTATATGAAGAATCCAGAATGAAGGACTATCCCTTGCTGTGTTAGGGTATCCTATACAAACACCAGGCAAAGCATGTCAAGGATGGGAAAGTAAGCATCCTTGATGTGCTTTTTTTGCAGGCAGGGAGGAATTCCCTTTTCTGTCGGAGAAGGATATAGAGTCGGGGCAGGAATTTCTTTTTGGCGATATAGGCAATGAATCCCTGCATGAGGAAATGCACCTCATTCCGGGATTCCTCACCCATTCCTCCGTTTCTAACCGGTTTCTTCCGCTTTTCGTTTTTTTCGGATTTCTTGATTTTTTGTCTTGGGTTGGGGTATGATTTTTGGGAATGGACTATGAGTAAAGGGCGTTAATGACTATGAAAATGATTGTCGGACTTGGGAATCCAGGTCAGAAATATGATCAGACTCGGCATAATATAGGGTTCATCGCGATTGATGAATTGGTGCATCGGCACGATTTGCCATTATCCAATAAAAAGTTCAATAGTGTGTATGCGACTGGTTTGATAAATGGGGAAAAGGTGATTTTGGTCAAGCCTACGACATTTATGAATCTTTCGGGAGAAGCAGTCCGACCGCTGATGGATTATTATAATGTAGAGCTGGAGGATCTGGTTGTCATTTATGACGATCTTGATTTGCCGGCAGGGAAAGTTCGGCTGCGGGAAAAAGGCGGTCATGGCGGGCATAATGGCATTCGGTCCTTGATTGCCCATCTTGGCACGAAGGAATTCAAGCGTATTCGTCTAGGGATCGGCCGTCCGGTCAATCAGCAGCCTGTGGTGGACTATGTTCTCCAGCGTTTCCATCAGGAAGAGCTGCCGGATATCGTCGATAGTGTAAAGAAGGCGGCAGATGCTTGTGAAACCTGGCTGAAGGAACCTTTCCTGCATGTCATGAATGATTTTAATCGCTGATTCATAGACTGCAACCAGATGTGTATGAATTTTAGCGCTTTCGGGCAGACTTTGACAGAGTCAAATTCAAGTCCCGGAGGCGTGATCATGGCAATTATATATCGATGTCGGCATTGCAAAACCAAGCTGGCAGAACTGGATGAGTATAAGGTTGATATCAAAGCGCTCGGATGGGATCGGTTATCCGCAGCGGACTATCAGGAAATGGTGCAGATCGATTCTGGTCATATTGTCTGTCAGGTAGCATGTGAGGATTGTGAAAATGCTCTGCAGCAATATCCGCATTATCACGAGCTGGATCATTTCATGCAATAACGTAAAGCTAAATAATGTTGTCATAAAAAGCTTTGGTGCGTCAACCAAGGCGTTTTTTGCTTATGACATGCACTAGCAGAAGGAGGCATTATGCAAGAGATCAAGCAATTCATCTCCACCCAGGATGATATACAATCTGTCATCAATGGGATAAAGTCAGGGATGAACGAACAGCTTTTGACAGGGTTGTCTGGATCGGCAAGGGGAGTCCTAGCGACAGTCTTGCAAGATGCAATACGTCGAAAGGTCATTCTGGTGACACACCAGCTGACACAGGCGCAGACACTTTATGAAGATATATTGGAACTGAGTGCGCATTCGAATGTGTACCTCTATCCTGTGAATGAATTACTGGCATCCGAAATTGCCATCTCCAGTCCAGAGCTTCGCAGCCAGCGCTTGGATGCATTGCGTAATTGGATGCAAAGCGAGAATGGCATCCTGGTGGCTCCGGCTGCAGCATTAAAACGAATACTTCCACAACCAGCTAAATGGGAAAGCTATCAGCTGGCTTTTCGTGTTGGAGAGGAAATTGATTT
Source organism: Terribacillus sp. FSL K6-0262 (assembly GCF_037977385.1). NCBI lineage: Bacteria > Bacillati > Bacillota > Bacilli > Caryophanales > Bacillaceae > Terribacillus > Terribacillus sp. FSL K6-0262. The sequence continues at coordinate 1,608,480 of NZ_CP150277.1, read as the reverse complement.
GGACCGCTATTTGCGGGCGCTGGTCGATATGGGATATGAACGTGCCGACATGGTGGAATCCCCCGGGGAATACAGCTTGCGCGGCGGGATATTGGATATCTATTCGTTGACGGAATCCAATCCGATACGGATTGAATTATTCGATACGGAAGTAGATTCAATCCGCTATTTTGATTCTGATACACAGCGGTCCTTGGAAAAAAGGGATGCTGTTGAAATAGGTCCTGCCACAGAATTACTCGTCGATAGTGAAGATATTGCCAGGGCAGCTGATCGGCTGGAGAAGGCATTGGGAGAAACCATAGGCAAGCTGCAGGCAGATGAGCATAAGCAGCAGGTGCTTGAAGCTGTCAGCCAGGATCTGGAGCGACTGCGCCAGCAGGAACGTTTTCAGGGTATGGCCAAGTATGCCGGCTATTTTTATGATGAACCAGCTAGTCTATTAGATTATCTTGGCCAGGATGGCTATATCATCCTGGATGAAATGAGCCGGATACAAGAAACCGCCAATCGGCTTGATGAAGAGGAAGCGGAATGGCATCAGAGCCTGCTGGAAGCACATCAAACCGTCAGACAGCTGAAACTGTCATTTGACTGGCATGAAGTACTGCAGAGGATGAAGCAGGCGCGTTTATACTTAAGTGTTTTCCTGCGTCATATACCGAATACACATCCGCAAAATATCGTAAATGTGACATGCAGGGCGATGCAGCAATTCCATGGACAAATGCATTTGCTGAAGAATGAGCTGGAGCGTTGGGAAAAAAGCAATTATTCTACTATTTTAATGGCTCCTAACCAGCAGCGTGCAGAGAAAATCCAGGCTGTTCTGGCTGATTATGATATGGAAGCGGCCATTACAGAACATATCTCCCTTCCAGTGGGCACCCCGACCATCATGATCGGAAATATCAGCAGCGGTTTTGAATTGCCATTCCATAAGCTGGCGGTCCTGACAGAAAACGAACTGTTCAAGAAGCGTACTGCAAGACCGAAGCGTAAGCAGAAAATATCGAATGCAGAGCGGATCAAGAGTTATCAGGAGCTTTCTGTAGGGGATTATGTCGTTCATGCCAACCACGGGATTGGTCGCTATGTCGGCATCGAGACCTTGCAGGTGCAGGATGTGCATAAGGATTTCATGTTAATCCGCTATTCCGGCGATGATAAGCTATTTGTACCGATCGATCAGATTGATCTTGTACAAAAATATGTCGGTTCAGAAGGAAAAGAGCCGAAACTGTACAAGCTCGGCGGGACAGAATGGAAGAAGGTCAAAAGCCGGGTACAATCATCTGTGGAGGATATTGCGGATGAATTGATCAAGCTGTATGCCGAAAGGGAAGCCTCCAAGGGATACGCCTTCTCGGAAGACGGTGAAATGCAGCGGGAATTCGAGGCGGCATTTCCTTATCAGGAAACGGAAGATCAGCTCCGTACCATTGATGAAATCAAGAAGGATATGGAACGGGAACGGCCAATGGATAGGCTGCTTTGCGGAGACGTCGGCTATGGCAAGACAGAAGTGGCTATCCGCGCAGCTTTCAAGGCAATTGCGGATGGAAAGCAAGTAGCAATCTTGGTGCCGACGACTATTTTGGCGCAGCAGCATTACGAAACGATTTTGGAGCGCTTCCAGGATTATGCGATCAATGTAGGCCTGATGAGCCGTTTCCGGACACGTAAGCAGCAAAATGAAGTCATCGCCGGTTTGAAGAGCGGTGTCATCGATATAGTCATTGGCACACACCGCTTGCTTTCCAAGGATATCGTCTATAAGGACCTTGGTTTATTGGTCGTCGATGAGGAACAGCGATTCGGTGTAAAACATAAAGAGAAGCTGAAACAGCTGAAGACAAATGTGGATGTGCTGACGTTGACGGCAACACCTATTCCTCGTACATTGCATATGTCCATGCTTGGTGTCCGTGATCTTTCCGTCATCGAGACGCCTCCTGAAAACAGATTCCCGATCCAGACATATGTCATGGAGTACAATCCGGTCTTCATCCGGGAGGCGATCGAAAGGGAAATGGCCAGGGATGGTCAGGTATTCTTCCTTTATAATAAGGTGGAAAATATCGAACGGAAAGCTCAGGAAATCGCAGCGCTGGTCGATGATGCGAGAGTGGCCTTCGCACATGGCCAAATGAATGAATCAGAGCTGGAAAGCGTCATGCTTGCCTTTCTTGAAGGAGAGTATGATGTCCTTGTCAGTACGACAATCATCGAGACAGGGGTGGATATTCCCAATGTGAACACCTTGATCGTCGACAATGCAGACAGGATGGGGCTCAGCCAGCTGTATCAGCTGCGCGGCCGTGTGGGACGCTCCAATCGAGTGGCATATGCGTATTTCACTTATCAGCAGGATAAGGTTCTGACAGAGGTGGCAGAAAAACGTTTGCAGGCCATTAAAGAGTTCACGGAATTGGGATCCGGATTCAAAATCGCCATGCGTGATTTATCCATCCGGGGTGCAGGTAATTTATTGGGGTCCCAACAGCATGGCTTTATCGATTCTGTCGGTTTCGATATGTATTCCCAAATGCTCACCGAGGCAGTGGAAGCACGTAAGGCAGGGAAACCTGCAGAGGAAATCAAACCGTTCGAAGTGGAGCTGGATTTGGATATCAATGCCTATATTCCAGAATCTTATATCAAGGATGAAAAACAGAAAATTGATATGTATAAACGCTTCCAGAGCTGCACATCGCAAGAGGAAATCCATGATTTACGAGAAGAGCTGATTGATCGATTCGGCGACTACCCTGAGGAAGTGGCCAACCTCTTCCATGTGACTTCCTTGAAGATGTATGCAAAACGGGAGAAAATCGAATCCATCAGCGAGAAAAAGAAAAAACAGCGCATGGAGATACTGATCGATCCCGAGATGAGTCAGCATGTCGATGGCAGTAAATTGTTTGAATTCGCTAATCAATACGGCCGCATGGTGCAGCTTGGTACCGAGGATAAGAAATTGAAAATCGTCTTCAATTGGGACCGGCAATCGTATGAACGTCGATATGAAATCGCAGAAGAGTTCATTCAAGCAATACGCGAGCTGAAACGTGCCAGCTGATTCTTTCGCTTTTGCCCTAAAAAATCGGCAAAAAATGTATAGGAATGCCGATGTGTATCATACTAACAGCACAACTGGTGAATTCTTCTTTTCTTCATAATAAGTAGAAAATACCCCAGAGCAGCTTATGATACAGAAAGAGAGGCAATGGAAGATGAAGGCTACAGGAATCGTACGTAGGATCGATGACTTGGGACGTGTTGTCATCCCGAAGGAAATACGCCGGACACTGCGCATTCGAGAGGGGGATCCGCTGGAGATCTTTGTTGACCGTGATGGTGAGGTCATTTTGAAGAAATACTCCCCGATCAGTGAGTTGGGCGACTTCGCAAAAGAATATGCAGAAGCATTATTTACGTCGATTGATCATGGCGTCCTGATTTGTGACCGTGATGAATACATTGCAGTTGCAGGTGAGTCGAAGAAGGAATACATGAATAAAGGTATCGGTTCTATTGTGGAAAAAGCAATGCAGGACAGAGCAACCGCTACGGTTAATCAAGCGGGTAATGTAGAGCTTGTGGAAGATAAGGACGATGAAGTGCAAGCATATGTGGTCAGCCCGATCATCGCCAGCGGAGACCCGATCGGCTGTGTCGTCATTGTCAGCCGTAACGATGGCGAGCTTGGCAAAGTCGAGGAAAAAGCGGCGGAAACAGCTGCCAATTTCCTTGCGAGACAAATGGAATAGTGAAAAAGGAATCCCGCAACGATCATGTTGCGGGATTCTTTTTATGCTAAGCTGAAAGTTAAGAGGAGGGGAGCTTATGATCGAGGAGAATGCTAACGGCTGCTCACCTCGTATTTCCAGCATACATCCCTGAAAGCTTCCAGTCGTATCGATTCTTGCACGCAGTTGAAGCAAGATATGATATGGGTCTCATGGTATAATCCCAATAGGTAAAGGTTGGAGGAATCATCGGATGGGATTAGGAATGAAGCGGCTGTTTCATGGTGCTTTTGTGCTGGCAGTCGCTGGTTTGATCAGTAAGATATTAAGTGCGGGCTATCGGGTCCCATTTCAAAATATAGTAGGAGATAAGGGATTTTATATTTATCAGCAGGTGTATCCATTCCTTGGGATTGCAGCGAGCTTGGCATTATACGGCATTCCTGCAGCAGTGTCCCGGCTGGTTGCCGAACGTTACCGGAATGTTTCCCCGTCATGGCGTTCTTTTTATTTGCCGATAGGGACATTCCTGCTTGGTTTGGCAGTGATCACATTTGTCGTGCTGTATGCAGCTGCTCCGCAAATAGCTGGATTGATGGGTGATGCTGCTTTGGAGAAGCCGCTTAAGGCAGCGGCATTCATTTTTTTGGCTGTTCCCTTTACTTCGATCCTGCGGGGCGTCTATCAAGGAAAGCAAAATATGACCCCGACAGCCGTTTCGCAAGTGGCGGAGCAGATGGTCAGGGTTGGTTTGATTCTCGGCATCACCTTCCTTCTTGTACGTTCAGAGGGCGATTTGTATGATATTGGAGCCGAAGCAGCACTGGCATCATTGGCAGGGGCTTGCTTCGGTATCGCAGTCCTTTGCTTTTATATGAAGAAGCAGCCGATCATATCGACAGTGGAGCAGCGCCTTCCGTGGATGTATATCATAAAAACGATTCTCGTATATGGCTTCTTTATTTGTCTAAACTATATGCTATTACTGCTTTTGCAGTTTGCCGATGCTTTCACACTTGTATCGGGCTTACTGGAACATGGTTTGGATTTGGATGAGGCACGTGAATGGAAAGGGATATATGACCGCGGCCAGCCGCTTGTCCAGTTGGGCATCGTCGTTGGCTCTTCCCTGGCAATGTCCTTTGTGCCATCCATTACGAAGGATCAGCTGCTTGGTGATAAGAAGGCTGTCATCAAACTGCTTCAGAGCGGGTGGAAGCTTAGTTTTCTGCTGTCCATTGCAGCTACTGCTGGATTGATCAGTCTGTTTCCGCTTGTTAACGAATTATTATTTAAAACGGATATCGGTACATATTCTTTACAAGTATTCATGCTGACAATCTTTGTGTGTTCCTTGACGTTGACAACAGCCTCGATGCTGGAGACATTAGGGAAATGGAAGCAGACAGCAGCCATTATCGCAGCAGGCTTCCTTCTTAAATGGTTGATGAATGAATGGCTGGTGCCAATTTACGGCATCATGGGTGCTTCGTTGGCGACTGTCATAACGGTAGCTTGCATACTGGCAGGCAACTTGTACTTGCTTAAGCGTTATCTGCCAGAAATTAAGTTGTTCCAGCTTCCGTGGAAGAGTCTGATTGTCGGATTGTTGTCCATGTCTGTCGCTGTAGGGTTATTATATTTAGCTGCTGTCGAATTGTTTCACGTGAAAACACGAATTTTGTTATTGATATATGTATTGTTTGCTGTCATCGTCGGTGCTGCACTGTATGGATTTACTTTGATACGGACAGGAGCATTCAGCCGGGCGGAGTTGATGTCATTGCCATTCAGCAGCCGATTATTGCGATTGGAAGGGAGAAATAAGGAATGAAGCATACCATTGAAGTGGTAGGACTGGGTGGCGGAGATATTAACCAGTTATCACTAGGAATCTATAAGAAATTGAAAGGTCACGGGAAACCCATCTTTGTCAGGACAATGGATCATCCGGTTGTACAGACGCTGCAAGAAGAAGGGGTGGAATTCCATTCCTATGACGAAATCTACGAAAATCATCCCGATTTTCAGTCGGTTTATGAAGAAATTGCTAACAGCTTGTTCCGTCAAGCTGAAGAAGGTTCATTGATATATGCAGTTCCTGGACATCCGATGCTCGCGGAAATGACTGTTCAGCTGCTGCTTTCCCAACAGGAAGTCGATGTGAAAATCATTGGGGGGCAAAGTTTTCTTGATGATTTATTCTCTGCCCTAAGGATCGATCCGATCGATGGCTTTCAGTTTGTCGACGCTACATCCTTCCGGCGTGATGAGCTGGAGTACAGACAGCATCTCATCTTCTGCCAAGTATACGATCAAATGGTAGCATCGGAAGTGAAATTGGAATTACTGGAGGATCTGCCGCCGGAGTATCCAGTTACCATCGTCGATGCTGTGGGCAGCGCGAATGAGAGCATGAAGACCGTCATGCTTGAAGACTTGGATAGAAGTGTGGAATTCAGTAATTTGATGAGTGTTTATGTGCCGCCGGCAGTGTCGCTGGAGCTGAATCACAAGTTTTACAGATTGCGCGAGGTGATCCGGACGCTGCGCGGGCCAGGGGGCTGCCCTTGGGATCAGAAGCAAACGCATGAATCATTGCGGAGATATGTAATTGAAGAAGCTTATGAACTTATTGATGCCATCAATAAGGAAGATGATGAGAATCTCATCGAGGAGCTGGGGGATGTATTGCTTCAAGTCATGCTGCACAGTCAAATCGGTGAAGATGATGGTTATTTCACCATCGATGATGTAATCAGAAGCGTTACAGAGAAGATGATTCGCCGCCATCCGCATGTTTTCGGCGAGGCGGTCTTGGAAACAGAACAAGAATTGCAAACGAGCTGGGAAGCCATTAAGCAGGAAGAAAAAGCAGGTCAACCCCAGAAGCAAGAAAACAAATCACTGCAGCCGGAGCTGATGAAAGCGGCAGAGCTTGGCAAGCAAGCGGAATCCCCTTCCAATTTGGCACAATTGCTGTCCGAATTCAGCAGGAGGGCATCAGAAGCGGCGCTGGATGAAAAGGTCATCGGAGAGCTTCTGTTTGCTATTGCCTCTTATGCAGGCTATTATAAAATAAATCCAGAAATTGCTTTGCATCAGGCAATGGAGGGTAATAAAAGTACGGATAAGGGAAGTGAATGACATGCGCTTAGATAAGTTCCTAAAAGTGTCGCGATTGATCAAACGGCGGACACTGGCTAAAGAAGTGGCCGATCAAGGCCGAATCACCATCAATGGTATCCAGGCAAAAGCATCCACGAATGTAGCCGTTGGAGATGAGATGGCGATTCGCTTCGGACAGAAACTGCTGACGATCGAGGTGCAGCAGCTGAAGGAAGCTGTCAAGAAGGAAGATGCTGCAACATTGTATAAAGTGAAAAAGGAAGAACCTGTACAATAAAAATCGTTCTAACCTTGTCCCTGTCCTCATAGATTGTTAGGGATAAAGGGAGGCGGTAACGATGGATCAAACCCGGAAAGTCCAAGCGGATCATGATATAAAAATGTTCAGTCGGAAATCGCTCGAGATCAGCGGCGTAAAGGAAGTGGACAGCTTCGATAGCGAAGAATTCCTGCTCCAGACGGAAATGGGTTATATGATCATTCGCGGGAGCAACCTGCATATGAAGAATCTCGATTTGCAGGAGGGTAAGGTATCGATCAAGGGCAAAATCCAGGAGCTGTCCTATTTGGATGAGCATCATGGGGAGAAGGCTAAAGGACTCTTTAGCAAGCTCTTCAAATGACGCTGACGGTCCAGTTCCTCACTATAGTGTCGATGATTGCAGGCGGAGTCTATCTTGGTGCAGCCATGGATACATTCCGCCGCTTTGAACGGCACTGGAAAAAGCGGGTCGTCATGCGTTATGTCATGGAGTGCAGCTTCTGGCTGCTGCAGGCTTTGCTGTTGTTTTTCCTGCTGTTTCAGGTGAACCAGGGGGAAATGCGTTTTTATATTCTTTTGGCATTATTATGTGGTTTTGCAGGATACAGGGCCTTATTTCAGACAAGCTATCGGCGTGTGCTGGAATTGCTTATCCGTATCATCCGAAAAACGATGATCATAACGAAGAGGATTTTACAGGTGCTCATCCTGACACCGATCCGACTGGCAATCCAAGGACTGCTGCTGCTGGCAGGGGGAGTCCTTGCGCTCTTATGGAAATTGATCCGATTGGTGCTGGTCATCCTCTTTTACCCAATACGTCTCATTGGTCGGCTAGTGTGGAGGCTGACACCTGAAAGGTATCGAAAAAATTACTCCAAATTAGCAGGTATCTATAGTAGAATGAAGAATATAGCAAGAAAGTTTTACGATTCACTGCGCAGGACAAGGAGGTAAAACTGGCGTGGCAAGAAAGAAACGGAACGTAACGAAGATGGAGTCCAGCTACACAAGACAATACGATGCATATACGGAACGGCAGCGGAAAAAACAAAAAAGACTCTTTCGGCGTTTGATCTTGTTCGCCGCTTTTGCAGTTGTTCTGCTGGGTTTGATGACTGGATATCATATTCATCAGCGCGGTGTTTATGCCCAGAAGCAGACGGAATACAAAGAGAAGCAGGAAGAGTTGGCAAGCTTGCAAGATAAAGAAAAGGATCTCAAAGAGGAAATCGAGCTTTTGAATGACAAAAGTTATGTATTGGAAATCGCCAGAACCAATTACTTCTATTCAAAAGACGGTGAGACCATTTTTAAGATCACCGAAGAAGAGCCCTCTTATTGACACCCTTTTCCAAGCTTTTATATAATATATAAGTAGTATATTTCTTTCAAACTTTAAGGAGGAGCATTTTTTTTATGTCAATTGAAGTAGGCAGCAAGTATCAGGGTAAGGTAACAGGAATCACTAATTTCGGTGCATTCGTAGAACTGCCAGGCGGATCTACAGGACTAGTGCATATTAGTGAAGTTGCCGATAATTACGTAAAAGACATTAATGAGCATTTGTCTGTCGGTGATATGATCACAGTCAAGGTCATTAATGAAAAGGACGGAAAGATTGGGCTTTCCATCAAGAAAGCAAAAGATAATCCGCCACCAGCACGCCGTAATAACAATAGGGGATCCGGACATGGCGGTGGTCATCGCGATCGCACGGAATCATTCGAAGCCAAGATGAATCGCTTCCTGAAGGATTCAGAGGACCGTCTTGCGTCCCTTAAGAAACACACAGAATCAAAACGCGGTGGCAGAGGCGCTAAAAAAGGTTAAACTTGCTGTCTATATTGGGATTTGATAAAAATGCAAATCTTCAGATATAAAACATGGAATCGGATGCGAAAAGCATCCGATTTTTTTGCATATAAAAAAACAAGGAATGCAATCTGCATTCCTTGTTAAAGATAGCGGCGGAGGGGATCGAACCCCCGACCTCACGGGTATGAACCGTACGCTCTAGCCAGCTGAGCTACACCGCCATATGAAATTAATTCTTTCAAAGCACAAGTAATATAATATAACAGCCTGTACGATATGTCAACAATAAATTTTTTATAACGTTTGGCAGGAAGATTACGTTATAGTAAGGATATAGACTTAGGGGAGGGGATCAGGATGATTTGTCTTGTCAGGCATGGCGAAACGGATTGGAACAAGCTTGGAAGAATTCAAGGCAGTACTGATATACCGCTGAATGAAAGAGGGATCAGACAGGCGCAGGCTACTCGTGATTATCTGGCAGATAGTGAATTTGACATGATCATTGCAAGTCCGATGAAGCGGGCAAGGAAGACAGCTGATATTATCAATGAAGCCCTGCAGCTGCCGCTTGTAGAAATGGAAGGTTTTGTCGAAAGGGGATTCGGCGAGGCGGAAGGTCTTACCAGGGAAGAACGGGAAGCTAAATATCCTAGCTTTGATTTTCCAGGTATGGAGTCATGGGATGATCTGGTTGAGCGGGTAATGAAGGCGTTGCAGGAAGTGAATGAGAAGTATGGGGATAAAAAGGTGCTGTTAGTTGCACATGGAGCAGTTATCGCTGCGATTCTATCTACCATCTCGGATGGAGAATACGATCTTGAGAATACGCGTCTCGTGAATGCTTGCATCAGCAATATCCAGTTCATCGAAGAAAAATGGAAAGTACATAATTACAACCTTTCCGATCATTTAGCGAATATATAAAAAACCTGCATCCGTAACGGATGCAGGTTTTTTATTAATGTGTTTCGGAAGTTTTTCCGATTGGTGTTGTTGTAGCTGTCGATTGTTCCTGTTCGATTTCGTCTGCAGGACGTACCTTTCTTAAGAAGAAGGAAAGCAGGAATCCGACTGCTGCGATGATCGTTGCAATCCAGAAGGCATCATTGATACCCTCGATGGAACCAAGCAATGTTGCTTGCTGCTGCGGTGTACCGGACGTGATCATGTCAGTTACATGTTCTTTGGATTGAGTGGAGAACACTGTGACAAGCAGAGCGGTACCAATCGCACCCGCCATTTGGCGAAGTGTATTTGCCATCGCTGTTCCGTGCGCATAATAGCGTTTCGGCAGCTGATTCAATCCAGCTGTCATGATTGGCATCATAACCATGGATACACCGACCATACGGAAGGTATAAACAGTCATCATATATGTGTAAGTCGTATCAATGGACAACGTACTTAGGAAGTAAGTTGTGATCGTAGTGATCAATAGACCGATCAATGCAAGCGGACGAGCACCGATCTTGTCGAATAGCTTACCTGTGATAGGTGACATAATGGCTGATACCAGTGCACCAGGCAATAGTAATAGACCTGATTTAAGCGGTGAGTAACCAAGCATATTCTGTGTGAAAATCGGAATCAATAGCATCGCTGCGAACATTGCCATCGTGATGACGACGTTGATTGTAGTCGATAGGGAAAACATCCAATATTTGAATACACGGAACTCGAGCATCGGTTTTTTGATTGTCAGCTGACGGATGATGAAAATCAGCAAGGCAATTCCACCTACAATTAGTGTGGAGACTACCGGCGCGGAACCCCAGCCTTTATCCCCTGCGACACTGAAGCCGTATAACAAGCCGCCGAATCCTACGGTAGAAAGGATTACAGACAGAACATCGACTGATGATTTCTGTGTTTTGGTTACATTGCGCAAAACAAAGATTGCCAAGATGACATCAATGATAGCGATTGGCAGGATGATGAAGAATAACCATCTCCAAGATGCATGCTCTACGACAAAACCGGATAGTGTAGGTCCGATTGCCGGCGCGAACATCATCGCAAGTCCGATGACACCCATTGCACTGCCTCGTTTTTCGATTGGGTACAAGCTCAATACAGTATTGAACAATAATGGCATCATGATACCTGCACCTGCTGCTTGTACGATACGACCGATCAGGATTGTTGTGAATTCAGGTCCGACTCCGCAAATGAGTGTTCCAATTGCGAACAAGCTCATAGCGGTGATGAATAGCTTACGAGTTGTGAATCTTTCCATAAAGAAGGCGGTGATCGGAATCAGGATACCATTGACCAGCATGAATGCTGTTGTCAGCCATTGCGCTGAGTTTTCTTGTATATCCAAATCCACCATCATTTTCGGCAGTGCGATATTCATCAGCGTTTGGTTCAGAATGGCCACGAATGCACCTAGAACCAAGATGGCGACGATCGGCCCTCTTTTTAGCGTCTGCGGATCTACATATGCAGAACGATCTTTCATGTTGCTTCATCTCCTTGAGTAGTAATTTTATTTAGCAAACGGTCGTGAAGAGACAATAATGTCTCGATTTCCTCCGTGCTGAAGTCTGAAATGCTCTCCAATCTTTGCAAATAGGTTCGGTATGCCGTCTTTTTCTGCTCCAGTCCCTTTGAAGTCAGTGACAGTACGATGGCCCGCCGGTCATGTGTCGAGCGCTCCCGTTTTACCAATTCAGCTTGTACAAGCCTTTCAACCGTTTCGCTTACTGTGCTCTTGCTCGCATTCACTTTATGCGCAAGATCGTTCAAGCCAGTTCCGGGCTCGTTCGCCAATACTTTTAGGATGTGCAGCTGAACGACCGTCACTCCTAATTGATCGGCATTGTGCCAGAATTGCTTGTGAAAAGCTTGGTTCAAACAGCGAAATGATTGGACGACTTGGCTGATTTTTTCCTCATCAGTCAAAGTTGTCATCCCCTCAACAAAAAAATAGTTCGCATGCGAACTGTTTCAGTAGGAACTATTCTACTCTTCTTATTTTAAAATGCAATATAGAAATCTCGCGGAAAACGCTTCCGTTGAAAAATAAAAGTTTTCTGACAAGACGTACGGAACAAGAGCTTATTACGACAAGGATAACTGATGCAAAAGAGTTTTTCTGTCCAAGCTGTGTTGAAGCCGGTGAAAAGGTATGGGATTAAGTCGAAAAGTTTTTAGGTCTCGCTCGGTTCTTTTGACAAATTGTGAAGGCTTGATGTGTTTAAATGACTTTATTCAAATAAGAGTTTGTCCCGGGGTATGCCATGGTATGTACACATAGCCTCGGTAAATATGAGGACAGGAGTGTTCAATGAAATGGAGACGGTATCAAGAAAGAAATGGGGTTTCTATGGAGTGGAGCAAAAGCGTTTTGAGAATTGGAAGAAGAAGGGGTTCGGACTGGCAAAACTTCTATTGATCGAAAAGGCATGGCTTTTGGCACTAGTAGGCTTCTTACTTGGACGGGCAGTGGTACTGACCACCGTTTCACCATTTGCTGCGGCATTTCTGGCATCCATTTGGCTGACAAGAAGAAAAAGGATGATGCCGATCACACTTGCTACAATTGCCGGTGCTTGTACCTATCAGTGGACACATGGCCTGTATATAGCTGGTGCTGCATTCGTCCTTTATTTCCTGGCAATGCTTTGTAAGAGGATTCCGCATCAAATCCGGGTGATGGCCGTGCTCGTATTCCTGGCATGCTCACTTCCGAGGATGCTGGTATTCTCTTATGAAAATACGCTGTCCAGCTTCGATTGGATGATGATAGGTGTCGAGGGCATCCTTGGTTCTGTTCTCTTTATCATCTTTATGCAAAGCATTCCGCTCTTATCCGTTAAAAGATATTATCCGGCATTAAAGAATGAAGAAATTGTCTGCTTGATCATTCTGCTGGCCTCGGTCCTGACTGGCACGATTGGATGGCAAGTACAAGGTGCAGGGGTCGAGCAAATATTCTCCCGCTATTTTGTCCTGCTGCTGGCATTGATCGGCGGAGCGGCAATGGGTTCTACTGTCGGCGTGGTCGCCGGCTTGATTCTCAGTCTTGCCAATGTAGCCAGTCTCTATGAGATGAGTTTGCTGGCATTTGCCGGGTTGCTTGGCGGCTTATTGAAGGATGGGAAGAAAATCGGGGTGAGCATAGGTCTCATCATTGGTACTTTGCTTATCGGGCTGTACGGACAGGAGCAAGGGGTGCAGGAAGTGTATCCTTCCTTGCTTGCTTCCGTCATGAGTATCTTCCTGCTTGTTTTGACTCCGGAAAGCTGGATTAGACGCATGTCCCGGTTTGTTCCCGGTACTGCTGAACACAGCCAGGAGCAAGAGCAATATTTACAGAAAGTACGGGATGTGACGGCTAATCGAGTCCAGCAGTTCTCCAATGTATTCGATGCATTGGCAAAAAGCTTCGCCACGCCAGAGCGGGCTGCAGAGGATGTGCGGAATAGGGAAACCGATTTCCTGCTTGGGAATGTAACCGAGCAGACATGTCAGCTGTGCTTCAAAAAGGACCGGTGCTGGGGAGCGCAGCAGTTTGACCGCACATACCAGTTAATGGAGAGCCTGAAGGAAGACATGGAGGATGGCGGGCCGCCGAATAAGCTTTTGGAACGGAACTTGGAGTCCCACTGTGTCAAATCGAAGAAGGTGATGGAAACGATGAAGCATGAGCTGAGTTTCTACCAAGCGAATCAGATGCTGCGACGGCAAGTACAGGAAAGTCGCCGCTTTGTCGCCGATCAGCTGAATGGTGTATCCGAGGTGATGGGCGATTTCGCAAAAGAAATCGTCAAGGAGAAGGAGAATCATGAACAGCAGGAAGTGGAGATAATGGCTGCTTTACGAGCGGCTGGCTTAGTCGTGGATAAGCTGGATGTGTTCTCCCTGACGAAAGGGAGTATTGATATTGAAATGCATGTATCCATACAGGGATATCATGGCGAGGGGCAGAAGCTGATCGGTCCTATTTTATCCGACATTCTGGGGGAGACTGTCGTCGTGACGAAGGAAGAGATAGCGCCGTTTCCGGATAAATCCTGCTTCCTGGCGTTTGCTTCCATCAAGAAATTCGTTGTGGATACGGGAGTTGCGCATGCGGCAAAAGGTGGGGGGTTCGTTTCGGGGGATAGTTTTTCCACGATCGAACTAGGGGCGGGCAAGTACGCGATTGCAATCAGTGATGGAATGGGAAATGGAGATCGGGCCCATGAGGAGAGCACCGAGACGCTGCGGCTGCTGCAGCAGATCCTGCAGTCGGGAATCAGGGAAGAAGTCGCAATCAAATCAATCAATTCGATCCTCTCGCTCCGCTCCAATGAGGAGATATTCGCTACATTGGATCTGGCAGTCATCGATTTGCATGACGCAGCTGTCCAATTCCTTAAAATCGGATCGACACCGAGCTTCATTAAGCGAGGTGATCAGGTCATTAAAATAGAGTCTGGCAACCTGCCGATCGGCATCGTGCAGGATCTGGAGGTGGATGTCGTCAAAGAGCAGCTGCTGCCGGGGGATTTGCTGGTCATGATGAGTGACGGCATCTTTGAAGCACCGCGTCATGTGGAGAATACGGATATGTGGCTGAAACGGAAAATCAAGGAAATGAAAACAACCGTGCCTCAGGAAATGGCGGATTTGCTCCTGGAGGAGGTTGTCCGCCATAGAGAAGGAGAGATAGAGGATGACATGACAGTAATGGTGGCTGCCATAGATCGGAATATGCCTGAATGGGCGTCCATCCCTACTTATAAAAACAAAGTGAAGGAGGCGTAAGGAACGTATATAATCCTCTTTTCCCGTCGAAGATGGAGATAACGAATGGAGAAGAGGGATAACGATGAAACCGAGTACGATGAAACAAATCCTGCTGATCACAGATGGATGCTCAAATCGCGGGGAAGACCCGGCTGCAGTCGCTGCTTTGGCTTATGCTCAACATATTACGGTAAATGTCATCGGTATTTTGGAGGAGGGGAATACCGAACACTCAGTCAGCCTTGGAGAGGTGGAGAATATCGCAAAAGCAGGAGGCGGTGTCAGCCAGCTGATCTATAAGCAAGCCCTGACAGAGACGATCCAGATGGTGACAAAACAGGCAATGACCCAGACGATCGAGGGAGTCGTCAATAAAGAGCTGAAACAGATCCTGGGTCCAGGCAATACCTTGGACGACCTGCCGCCGGAAAAAAGGGGGGACGTGCTGGAGGTGGTCGAGGAAATAAGTGAGACGGCTAATCTGGAAGTGCTTATCCTTGTCGATACGAGCGCCAGTATGCATCATAAGCTCCCGGTGGTGAAGGAAGCGCTGATCGATTTGTCAATCAGCATGAATGCACGACTTGGCAATAACAAGTTCGCCATATTTGGTTTCCCGGGGAAAAGGGAGGCTGCCGTCAAAGTGATGGAATGGACCGAACGGCTGGAAAACGTGTCATCTGTATTTCCAAAGCTTGCAACAGGGGGCGTGACACCGACCGGACCTGCGCTCAGGGAGGCGATACATGAATTCAGCCGTCAGTCGCTCCATAAGCGCCCGGAAAATGATGGGATGACCGAATATGAAGAATTCGGCAGCTGATATACGCACTGGCATCCGTTTGTCCGGTAAGTGGCATCATGGAGAGTATCCGTTGATTCGAAAACTTGGAAGCGGGGCAATCGGTTCGGTGTATCTGACAGAAAGAAATGGCAAACATGCCGCCTTGAAAATCAGTGATAAGCGTACCTCCATGATGATGGAAGTCAAGGTGCTGCAATCGCTGAAAAAGGTCCAGGGATATTTCCTCGGGCCTTGTTTGTTTGATACCGATGATTATGTCAGCCCGAGCGGTCAGCTCTATACCTTTTATGTCATGGAATATATCCAAGGGAGCAGGCTTGATGCGTACATCAAGGCAAAGGGACCAGAATGGCTGCCGGTATTGATGCTGGGACTGCTGGAGGATCTGAGTCATCTCCATCGGACAGGATGGATTTTCGGTGATTTGAAGCTCGATAATCTGGTCGTCAGTGAAAATCCTGTACGTCTCCGATGGGTGGACGTCGGGGGGACGACACAGCTAGGTCGCGCAATCAAGGAATATACCGAGTTTTATGACCGCGGTTTCTGGGGGATGGGGAGCAGGAAAGCAGAACCGGCGTATGACTTGTTCGCGCTTGCCATGACAGCGCTGGAAATTTTGAATGGCGGAAGGTTTGCAAAGGGTGAAACACCAAAAATCACGCTTAAGAAGGTTCTTGGCTCAGCTGGGAAGCTGCGGCCCATTCTGGAAAAAGCAGTGATGGGCAAATACACTGACAGCACCGGAATGAAGCAAGATTTAATGAAACTCCTGATGAGACAGAAGTCGCCTGCCCCGGTATCTGTGCCTTCCAGAATGAGAAAAAACGGCCGAAGCAAGACAGGTCTGGGAGAAAGCATTGCACTAAGTGTCTATGCTATCGTTTGCTATTTGCTGTATATGCTGCAATAAGCTTTTTGTCTTGCCATATCAGTGGTACGATAAAAGCAGCAACTACAATAAGGATGAAGGTAAATGAAACAGACTGTGACAGCTTTTATGGACAGGCATGGTTTATGGAAGGAAGGCGCCACTATCCTGGTCGGCGTATCCGGCGGACCGGATTCGATGGCACTGCTCCATTTCCTGAAGGAACAGGAGAAGCAGAGGGGGTGGCATATCATTGCGCTGAGTGTAGATCATGGTCTGCGCGGAGAAGAATCCAAGCTGGATGCTGAATTCGTGGAATCCATTTGCGAAAAATGGGGGATTAGATCAGAATCTGTAACAGTGGATGTTCCAGCCTGGAAGGAAACACATCAAAAGAGTACCCAAGTGGCAGCCAGGGAGATGCGCTATCGCTATTTCGAGGAGCGTATGACGCATTTCGAGGCAGACGCTTTGTTCCTCGCCCACCATGGAGATGATCAGGCGGAAACAATTCTGATGCGTCTGGCGCGCGGCTCCAATCCTGCAGCTGTCAGCGGAATGGACGTCCGGAGACCATTTGCCGGCGGAGAAATCATCCGGCCGATGCTGTCGTGCAGCAAATCGGAAATCCAACAATATTGTGAACAGCATGATATACCGTATCGCATCGATCCGTCAAATGCCACGGAAGATTATACACGTAATCTTTTCCGGCATCGTGTCCTGACTCCGTTAAAAAAGGAGTTCCCTGCCTTCCATCAACACGCGCAGCGCTTCAGTGAAGCGCTTAAAGCGGATGAAGCATACCTGGAGGGACAGGCGGCGAAGATGTTCAAAGAGGTGGTGGAATATGATGCCGTGAAACAGACGGCAGCCTTTGAAATAGAACGATTTCTTACATACCCGATTGCTTTACAAAGAAGAGTGTATCATCTAATATTGATGTATCTGTATCAAGCGCTTCCGGTGGACTTGCATCATCGGCATGAAGCGCAATTTTTTGAACTGATAGCTAGCTCTAAAGCAAACAGCTCTCTAGATTTTCCGGCAGGATTACAACTGACAAAGTCTTATGGCCGCATGACGGTTTCTTTCCGTATTGAGGAGAAAGACTTATTCCACTATACATTACACGCTCCCGGATGCGTCACGTTACCTGATGGATCTCTATTAAAGGCTACTTTTACCCCTCACCCAATTGAAAACAGTTCCCATATCTTCGTATTGCCCCTTGACGATGTCACCCTGCCTTTACGGGTGCGCACAAGGAAAAATGGCGACAAAATGAAGCTTCGCGGAATGAGAGGGACCAAAAAAGTAAAAGATATTTTCATTGATGAAAAAATTCCTGCTGATGAACGGCGGGTTTGGCCGATTGTGGAGGATGCGACTGGCACTATTTTATGGCTTATCGGTTTAAGAAAAGGGGAAACAGGCAGAACAACAGGAGGAACAGGCAGCTATCTGCGTCTGTGCTACCAAGCGAAAAATGGGGAACAAACAGGAGGACCGAGCAATGCATGATGAGATTGAGAAAATATTGATTACGAAGGAAGAGATCGAAGCCAAATGTGCTGAGATCGGAAAGCAGCTTACAGAGGAATATAAAGATTCCTTCCCGCTTGCCATCGGTGTTTTGAAAGGCGCCCTTCCTTTCATGTCTGATGTGCTCCGTCATATGGATACACATCTTGAGATGGATTTCATGGATGTATCCAGCTACGCCGGAGGCATGTCATCGACTGGCGAAGTGAAGATCGTCAAGGATCTGGATACAAAAGTGGAAGGCAGAGATCTTCTGATCATTGAGGATATCATCGACAGCGGCCTTACTTTGAGCTATCTGGTGGACTTATTCAAATACCGGAAAGCAAAATCGATTAAGATTGTCACACTGCTCGATAAGCCTTCGGGACGTACGGCGAAGATCCAGGCGGACTTGGTCGGTTTCCGTGTGCCAAATGAATTCGTAGTCGGCTATGGTTTGGATTATCAGGAGAAGTATCGCAATTTGCCGTATATCGGTGTGCTGAAACCCGAAGTGTATGGCGGCGCCCGGACCGAATAAACGGTATCGGCATGGAATGGCTTCCTTTTACATATGGTAAAGGGTATTTAGTTGTGTAGCAGGTTTTGCATATGGTAGTATTTACTATAGTTTTCTCGTTTGGGAGGAGGTAGGCAATGAGCAAAGTGTTCCGTAATACCCTAATGGTTATAATTATATTTGTAGTCATTATCGGTGTGATCAACTTATTCAGGAATCAGACGAATGAAATCGAACAGTATGACATTAACAAATTCAGGACCACACTTGAGAGTGGTGACATACAAAGCATGACCGTCCAGCCTACTAACAATATCTATACGATACGGGGCGAGACGGAGGATGACAAGCAGTTCCAGACTGAGATACCTCAGAATGAACAGCTGATGAGTGATATCATCAATACTGCAAATGAACAAGGCGTGAAGCTGAATGCAGACGAAGAGCCGCAGCCTAGTTTCTGGCAGACTCTGCTGACATCCATCTTCCCTATCTTGCTGCTTGTGCTTATCTTCTTGTTCTTCATGAGCCAGGCCCAAGGCGGCGGCAACCGAGTGATGAACTTCGGCAAGAGCAAGGCGAAGATGTACAACGAAGAGAAGAAGAAAGTGAAGTTCCGCGATGTAGCCGGAGCAGACGAAGAAAAGCAGGAGCTTGTTGAAGTTGTCGACTTCCTCAAAGACCCTCGTAAGTTCTCCGCTGTCGGAGCGCGTATTCCGAAAGGTGTGCTTCTGGTCGGACCTCCAGGTACCGGTAAGACATTGCTTGCCCGTGCGGTAGCAGGGGAAGCCGGCGTGCCGTTCTTCTCTATAAGTGGTTCGGACTTCGTAGAGATGTTTGTAGGGGTCGGTGCATCCCGTGTACGTGATTTGTTCGAGAACGCCAAGAAAAACTCACCTTGTATCATCTTTATCGATGAGATAGATGCCGTTGGCCGTCAGCGTGGAGCTGGTCTTGGCGGCGGTCACGATGAGCGTGAGCAGACATTGAACCAATTGCTAGTCGAGATGGATGGTTTCGGTGCCAATGAAGGTATCATCATCATCGCTGCGACAAACCGTGCAGACATTCTTGACCCAGCGTTGCTTCGTCCGGGCCGTTTCGACCGTCAGATTACGGTCGACCGTCCTGACCTGGGCGGACGTGAAGCAGTATTGAAGGTGCATGCCCGCAACAAACCGCTTGATGAGTCCGTCAATCTGCGTACAATCGCGATGCGTACTCCAGGTTTCTCCGGAGCGGATTTGGAGAACCTATTGAACGAGGCTGCTCTGGTGGCAGCGCGAAGCGACCGTAATAAAATCGTCATGGCCGATGTCGATGAAGCGATTGATCGTGTCATTGCCGGGCCTGCGAAGAAGAGCCGTGTCATCTCCAAGAAAGAACGCAATATCGTTGCTTATCATGAGAGCGGACATACTGTCATCGGTATGGTGCTCGACGATGCGGATATGGTGCATAAAGTAACCATCGTACCTCGAGGCCAGGCCGGCGGTTATGCAGTCATGCTGCCGAGGGAAGATCGCTACTTCATGACCAAGCCGGAATTGCTTGATAAGATTACCGGTTTGCTTGGCGGACGTGTTGCAGAGGAGGTCATTTTCGGGGAAGTAAGTACCGGAGCGCATAATGACTTCCAGCGTGCGACCAATATCGCACGCAAGATGGTCACCGAGTACGGTATGAGTGATAAGATCGGTCCGTTGCAGTTCACAAGCAATGGCGGGAATGTATTCCTTGGCCGGGATATCCAGAACGAACAAACATACAGTGATGCGATCGCCTATGAAATCGATCAGGAAGTGCAAAACTTCATCAACCAATGTTATGCGCGTGCCAAACAGATCCTTACCGAAAACAAAGAGAAGCTGGAGCTTATCGCTCAAACATTGCTTGAGATCGAAACATTGGATGCATTCCAGATTCAAACACTGTTTGATAAAGGACGCCTTCCAACCGAGGAAGAGATTGCAGCTGAACGCAGCAAATCCGATAAAAAAACTAGCCTGACAAAGGATGAAGACGAGGAAGTGACCGTCACGATCCAACCGCAGGAGGATAAGGAAGCAACACCGACCGATGACAATGCCATCGATGAGGATACTTCCGCGCCGCGGGAGCAGTCAGGTATTCCAGAAGATGAACCGCGTCAAGACGGCGGTTCTGATGATCGTCCAAGATCATAAAAGAAAAGGTCTCCTATCGGGAGGCCTTTTTTCGCTGTTTGGGTATAGTAAACATATAAAGGGATTTACCTGCTGGATTATGATAAGATAAACAATACCTTGTGGACAAAAGACCGTAAGCGGTTGATATATAAAAGGAGTGACATTGCTCTTATGGGTGATTATTTAATTAAAGCAACAGGATTCAACGGAGCTATCCGGGCATACGCTATCCAATCAACAGAATTAGTGGAAGAGGCGCGCCGTCGTCATGATACTTGGGCAACAGCATCAGCAGCCTTGGGACGTACATTGACAATCAGCGCGATGATGGGGGCCATGCTGAAAGGGGAAGACAAGCTGACCGTAAAGGTTGAAGGTGACGGACCGGTGGGGCCGATCATCGTGGACAGTAATGCAAAAGGTGAAGTGAGGGGATATATCACGAACCCGCATGTCGACTTTGAACTGAACTCCGTCGGGAAATTGGATGTTTCCCGGGCCGTTGGTACTGTCGGATCCTTGAGCGTAGCAAAAGATCTGGGGCTGAAAGAGATGTTCACCGGACAGGTACCGATTGTATCCGGGGAAATCGGTGATGACTTCACTTATTATTTCGCTAATTCCGAGCAGGTGCCTTCTGCAGTCGGTGCGGGTGTGCTGGTGAACCCGGACCATACCATCCTTGCTGCGGGCGGATTCATTCTTCAAGTGATGCCGGGAGCCGATGACAGTATCATCACGCAATTGGAAGAGCGAATCAATTCCATTGCCCCGATTTCCACTTTGATCAGAGAAGGGAATACACCTGAGCAGATACTTGAAAAGCTGATCGGAGAAGAGAATATACGCTTCCTTGACAGTCTGCCGGTGAGTTTCACATGCCAATGCTCCAAGGATCGCATCCAGAATGCAATCAAGAGTCTTGGAAACGCAGAGATCCAAGCAATGATCGACGAAGATCATGGAGCGGAGGCAAGCTGCCACTTCTGCAATGAGACATATACATTCACCGAAGAGGATTTAAAGGCATTGCTCCAATGACCACTCATATAGATTGACTTTTAGCAAAATTTTGCTTACAGTTAAATAAATCCAATTAAAATAGTGGGAATTAGGGGGAATGATCATGGCAATTGCATCATCCATTTCTGAATTGATTGGAAACACACCAATCGTGAAGCTCAATCGTATAGCAGACGCGGATAGTGCCGAGATTTATGTAAAGCTTGAATTCCAGAATCCAGGCGGATCTGTTAAGGATAGGATTGCTCTTGCAATGATTGAAGACGCAGAGGAAAAAGGCAGATTGAACCCAGGTGACACAATCATCGAACCGACAAGCGGCAACACCGGTATCGGACTTGCTCTAGTCGCGGCAATCAAAGGGTACAAGGCGATTCTTGTCATGCCTGATACGATGAGCATGGAGAGACGGAACCTGCTTCGGGCTTATGGAGCACAGCTTGTATTGACTCCTGGAGCTGAAGGAATGAAGGGAGCCATTCAGAAGGCAGAAGAATTACAGAAGAAAAATGGCTATTTCATGCCTCAGCAGTTCAATAATGAAGCCAACCCTGCCATTCATGCCCGCACTACAGGCAAAGAGATTGCAGCTGAATTCGGCGGCGACCTTGATGCATTTGTAGCCGGAATCGGAACAGGCGGTACGATCACCGGTGTGGGCAATGTACTGAAGGAATTGAATAAGGATATCCGGATTGTGGCCGTGGAGCCGGCAAGCTCGCCGGTTCTATCCGGCGGTAAGCCAGGACCTCATAAAATCCAAGGAATTGGTGCGGGCTTTGTTCCGGCAATCCTGGATACGGATATTTATTCTGAAATCATTCAAGTGGAAAATGATGAAGCATATGCGACTGCGAGAGAAGCCGCTGCCAAAGAAGGACTGCTTGGGGGCGTTTCAACAGGAGCCGCCATTTTTGCAGCTAAAAAGGTTGCCAAAGAACTTGGACCAGGCAAGAAGGTATTGGCGATCGTTCCTAGTAACGGGGAACGCTACCTCTCTACACCGCTATACCAATTTGAAGACTGATAAAACAGGAACCCCTGCCGCTAGGTGGGGGTGTTTTTTTATGTGACGATTCGTGTACACTAGAATAGACAGATTGAACGAGAGGTTGACGTGATATGAAACGCAGGATAGGTAATAAAGAATATGATCTTTCTAAGCATACACTCGTAATGGGAATCATTAACGTGACACCGGATTCTTTTTCGGATGGCGGAAGTTATACAACTGTAGAAGCAGCTGTCAAACAAGCAAAGAAGCTAGCCGCAGAAGGAGCGGATATCCTGGATATCGGCGGCGAGTCGACCCGGCCGGGATTCGAGCCGGTATCGGCAGATGAAGAGATTGCGCGTGTAGTGCCGGCAATACAGGCCATAAGGGAAGTGGTGGACCTGCCGATTTCGATAGATACGTATAAGGCAAAAACGGCGGAAGCGGCAATTGAAGCGGGTGCATCCATCATCAATGATATCTGGGGAGCCAAATATGACTCCGAAATGGCCAGCGTTGCTGCGCGTACGGGAGTTCCGATCATCTTGATGCACAATCGGGAGGAAGCTCGCTATGATGATTTAATTCCGGATATGGTGAAGGATCTGGAGGAAAGTATCGATATTGCCTTGCGGGCAGGAGTGAAACGGGAGGATATTTGGCTGGATCCGGGAATTGGATTTGCGAAGTCCTTGGATGAAAATATGGACGCTCTGCGTCAGGTGGATAAAATATCCGCAATGGGCTATCCTGTACTCCTTGGAACATCGAGGAAAAGATTCATCGGGACGATTCTTGACCTGCCTGCTGATGAACGGGATGAGGGCACAGCTGCGACCACAGCATATGGCATTACAAAGGGTGTGCATATGGTCCGGGTGCATGAGGTGAAGCGGACAGCCCGGATTGTAAAGATGATGGACGCTTTAGTCAGGGGGAGTGAATGATGGATAAAATATATATGAATCAATTGCGATTCTACGGTTACCATGGTCTATTTCCGGAAGAAAATAAGCTTGGGCAGCGTTTCATGGTGGATGCCGTACTGGAGCTGGACCTTTCTCCAGCTGGTGAATCGGATGATATGACACAGTCGATTCACTACGGACAGGCATATGAGGTCATCAAAGATGTTGTCGAAGGACGGGCAAAGAACCTGATCGAAGCGGTTGCAGAAGATATCGCCAAGCAATTATTCGAGGCATTCCCTTTGTTGGAGGCGTGTACGGTCAAGGTTACCAAGCCTGACCCCCCAATCGCAGGGCATTATGAATCGGTAGCGGTGGAAATACGGCGGGAACGTCCATGAAAAAGTCGTGGATAGCACTGGGATCAAATATATCCCCGAAAGAGACATACCTGGAGCAGGCTGCCCAGAGATTGAAAAATCATCCTGCCATACGGCTGAAGCAAGTTTCGACGGTATATGAAACCGATCCAGTCGGCTATGAAGATCAAGATCGATTCCTGAACTTGGTCGTGGAAGTGGAAACGGACCTGGAGCCTCTGGAGCTGCTTCATGTCTGTCAAGAAATCGAGCAGGACCTGGGTCGGGAGAGGACCATCCGCTGGGGACCGCGGACTGTCGACCTTGACATTTTGCTGTATAGTACTGAAAATATGAATGTTGAGGAACTCACCCTTCCCCACCCGCGTATGCATGAGCGTGCTTTTGTATTGGTGCCATTAGCTGAAATAGCACCCGATCTTGTCGCGAAGGGGAGACAGGTAAGGGATTGGCTGGCCATGATGCCTGAACAAGACACACAAGGCGTCCGGGTCTGGGGTTCTTTGAATATATAGCAAGTGACTTACAGGAGGTAATGACGTTGTTCAAAATTGGTGATATCACCATTAAGAACCGGGTAGTATTGGCGCCGATGGCTGGTATCAGTAATTCTGCTTTCCGCTTGACCGTCAAGGAATTCGGTGCGGGAATTGTATGTGCGGAAATGATCAGTGACAACGGCATTGTGACCCGGAATGCAAGAACGATGAATATGCTTTATATAGATGAACAGGAGAAGCCGATGAGCTTGCAGATATTTGGGGCTAAACCAGAGACGCTGGTAGAGGCTGCTAAGTTTGTCGACCAAAATACGACAGCTGATATCATTGATATCAATATGGGCTGTCCAGCACCAAAGATCACAAAGAATATGGCGGGTTCCCGCTGGCTGCTGCAGCCGGAGAAGATCTATGAGATGGTTTCCGCCGTTGTAAAAGAAGTGAACAAGCCAGTGACTGTCAAGATGCGGACAGGTTGGGATGATAGTACGATCTATGCTGTGGAAAATGCGCAAGCACTGGAAGAGGCAGGGGCTGCGGCAGTAGCCTTGCATGGTCGTACACGCGAGCAGCACTATGAAGGACTCGCTAACTGGGATATCATTCGTCAAGTGAAAGAATCTGTCTCCATCCCTGTTATAGGAAATGGAGATATCACTACTCCGCAAATTGCGAAGCAGCGATTGGACGAGACAGGTGTGGATGCTGTTATGATCGGTAGGGCTGCCCTTGGGGATCCATGGATGATTTATCGCACGGTCCATTATTTGGAAACGGGCGAGATATTGGATGAACCGACACCGCGCGAGAAAATCGATGTCTGCGTGCTGCATATGGAACGTTTGATACGTCTTAAAGGCGAGAAAGTGGCAATCATGGAAATGCGGAAGCATGCTGCTTGGTATTTGAAGGGTATGGATGGCAATGGGAAAGTGCGTAAGCTGATCAATCAAACAAGCACAAAAGAGGATATGCTCGATGTGCTGTATGATTTTGCGGATCAAGCGGAAGCTTCCATGGCCATGGCCTAATCGGGCGTGCTTTATTGACACAGCAGTGCTGCTTTTCTATACTAATACGAGGTAGCAATGCGATAAGCCTCGCATTATACGAGGACGAACAATACTGCCAGTCATGCTGGCAGTTTTTTTAGCATGGTGGAGACTGAATTATAGAAGAAATGGGAGTGAACAGGATGAGTGAAGAATTAAACGATCAGATGCAGGTGCGTCGCGATAAGATGGAAGAGCTCATGAATCAGGGTTATAACCCCTTCGGCGCCAGATTTGAGCGTACGCATCAATCACAAGAGCTTATAGCTGCTTTTGATGCTTTCAGTAAAGAAGAGCTGGAAGAGAAAAAAGCAGAAGTTACCATAGCAGGCCGTCTGATGACGAAGCGAGGAAAAGGTAAGGCTGGTTTTGCGCATTTGCAGGACTTAAGCGGCCAGATTCAGCTTTATGTACGTAAGGATCAGGTTGGGGATGAAGCGTATGAGCTATTCAGCAGTGCGGATCTAGGTGACATCGTCGGTGTTACAGGTGTTATGTTCAAGACGAATGTAGGGGAGCTTTCCGTTAAGGCAACTTCCTTTGATATCTTGTCCAAGGCGCTTCGTCCGCTTCCTGATAAATTCCATGGCTTGACGGATATTGAGCAGCGTTATCGTCAGCGCTATCTTGATTTGATCGTTAATCCAGAATCGAAGCAAACGTTCATCACTCGCAGCAAGATCATCCAAAGTATCCGCCGTTACCTTGACGATATCGGATACTTGGAAGTTGAAACACCATTAATGCACAGCATCCCGGGTGGAGCGGCAGCTCGTCCGTTCATTACCCACCATAATGCTTTGGATATACCGCTTTATATGCGTATAGCGATCGAGCTTCACCTGAAACGTCTCATTGTGGGCGGATTGGAGAAGGTATACGAAATTGGCCGTGTATTCCGTAATGAGGGAGTATCCACACGTCATAATCCTGAGTTCACGATGCTTGAGCTATACGAAGCATATGGTGATATGGATACGATCATGGAACTGACAGAAAACCTGATCGCCCATGTGGCGAAAGATGTACTAGGTAAAACGGTCATCCCTTACGGTGAGTATGAAATAGATCTTGAACCGAAGTGGAAACGCCTGCACATGGTCGATGCTGTAAAAGAATATACAGGCGTTGATTTCTGGAAGCATATGAGCGATGAAGAGGCAAAAGCCCTGGCGAAGGAAAATGGGATCGAAATCAAAGATACAATGACATTCGGGCATATTGTAAATGAATTCTTTGAACAGCGCGTAGAGGACAAGCTTATCCAGCCTACCTTCATCTATGGCCATCCGGTAGAGATTTCTCCATTGGCGAAGAAGAATACGGAAGATGAGCGTTTTACTGACCGCTTTGAAGTATTCATCGTAGGAAGAGAGCATGGTAATGCGTTCTCCGAGCTGAACGATCCAATCGATCAGCGCCAGCGTTTCGAAGCCCAGCTGAAAGAGAAAGAGCAAGGCAATGACGAAGCACATGAAATGGATGAGGACTTCCTGGAGTCACTTGAGTATGGTATGCCGCCTACAGGAGGATTGGGCATTGGTATCGACCGCCTGATCATGCTGCTGACGAATGCTCCATCCATCCGGGATGTATTACTCTTCCCGCAAATGCGGAATCGTTCCTGATCAAAAAGAAGAAGGGAGCAGTATCCCTTCTTCTTTTTCACCTTTATATAGGCATTTGCATAGAATGCAAAAGGATGCGGGATAATGCTATATAACAGTTTGTAAGAAAATATAACATTTCTTTAAAAAAACTATTGCAATGCTATTACATCCATGGTAAATTATTAGAGTTGCTTCAAACGAAGCAGCAAACGCAACAGACGAAAACAAAAAACATGTTGACAACGCAGGTTGAAACATGATATTATGTTCTAGTCGCCAAATGAGCGGCAGAACGAAATTGATCTTTGAAAACTGAACAAAACAACCAATTACGAACTAAACGACATGATCGTAAGATCAACGTCAGCTCTGACGAGCAATGCATCAACACTTTCATGGAGAGTTTGATCTTGGCTCAGGACGAACGCTGGCGGCGTGCCTAATACATGCAAGTCGAGCGCAGGAAACCAGATGACCCCTTCGGGGTGATTCTGGTGGAATGAGCGGCGGACGGGTGAGTAACACGTGGGCAACCTGCCTGTAAGACTGGGATAACTCCGGGAAACCGGGGCTAATACCGGATAGTATTTCCTTTCTCCTGATCGGAAATGGAAAGACGGTTTCGGCTGTCACTTACAGATGGGCCCGCGGTGCATTAGCTAGTTGGTGGGGTAACGGCCCACCAAGGCGACGATGCATAGCCGACCTGAGAGGGTGATCGGCCACACTGGGACTGAGACACGGCCCAGACTCCTACGGGAGGCA
This sequence comes from Terribacillus sp. FSL K6-0262, assembly GCF_037977385.1. Lineage (NCBI taxonomy): Bacteria > Bacillati > Bacillota > Bacilli > Caryophanales > Bacillaceae > Terribacillus > Terribacillus sp. FSL K6-0262. The sequence continues at coordinate 1,580,657 of NZ_CP150277.1, read as the reverse complement.
GCAGTAGGGAATCTTCCGCAATGGACGAAAGTCTGACGGAGCAACGCCGCGTGAGCGATGAAGGCCTTCGGGTCGTAAAGCTCTGTTGTCAGGGAAGAACAAGTACAAGAGTAACTGCTTGTACCTTGACGGTACCTGACCAGAAAGCCCCGGCTAACTACGTGCCAGCAGCCGCGGTAATACGTAGGGGGCAAGCGTTGTCCGGAATTATTGGGCGTAAAGGGCGCGTAGGCGGTTTCTTAAGTCTGATGTGAAAGCCCACAGCTTAACTGTGGAGGGTCATTGGAAACTGGGGAACTTGAGTGCAGAAGAGGAGAGTGGAATTCCACGTGTAGCGGTGAAATGCGTAGATATGTGGAGGAACACCAGTGGCGAAGGCGACTCTCTGGTCTGTAACTGACGCTGAGGCGCGAAAGCGTGGGGAGCAAACAGGATTAGATACCCTGGTAGTCCACGCCGTAAACGATGAGTGCTAGGTGTTAGGGGGTTTCCGCCCCTTAGTGCTGAAGTTAACGCATTAAGCACTCCGCCTGGGGAGTACGGCCGCAAGGCTGAAACTCAAAAGAATTGACGGGGGCCCGCACAAGCGGTGGAGCATGTGGTTTAATTCGAAGCAACGCGAAGAACCTTACCAGGTCTTGACATCCGCTGACAACCTTGGAGACAAGGCGTTCCCTTCGGGGACAGCGTGACAGGTGGTGCATGGTTGTCGTCAGCTCGTGTCGTGAGATGTTGGGTTAAGTCCCGCAACGAGCGCAACCCTTGATTCTAGTTGCCAGCATTCAGTTGGGCACTCTAGAGTGACTGCCGGTGACAAACCGGAGGAAGGTGGGGATGACGTCAAATCATCATGCCCCTTATGACCTGGGCTACACACGTGCTACAATGGATGGTACAAAGGGCAGCGAAGCCGCGAGGCTAAGCAAATCCCATAAAACCATTCTCAGTTCGGATTGCAGGCTGCAACTCGCCTGCATGAAGCCGGAATCGCTAGTAATCGCGGATCAGCATGCCGCGGTGAATACGTTCCCGGGCCTTGTACACACCGCCCGTCACACCACGAGAGTTGGTAACACCCGAAGTCGGTGAGGTAACCTTTTGGAGCCAGCCGCCGAAGGTGGGATCAATGATTGGGGTGAAGTCGTAACAAGGTAGCCGTATCGGAAGGTGCGGCTGGATCACCTCCTTTCTAAGGATAATTGGAAAAGGTGAAGCGACTGTTCAAAAGCGTACGGATAGATCAGATCGGTTACAGACTCCGGGTTTTGGAGTCAGGAAACGAGATGAACTATACGCTAGCTTTTAGGAGCTGAACCTGGACATTGGAACTACTACTTCGTAGTAGACACGTAATTGGGTTGTTTGTTCAGTTTTGAGAGATCAATCTCTCTTGTGAACCTTGAAAACTAGATAAGAAACAACATGCCAGAACATCAAACTTTAAAGCAAGACAATATATATTGTCGCGATTTAATGCATCATGCGTTATTAGTTAAGTGAAGAAGGGCGCACGGTGGATGCCTTGGCACTAGGAGCCGATGAAGGACGGGACTAACACCGATATGCTTCGGGGAGCTGTAAGTAAGCTTTGATCCGGAGATTTCCGAATGGGGGAACCCGCTATCCGTTATTGGATAGTACGCATTACTGAATACATAGGTGATGCGAGGCAGACCCGGGGAACTGAAACATCTCATTACCCGGAGGAAGAGAAAGCAAATGCGATTTCCCAAGTAGCGGCGAGCGAAACGGAATCAGCCCAAACCAGAAGGCTTGCCTTCTGGGGTTGTAGGACACTCCTTTGGAGTTACAAAGAAACCATGTAGACGAAGCGGCTTGGAATGGCCCGCCATAGAAGGTAAGAGCCCTGTACTTGAAATGTGGTTTCCTCCGGAGTGTATCCTGAGTACGGCGGAACACGTGAAATTCCGTCGGAATCCGGGAGGACCATCTCCCAAGGCTAAATACTCCCTAGTGACCGATAGTGAACCAGTACCGTGAGGGAAAGGTGAAAAGCACCCCGGAAGGGGAGTGAAATAGAACCTGAAACCGTGTGCCTACAAGTAGTCGAAGCCCGTTAATGGGTGACGGCGTACCTTTTGTAGAATGGACCGGCGAGTTACGATCCCCTGCAAGGTTAAGTTGAAAAGACGGAGCCGCAGCGAAAGCGAGTCTGAATAGGGCGACATAGTAGGTGGTCGTAGACCCGAAACCGTGTGATCTACCCATGTCCAGGGTGAAGGTCAGGTAACACTGACTGGAGGCCCGAACCCACGCACGTTGAAAAGTGCGGGGATGAGGTGTGGGTAGGGGTGAAATGCCAATCGAACACGGAGATAGCTGGTTCTCTCCGAAATAGCTTTAGGGCTAGCCTCAAAGGATGATGGTTGGAGGTAGAGCACTGATTGGACTAGGGGCCCTCATCGGGTTACCGAATTCAGTCAAACTCCGAATGCCAATCAATCTACTTTGGGAGTCAGACCATGGGTGATAAGGTTCATGGTCGAAAGGGAAACAGCCCAGACCGCCAGCTAAGGTCCCAAAGTGTGTGTTAAGTGGAAAAGGATGTGGCGTTGCTTAGACAACCAGGATGTTGGCTTAGAAGCAGCCATCATTGAAAGAGTGCGTAATAGCTCACTGGTCGAGTGACGCTGCGCCGAAAATATACCGGGGCTAAACACACCACCGAAGCTGCGGATTGACATCTACGATGTCAGTGGTAGGAGAGCGTTCTAAGGGCTGTGAAGGTCGATCGTGAGGACGGCTGGAGCGCTTAGAAGTGAGAATGCCGGTATGAGTAGCGAAAAAAGAGTGAGAATCTCTTTCATCGAAAGCCCAAGGTTTCCTGAGGAAGGCTCGTCCGCTCAGGGTTAGTCGGGGCCTAAGCCGAGGCCGAAAGGCGTAGGCGATGGATAACAGGTTGATATTCCTGTACCACCTAAATCCGCTTGAACGATGGGGGGACGTAGGAGGATAGGGAAAGCGCGCTGCTGGTCATGCGCGTCCAAGCCGTGAGGAAGTTGAGCAGGCAAATCCACTCAACATGATTCCAGGCGGTTATGGGGAGGGAAATTTAGTACCGAAGTTCCTGATTTCACACTGCCAAGAAAAGCCTCTAGTGAGGAAATAGGTGCCCGTACCGCAAACCGACACAGGTAGGCACGGTGAGTAACCGAAGATGATCGGGAGAACTCTCGTTAAGGAACTCGGCAAAATGACCCCGTAACTTCGGGAGAAGGGGTGCTTCTTTTTAGGAGAAGCCGCAGTGAAAAGGCCCAAGCGACTGTTTAGCAAAAACACAGGTCTCTGCAAAGCCGTAAGGCGAAGTATAGGGGCTGACACCTGCCCGGTGCTGGAAGGTTAAGGGGAATGGTTAGGGACTTCGTCCCGAAGCTGTGAACCGAAGCCCCAGTAAACGGCGGCCGTAACTATAACGGTCCTAAGGTAGCGAAATTCCTTGTCGGGTAAGTTCCGACCCGCACGAAAGGTGCAACGACTTGGGCACTGTCTCAACGAGAGACCCGGTGAAATTATACTATGCGTGAAGATGCGCATTACCCGCGACAGGACGGAAAGACCCCGTGGAGCTTTACTGTAGCCTGATATGGAATGTTGGTACAGCTTGTACAGGATAGGTGGGAGCCTTGGAAACCGGAGCGCCAGCTTCGGCGGAGGCATCCGTGGGATACCACCCTGGCTGTATTGACATTCTAACCCAGAACCGTCATCCGGTTCGGAGACAGTGTCAGGTGGGCAGTTTGACTGGGGCGGTCGCCTCCCAAAGAGTAACGGAGGCGCCCAAAGGTTCCCTCAGAATGGTTGGAAATCATTCGTAGCGTGCAAAGGCAGAAGGGAGCTTGACTGCGAGACCTACAAGTCGAGCAGGGACGAAAGTCGGGCTTAGTGATCCGGCGGTGCCGTATGGAAGGGCCGTCGCTCAACGGATAAAAGCTACCCCGGGGATAACAGGCTTATCTCCCCCAAGAGTCCACATCGACGGGGAGGTTTGGCACCTCGATGTCGGCTCATCGCATCCTGGGGCTGTAGTCGGTCCCAAGGGTTGGGCTGTTCGCCCATTAAAGCGGTACGCGAGCTGGGTTCAGAACGTCGTGAGACAGTTCGGTCCCTATCCGTCGTGGGCGTTGGAAGTTTGAGAGGAGCTGTCCTTAGTACGAGAGGACCGGGATGGACGCACCGCTGGTGCACCAGTTGTTCCGCCAGGAGCACAGCTGGGTAGCTACGTGCGGAAGGGATAAGTGCTGAAAGCATCTAAGCATGAAGCCCCCCTCAAGATGAGACTTCCCATCATTTTAAATGAGTAAGATCCCTCAGAGACGATGAGGTAGATAGGTTCGAGGTGGAAGCGTGGTGACACGTGCAGCTGACGAATACTAATCGATCGAGGACTTAACTAAAAAACGAAAAGCTCCAAAGGCCATAGTTTCTGGCCTTTAGAGCTGGATCTAGCCGCAGCGCCAGATCCCTTAGTAAGTCAACGCCAAAGACCAAGCACTCCAGTGCTTGGCACGCATGAGATGTACAGCATGAATGTTTCTTATCTAGTTTTGAAGGTTTACTTCAAAAAAAGTGTTGCTTTTTCTTTGAGAAAATGCTACAATATATCTTGTCCTTAAGAAAAGGACAAACATTGATTATCTGATCTGGTGGTAATAGCGAAGAGGTCACACCTGTTCCCATGCCGAACACAGCAGTTAAGCTCTTCAGCGCCGATGGTAGTTGGGTTCGCCCTGCGAGAGTAGGACGCTGCCAGGCAGATACATAATCCGGAGGATTAGCTCAGCTGGGAGAGCATCTGCCTTACAAGCAGAGGGTCGGCGGTTCGAGCCCGTCATCCTCCACCATTTAGCCGGTCTAGCTCAATTGGTAGAGCAACTGACTTGTAATCAGTAGGTTGGGGGTTCAAGTCCTCTGGCCGGCACCATTTTAGAGCCATTAGCTCAGTTGGTAGAGCATCTGACTTTTAATCAGAGGGTCGAAGGTTCGAGTCCTTCATGGCTCACCATTTCAATTTTAATACTGTGCGTATTTAATCTATGCGGGTGTGGCGGAATTGGCAGACGCGCTAGACTTAGGATCTAGTGTCTTTATGACGTGGGGGTTCAAGTCCCTTCACCCGCACCATTTAGATTAAACGCGGAAGTAGTTCAGTGGTAGAACATCACCTTGCCAAGGTGGGGGTCGCGGGTTCGAATCCCGTCTTCCGCTCCATAACTACTAAATTAACTAATTCAGCTTGCCGGGGTGGCGGAATTGGCAGACGCACAGGACTTAAAATCCTGCGGAGGGTACCTCCGTGCCGGTTCGAGTCCGGCCCTCGGCACTTTAAATATGCGCCCGTAGCTCAATTGGATAGAGCGTTTGACTACGGATCAAAAGGTTAGGGGTTCGACTCCTCTCGGGCGCGCCATTACGGGAAGTAGCTCAGCTTGGTAGAGCACTTGGTTTGGGACCAAGGGGTCGCAGGTTCAAATCCTGTCTTCCCGACCACTTTCAATATACAATGGGGCCTTAGCTCAGCTGGGAGAGCGCCTGCTTTGCACGCAGGAGGTCAGCGGTTCGATCCCGCTAGGCTCCACCATTGATCTTTGAAAACTGAACAAAACAACCAATTACGAACTAAACGACATGATCGTAAGATCAACGTCAGCTCTGACGAGCAATGCATCAACACTTTCATGGAGAGTTTGATCTTGGCTCAGGACGAACGCTGGCGGCGTGCCTAATACATGCAAGTCGAGCGCAGGAAACCAGATGACCCCTTCGGGGTGATTCTGGTGGAATGAGCGGCGGACGGGTGAGTAACACGTGGGCAACCTGCCTGTAAGACTGGGATAACTCCGGGAAACCGGGGCTAATACCGGATAGTATTTCCTTTCTCCTGATCGGAAATGGAAAGACGGTTTCGGCTGTCACTTACAGATGGGCCCGCGGTGCATTAGCTAGTTGGCGGGGTAACGGCCCACCAAGGCGACGATGCATAGCCGACCTGAGAGGGTGATCGGCCACACTGGGACTGAGACACGGCCCAGACTCCTACGGGAGGCAGCAGTAGGGAATCTTCCGCAATGGACGAAAGTCTGACGGAGCAACGCCGCGTGAGCGATGAAGGCCTTCGGGTCGTAAAGCTCTGTTGTCAGGGAAGAACAAGTACAAGAGTAACTGCTTGTACCTTGACGGTACCTGACCAGAAAGCCCCGGCTAACTACGTGCCAGCAGCCGCGGTAATACGTAGGGGGCAAGCGTTGTCCGGAATTATTGGGCGTAAAGGGCGCGTAGGCGGTTTCTTAAGTCTGATGTGAAAGCCCACAGCTTAACTGTGGAGGGTCATTGGAAACTGGGGAACTTGAGTGCAGAAGAGGAGAGTGGAATTCCACGTGTAGCGGTGAAATGCGTAGATATGTGGAGGAACACCAGTGGCGAAGGCGACTCTCTGGTCTGTAACTGACGCTGAGGCGCGAAAGCGTGGGGAGCAAACAGGATTAGATACCCTGGTAGTCCACGCCGTAAACGATGAGTGCTAGGTGTTAGGGGGTTTCCGCCCCTTAGTGCTGAAGTTAACGCATTAAGCACTCCGCCTGGGGAGTACGGCCGCAAGGCTGAAACTCAAAAGAATTGACGGGGGCCCGCACAAGCGGTGGAGCATGTGGTTTAATTCGAAGCAACGCGAAGAACCTTACCAGGTCTTGACATCCGCTGACAACCTTGGAGACAAGGCGTTCCCTTCGGGGACAGCGTGACAGGTGGTGCATGGTTGTCGTCAGCTCGTGTCGTGAGATGTTGGGTTAAGTCCCGCAACGAGCGCAACCCTTGATTCTAGTTGCCAGCATTCAGTTGGGCACTCTAGAGTGACTGCCGGTGACAAACCGGAGGAAGGTGGGGATGACGTCAAATCATCATGCCCCTTATGACCTGGGCTACACACGTGCTACAATGGATGGTACAAAGGGCAGCGAAGCCGCGAGGCTAAGCAAATCCCATAAAACCATTCTCAGTTCGGATTGCAGGCTGCAACTCGCCTGCATGAAGCCGGAATCGCTAGTAATCGCGGATCAGCATGCCGCGGTGAATACGTTCCCGGGCCTTGTACACACCGCCCGTCACACCACGAGAGTTGGTAACACCCGAAGTCGGTGAGGTAACCTTTTGGAGCCAGCCGCCGAAGGTGGGATCAATGATTGGGGTGAAGTCGTAACAAGGTAGCCGTATCGGAAGGTGCGGCTGGATCACCTCCTTTCTAAGGATAATTGGAAAAGGTGAAGCGACTGTTCAAAAGCGTACGGATAGATCAGATCGGTTACAGACTCCGGGTTTTGGAGTCAGGAAACGAGATGAACTATACGCTAGCTTTTAGGAGCTGAACCTGGACATTGGAACTACTACTTCGTAGTAGACACGTAATTGGGTTGTTTGTTCAGTTTTGAGAGATCAATCTCTCTTGTGAACCTTGAAAACTAGATAAGAAACAACATGCCAGAACATCAAACTTTAAAGCAAGACAATATATATTGTCGCGATTTAATGCATCATGCGTTATTAGTTAAGTGAAGAAGGGCGCACGGTGGATGCCTTGGCACTAGGAGCCGATGAAGGACGGGACTAACACCGATATGCTTCGGGGAGCTGTAAGTAAGCTTTGATCCGGAGATTTCCGAATGGGGGAACCCGCTATCCGTTATTGGATAGTACGCATTACTGAATACATAGGTGATGCGAGGCAGACCCGGGGAACTGAAACATCTCATTACCCGGAGGAAGAGAAAGCAAATGCGATTTCCCAAGTAGCGGCGAGCGAAACGGAATCAGCCCAAACCAGAAGGCTTGCCTTCTGGGGTTGTAGGACACTCCTTTGGAGTTACAAAGAAACCATGTAGACGAAGCGGCTTGGAATGGCCCGCCATAGAAGGTAAGAGCCCTGTACTTGAAATGTGGTTTCCTCCGGAGTGTATCCTGAGTACGGCGGAACACGTGAAATTCCGTCGGAATCCGGGAGGACCATCTCCCAAGGCTAAATACTCCCTAGTGACCGATAGTGAACCAGTACCGTGAGGGAAAGGTGAAAAGCACCCCGGAAGGGGAGTGAAATAGAACCTGAAACCGTGTGCCTACAAGTAGTCGAAGCCCGTTAATGGGTGACGGCGTACCTTTTGTAGAATGGACCGGCGAGTTACGATCCCCTGCAAGGTTAAGTTGAAAAGACGGAGCCGCAGCGAAAGCGAGTCTGAATAGGGCGACATAGTAGGTGGTCGTAGACCCGAAACCGTGTGATCTACCCATGTCCAGGGTGAAGGTCAGGTAACACTGACTGGAGGCCCGAACCCACGCACGTTGAAAAGTGCGGGGATGAGGTGTGGGTAGGGGTGAAATGCCAATCGAACACGGAGATAGCTGGTTCTCTCCGAAATAGCTTTAGGGCTAGCCTCAAAGGATGATGGTTGGAGGTAGAGCACTGATTGGACTAGGGGCCCTCATCGGGTTACCGAATTCAGTCAAACTCCGAATGCCAATCAATCTACTTTGGGAGTCAGACCATGGGTGATAAGGTTCATGGTCGAAAGGGAAACAGCCCAGACCGCCAGCTAAGGTCCCAAAGTGTGTGTTAAGTGGAAAAGGATGTGGCGTTGCTTAGACAACCAGGATGTTGGCTTAGAAGCAGCCATCATTGAAAGAGTGCGTAATAGCTCACTGGTCGAGTGACGCTGCGCCGAAAATATACCGGGGCTAAACACACCACCGAAGCTGCGGATTGACATCTACGATGTCAGTGGTAGGAGAGCGTTCTAAGGGCTGTGAAGGTCGATCGTGAGGACGGCTGGAGCGCTTAGAAGTGAGAATGCCGGTATGAGTAGCGAAAAAAGAGTGAGAATCTCTTTCATCGAAAGCCCAAGGTTTCCTGAGGAAGGCTCGTCCGCTCAGGGTTAGTCGGGGCCTAAGCCGAGGCCGAAAGGCGTAGGCGATGGATAACAGGTTGATATTCCTGTACCACCTAAATCCGCTTGAACGATGGGGGGACGTAGGAGGATAGGGAAAGCGCGCTGCTGGTCATGCGCGTCCAAGCCGTGAGGAAGTTGAGCAGGCAAATCCACTCAACATGATTCCAGGCGGTTATGGGGAGGGAAATTTAGTACCGAAGTTCCTGATTTCACACTGCCAAGAAAAGCCTCTAGTGAGGAAATAGGTGCCCGTACCGCAAACCGACACAGGTAGGCACGGTGAGTAACCGAAGATGATCGGGAGAACTCTCGTTAAGGAACTCGGCAAAATGACCCCGTAACTTCGGGAGAAGGGGTGCTTCTTTTTAGGAGAAGCCGCAGTGAAAAGGCCCAAGCGACTGTTTAGCAAAAACACAGGTCTCTGCAAAGCCGTAAGGCGAAGTATAGGGGCTGACACCTGCCCGGTGCTGGAAGGTTAAGGGGAATGGTTAGGGACTTCGTCCCGAAGCTGTGAACCGAAGCCCCAGTAAACGGCGGCCGTAACTATAACGGTCCTAAGGTAGCGAAATTCCTTGTCGGGTAAGTTCCGACCCGCACGAAAGGTGCAACGACTTGGGCACTGTCTCAACGAGAGACCCGGTGAAATTATACTATGCGTGAAGATGCGCATTACCCGCGACAGGACGGAAAGACCCCGTGGAGCTTTACTGTAGCCTGATATGGAATGTTGGTACAGCTTGTACAGGATAGGTGGGAGCCTTGGAAACCGGAGCGCCAGCTTCGGCGGAGGCATCCGTGGGATACCACCCTGGCTGTATTGACATTCTAACCCAGAACCGTCATCCGGTTCGGAGACAGTGTCAGGTGGGCAGTTTGACTGGGGCGGTCGCCTCCCAAAGAGTAACGGAGGCGCCCAAAGGTTCCCTCAGAATGGTTGGAAATCATTCGTAGCGTGCAAAGGCAGAAGGGAGCTTGACTGCGAGACCTACAAGTCGAGCAGGGACGAAAGTCGGGCTTAGTGATCCGGCGGTGCCGTATGGAAGGGCCGTCGCTCAACGGATAAAAGCTACCCCGGGGATAACAGGCTTATCTCCCCCAAGAGTCCACATCGACGGGGAGGTTTGGCACCTCGATGTCGGCTCATCGCATCCTGGGGCTGTAGTCGGTCCCAAGGGTTGGGCTGTTCGCCCATTAAAGCGGTACGCGAGCTGGGTTCAGAACGTCGTGAGACAGTTCGGTCCCTATCCGTCGTGGGCGTTGGAAGTTTGAGAGGAGCTGTCCTTAGTACGAGAGGACCGGGATGGACGCACCGCTGGTGCACCAGTTGTTCCGCCAGGAGCACAGCTGGGTAGCTACGTGCGGAAGGGATAAGTGCTGAAAGCATCTAAGCATGAAGCCCCCCTCAAGATGAGACTTCCCATCATTTTAAATGAGTAAGATCCCTCAGAGACGATGAGGTAGATAGGTTCGAGGTGGAAGCGTGGTGACACGTGCAGCTGACGAATACTAATCGATCGAGGACTTAACTAAAAAACGAAAAGCGGAAAAGGCCGTTTAGAAACGTAGGAATAAGCGAGAAAGCCCGTAGTGGAGTGTACTTCTTCACGAAGGGATTTATCGCTTAGGCCATAGTTTCTGGCCTTTGGAGCTGGATCTAGCCGCAGCGCCAGATCCCTTAGTAAGTCAACGCCAAAGACCAAGCACTCCGGTGCTTGGCACGCATGAGATGTACAGCAAGGATGTTTCTTATCTAGTTTTGAGGGTTCATTCCATATGAATTCTTGCATTGTCTGGTGGTAATAGCGAAGAGGTCACACCTGTTCCCATGCCGAACACAGCAGTTAAGCTCTTCAGCGCCGATGGTAGTTGGGTTCGCCCTGCGAGAGTAGGACGCTGCCAGGCAAGATGAAATCTCCTGATAAGTTAATCATAACTTATCAGGAGATTTTTTATGTTTTGCTTTATACTTCTGTCGATTAGGGAATGTAAATATTTCACTTCATATTGAGACGAGAATATTCATATACTGCTAAGAGAAAGAAGGGAAGCATGGATGGAGCAATACTATAACGATCAATTTTTAACGGTAATGATTAAAATAATAATTGCGATATTCCTTTCAGGTGCTATCGGGATGGAGCGTGGGATGGGTAATCATCACGCTGGTTTAAGGACTCACATCCTTGTAGGCGTGGGATCTTGTCTTATGATGATTTTATCTTTATATGGCTTTACGGAATTCAGCGAAGAGCATGACTATGTGCAATTCGATCCTGCACGTATACCTTCTTATGTCATCAGCGGGATCGGGTTCCTGGGAGCGGGGACGATCCTGGTCAATGGAACTACTGTCCGGGGTCTCACGACAGCCGCATCTGTCTGGACCGTAGCAGGCCTCGGTCTTGTGATAGGGGCAGGAATGTATATGGAGGCTGTATTCACAACCATCATCATTCTATCCATCCTCATATTCCTGAATAATTTCGAGAAACTGTTTTTGTCCAGTAAAAAGCAGAAAGCATACCTTCTCGATATTGAACTGGGCAGGGAAGATAGTGTGGCTCCCATCATGGAAATACTCGAGCGCCATCATCTGGCATTGACAAACATGAAAATGAAAAAGTATCACCATGATAGCAGGATGCTGCATGTTGAGTTGGAAACACGTCAGGCTATAAATGAAATGGAGCTCTTCGAGGAACTGACTGATCTAACCAATATCAAATCGGTCAGTACGGTGAAAAGTTAAAACCCTTTTTAAGGGTTTTTTTCTGTTTTTGGGGGCTATGCTAAAGAAGAAGTGCTTTGCATTCCTCCTGCAAAATGTATATAATATAGTCAAAGATAGTCAAAGTCAAAAGAAGGGAGGAAACTTGTGTGAGTAATAATATATCTGACATAATCGAGGCATATCTTAAGCAGATCCTTCAGTCAACGGATACGCAGGAAGTGGAGATAAAGCGAAGCGAAGTAGCCAATCGTTTTCAGTGCGTGCCCTCCCAAATCAACTACGTCATCAAAACGAGATTCACCGTCGAAAAGGGATATCTGGTTGAAAGCAAGCGTGGCGGCGGCGGTTATATTCGTATAATTCGGGTAAAGCATCATACGGAAGCAAGTTTGATAGACGACGTGATCGAAATGGTGCAGCCGCGAGTTTCACAGCAGACTGCCAATAACGTGATCGAACGCCTGGCAGAAGAGAATATCCTGACAGAACGGGAAGCGAAAATCATGCTTAGGGCAACCAGCCGAGATACACTAGCCTTCCCTCTTCCGCTTCGCGATGAGGTCAGGTCACGTATCCTGGTTTCAATGCTGACTGCTATCAAGTACTAGTCAGATAAGGAGGCATCAAGATGGAATGTCAAGAATGTCATATAAGGCCAGCTACATTACATTTGACGAATGTCGTCAATGGGCAGAAGACGGAAATGCATGTATGCGAGCAATGCGCCAAGGAAAACGGATATGTCTCCTACGGCCAAGAAGGGTATTCCCTGCATAACTTATTATCTGGTCTATTCCATATGAATCCATCGACTGTCCAAGGACATAAACACTTCTCTCAAGCACCGGCAGCACTTGCTTGTCCGAAGTGCGGACTCACATATCATGAGTTTACCCGCTTGGGGAAATTCGGTTGTGCATCCTGTTATGAAACATTCGAGGATAATCTGAACCCTATCTTCCGTCGGGTACACAGCGGCAATACCAAACACGAAGGCAAGATACCAAAGAGGATGGGCAGCGGTATCGAAAAGAAACGAAAAATCGCTGCATATCGGGAATCCATGCAGCAATATATTCAAGCGGAGGAATTTGAAAAAGCAGCGGAGCTCCGCGATAAGATACGTTCTTTGGAGCAGGATGGCCGGGAAGAGGGTGAGAGCTAATGTCACTTGAGAATTTCATGAGTGATGCAATCAGCCCGTGGATGAAAGAAAATGGACCGGATTGCGATATAGTCATGAGCAGCCGTATTCGGTTAGCCAGGAACTTTGAGAATCGAACTTTCCCCTTAATTGCCAAGGCAGAGGATTTGGACGATGTACTTAATTTCTTCCAAGACAGCTATCAGGATGCCGCATTCCAGGATCGCGGAAAGATGCAATTCATCCGGATTGCCGATTTATCACCGATCGAGAAAAAAGTATTTGTCGAGAAACATTTGATCAGCCCTCATTTGGCAGAACACGCAGAGGAAGCAGGAGTTTTGCTAAGCGAAAGCGAACAAGTCTCTATCATGGTAAATGAGGAGGATCACCTGCGGATCCAGCTTTATTTGCCAGGCTTCCAGCTGCAAAAGGCACTGCAGGAGGCATTTGAAGTGGATGATTGGCTTGAACAGAAGATAACATATGCTTTCGATGAGGAAAGGGGTTATCTGACTACCTGTCCGACGAATGTAGGGACGGGGCTCCGGGCTTCTGTGATGATGCATCTGCCTGCTTTGACCATGACGCATCAGATGAACCGGCTGACACCGGCAATCAACCAGCTCGGACTTGTCGTTCGCGGCATTTACGGAGAAGGCAGTGAGGCTCAGGGCAATATCTATCAGATATCCAACCAGATCACCCTGGGAAAATCCGAACAGGATATTGTCGAGGATCTGGAAAGCGTAGTCAGCCAGTTGATCGAGCAGGAAAGGCAAGCTCGGCATACGCTGACAGAGGAGCTGAGCATCCAGCTGGAGGATCGGATCTTCCGTTCTTATGGTACGTTGCGGTACAGCCGTATCATTGAATCCAAGGAAGCTGCAACCTGTTTATCCGATGTTAGGTTAGGCATCGATCTTGGGTATATAGAAGATATGCCTCAATCTATACTTAATGAATTAATGGTATTGATACAGCCGGGCTTCCTTCAGCATTATGCGAGAAGGAGCCTATCTGGCAGAGAACGAGATGTATTACGTGCCTCCCTTATCAGGGAGCGGATGCATTTGGAAAATAACTGACTGATCGAGGAGGAATTCCTATGATGTTTGGACGCTTCACGGAAAGAGCGCAAAAGGTCCTTGCACTTGCCCAAGAAGAGGCAGTGCGGCTTGGACATAATAATATTGGAACAGAACACATTCTATTGGGCCTGGTGAGCGAAGGCGAAGGAATCGCTGCCAAAGCTCTGACGACACTGGGATTGGAAACAGAACGCATTCAGGAAGAGGTCGAGCAGCTGATCGGGCGCGGCCAGAAAATCACTGGTACACCTTATTACACACCGCGCGCGAAGAAAGTGATCGAGCTTTCCTTGGACGAAGCGAGAAAGCTTGGTCATTCTTACGTGGGTACTGAGCATATCCTTCTCGGATTGATTCGCGAAGGAGAAGGTGTTGCGGCACGTGTGCTGAATAATCTCGGTGTCAGCTTGAACAAAGCGCGTCAGCAAGTGCTTCAGCTTCTTGGCAGTAATGAGTCCTCTGCAGGGAAACAGCGCGGCAGTCAGTCTGCCAGGGCAAATACGCCGACGCTTGACTCCTTGGCGCGCGATCTTACGGCCATTGCCAAAGAAGGCAATATCGATCCGGTCATCGGCCGTGAAAAAGAGATCGAGCGTGTCATTCAAGTCCTTAGCCGCCGTACGAAAAATAATCCTGTCTTGATCGGGGAGCCGGGTGTAGGTAAAACGGCAGTTGCTGAAGGTCTGGCGCAGCAGATCATCAATAATGAAATTCCGGAGATCCTGCGGGATAAACGTGTCATGACGCTTGATATGGGTACAGTCGTGGCGGGTACGAAATACCGCGGGGAATTCGAGGATCGTTTGAAAAAAGTGATGGAGGAGATCCGCCAAGCAGGGAATATCATCCTCTTCATTGATGAACTGCATACACTTATCGGTGCGGGCGGAGCGGAAGGGGCAATCGACGCTTCCAATATCCTGAAACCATCCTTGGCACGCGGGGAGCTGCAGTGCATCGGTGCTACCACTTTGGATGAGTACCGCAAGTATATCGAGAAAGATGCAGCATTGGAACGCCGCTTCCAGCCGATACAAGTCGATGAACCATCCGTGGAGGAATCGATTCAGATCCTCACTGGCTTGCGTGATCGCTATGAAGCCCATCACCGTGTAACCATCACCGACGATGCGATTCGTGCAGCAGCGGAATTCTCCGATCGTTACATTACGGATCGTTTCCTTCCGGATAAAGCGATCGACTTGATTGATGAGGCGGCTTCCAAAGTACGTCTTCGCTCTTACACTGCTCCGCCAAACTTGAAAGAGCTCGAGCAGAAGCTGGAGGAAGTTCGCAAAGAGAAAGATGCAGCCGTACAAAGCCAGGAATTCGAAAAAGCGGCTTCCTTGCGTGATACAGAGCAGCGCCTGCGTGATCAGCTGGATCAGACGAAGGACCAGTGGAAAGAGAAACAAGGTCAGGAAAGCAGTGAAGTCACTGTGGAAGACATCGCTTCCGTTGTTTCCATCTGGACTGGAGTGCCGGTTGCCAAGCTGACAAAGGATGAATCCGAACGCTTGCTCAATATGGAGCAGACATTGCATGACCGCGTCATCGGTCAAGAAGAAGCGGTTGTCGCAATCTCCAAAGCAATTCGCCGGGCGCGTGCAGGTCTCAAGGATCCAAAACGTCCGATTGGTTCCTTCATCTTCCTTGGACCGACAGGAGTCGGAAAAACGGAACTGGCACGTGCATTGGCTGATTCCATGTTCGGTGACGAAGATGCGATGATCCGTATCGATATGTCCGAATACATGGAGCGCCATTCCACAGCACGCCTAGTCGGCTCTCCTCCAGGATATGTAGGATATGAAGAGGGCGGACAGCTCACGGAGAAAGTTCGTCGCAAGCCATATTCCGTCGTCTTGCTTGATGAGGTGGAAAAAGCACATCCAGAGGTCTTCAACATCTTGCTTCAAGTGTTGGAGGACGGACGCCTGACCGATTCCAAAGGTCGTCTGGTCGATTTCCGCAATACGATCCTGATCATGACTTCCAACGTCGGAGCAAGTGAGCTGAAACGGAGCAAATCACTAGGTTTCACATTGGATAGCGAAGATCAGAACTTCAAGGATATGAAGGCGAAAGTGACAGAGGAACTGAAGAAAGCATTCCGTCCTGAGTTCTTGAACCGTATCGATGAAACGATTGTGTTCCATCCTCTGGAGAAGAAACACATGAAGGATATCGTTACATTGATGGCAGATCAGCTTAAGAAGCGTCTTGCACAGCAGGATATCGAGTTTACGCTGACAGATGCTGTGATTGAGAAGATTGCCGATGAAGGCTTCGATCCGGAATATGGTGCGCGTCCGCTGCGCCGTGCAATCCAGAAGAATATCGAAGATTTATTATCGGAAGAGCTTCTGCGCGAGAATATCCGCAAAGGTCAACAAGTGAATATAGATGTTGATAAAGATGGTAAGTATATCGTTACGGGCAAATAATGAATAGGGAGGTGTTTACGCCTCCCTTTTTGCTATTTATTTGTGTAATATTTTCTATAATAATGATTTTATTTGATATATTTCTGTAACTTTTATGCCGTAATTATCGTATAAAATGATGAAGAAGGATTTGATAAGTTTGGCAAAGAGAAAGACAAAGTATGTTTGTCAGGAATGCGGATATGAATCTGCGAAATGGATGGGCAAATGCCCGAGCTGCAATAATTGGAATACCTTCACGGAGGAAGTGGTTTCACCGGCTGGCAGCGGTGCCTTCCGTCATTCAAATACGACGACAGCTGCAAAGCCGCAATCGATTACGGCCATCCACTCCGAAAAGGAGCCGCGGGTGACGACGAATCTCCCTGAATTCAATAGGGTGCTTGGCGGCGGCATCGTTGCAGGATCGCTTGTGCTTATCGGCGGCGACCCTGGTATCGGTAAATCCACCTTGCTATTGCAAGTCAGTGCACAGCTGGCCGAAAAGGAATTACCTGTTTTGTATATCTCAGGAGAGGAATCGGCACGGCAGACGAAACTGAGGGCCGATCGTCTTGGTGTAAAAGCTGATCAGCTCTATGTTTTATCGGAGACCAATCTGCAGGACATCACGCGGCATATAGAGGATGTGAAGCCGGCATTCGTTGTTGTCGACTCCATCCAGACCGTTTATCGGGAAGAAGTCACCAGCGCGCCTGGAAGTGTTTCGCAGGTGAGGGAATGTACAAGTGAGCTGATGCGGGTTGCCAAAACGAATGGCATTCCGATTTTCCTCGTCGGTCATGTGACGAAAGAAGGCGCAATTGCCGGTCCGAGGCTGCTGGAGCATATGGTGGATGCCGTACTTTATTTTGAAGGGGAACGTCATCATACATTCCGGATACTGCGGAGTGTGAAGAACAGGTTTGGAAGTACAAATGAAATGGGTATCTTCGAGATGAAGGAAGAAGGATTGAGGGAAGTGACGAATCCGTCCGAAATCTTCCTGGAAGAAAGGTCACAAGGCGCAGCAGGATCGACAGTCGTGGCATCGATGGAAGGAACACGGCCGGTCCTGGTCGAGATTCAGGCACTCATCTCCCCTACTAGCTTCGGGAATCCGCGGCGTATGGCTACCGGTACAGATCATAACCGGGTACCGCTGCTGATGGCGGTGCTGGAGAAGCGGGTCGGGCTTATGCTGCAGAACCAGGATGCATATGTCAAGATTGCGGGCGGTATGCGCTTGGACGAGCCTGCCATCGATCTCGCGGTGGCTGCAAGCATCGCATCCAGCTTCAAGGACAAGCCGACCAAACCGGATGATGTCTTGATCGGTGAGGTGGGTTTGACTGGGGAAGTGAGACGCGTATCGCGTATAGAACAGCGTGTCCAGGAAGCGGCCAAGCTCGGCTTCAAGCGAGCAATCGTACCGAAGAAGAACCTGGATGGCTGGACAGTACCAGCAAGTATCAAAGTCGTTGGGGTCAACTCCGTAAGTGAAGCACTCCGGATTGTGTTGGGAGAGGATTGACCTCTCCTTAAAATAGTAATATTTTTTGACATTTTCTCTAAATCTATGCTACTATGTAATATTTCCTAAATTGACTGGGTTCATAAAACGTGCTACGGTAAAACTGCAATTATTTATTTTTACGTCTAATATATTTTGTTTCAGGTAATACTTTCTGTTAGGAGGTGACAGTAATGTTAAAACGAATCGTGCAATTATTCATTATCGTTGCAGGCGGTATGATCGGGTTTCTCTACATCCCCAAATTGATGGATCTAGTGAACCTTACCAACATTGGTTGGCTCGATTCCCCGATTGTCGGGTTGATTGGCGGAGCTATTCTATTATTCTTATTACTGTTCTGGGTGGTCGATTATATTGTCGGCTTCATCCATTGGGTGGAGGACTCACTGGTCAAGACCCCTGCTGCTGACTTGTTCTTTGGAAGCATCGGGCTCATCATCGGATTGGTCGTTGCGTATTTGATCACAATCCCGATCCGCGGTATCGGTTTTGTGCTTGTATCGGAAGTGCTGCCGCTGTTCGTGACAATTTTCCTTGGGTACATCGGTTTTCAGGTCGGCTTCAAGCGCCGGGATGAATTCCTGAATATGATGACACTGGCGAAAAAGGACAAAAAGAAAGCAGCGGATGAACAAGAAGCCGCAGAAGAGAAGGTCCAGGCTATCCAGCCAAAATCGAAACTGCTGGATACAAGTGTCATCATCGATGGACGAATCGCCGATATTTGCGAAACGAATTTCCTTGAGGGCACGATCGTCATTCCGCAATTCGTATTGAACGAGCTCCAGCATATCGCTGACTCATCTGATGCATTGAAGCGAAATCGCGGCCGTCGCGGCCTGGATGTCCTGAACCGCATCCAAAAGGATATGCCAGGTGTGAAAGTGGAATTTTACGAAGGTGATTTTGAAGATATTCCGGAAGTGGATTCCAAGCTGGTAAAATTGGCAAAGGTCATCGATGGCATTGTCGTGACGAATGATTTCAATTTGAATAAAGTTTGTGAATTCCAGAATGTACCGGTGCTGAATATCAATGATTTGGCAAATGCGGTGAAGCCGGTCGTCATTCCGGGTGAGGAATTGACTGTCCAGGTGATCAAGGACGGGAAAGAGCATAATCAAGGCGTGGCTTACTTGGATGACGGTACGATGATCGTTGTCGAGGAAGGGAAGAATTATATCGGCAAGACGATCGAAGTGCTTATTACAAGTGTCTTGCAAACTTCTGCCGGCCGAATGATCTTTGCAAAGCCTAAATTACTTGAAAAAGCATTGTGAATAAGTATAACATAATAGAAGTAGACAAAAGTGATAACATTGGGATGTTATCGCTTTTGTTTGGATTCGACATAAAATAAGGCGGTAAATATAGATGTATTATCAAGCTATCGTGTTAGCTGCCGGGCAAGGGAAACGGATGCAGGCCGGCCGCAATAAGCAATTCCTCACAATTGGACAGAAGCCGCTCATTGTCCATACGCTGACAGTTTTCGACAAGGATCCTTGGTGTGCATCCATCACGCTTGTTGTAAGCAAGGCTGATCGCGAATTGATGCTTCAGCTGCTGGCCGTTCAAGAATGGTCGACACCAATCAATCTGACAGAAGGCGGAAGCGAGCGGCAGGAGAGTGTCCTGATGGGGCTGGAGGCCTTGCCTAAGAAGTCCGGTATGGTATTCATACACGATGGCGCACGGCCGTTTGTTACGATCGACAGGCTTCATGCCCTGGCTGAAGCCTGTCAGCAGCACCGTGCTGCAATCCTGGCGGTGCCTGTCACCGACACAATCAAGCTGCGCCGGGGCAATCGTCTGGAAACGATGGACAGGGGGCTTTTGTGGGCTGCCCAGACACCGCAGGCTTTTGATTATCAGCTTATCTACGATGCTCATGTATCGGCAAAGGTGGACGGAATGCTTGGCACAGATGATGCGTCATTGGTCGAGCGGACCGACCACGATGTTTTCATCGTGGAAGGCAGCTACGATAATATGAAGCTCACGACACCAGAGGATCTATACAAAGCGGAAGCATTTTTAAATGGCAAATAAAGCGAGGTCACATTATGTTTCGAATTGGACAAGGATTTGATGTACATGCATTTGCGGAGGGCAGACCTTGTATCATCGGCGGAATCACGATTCCTCATGAACTTGGGCTGCTGGGGCATTCAGATGCGGATGTACTGTTACATACAGTTGCGGATGCCTGTCTCGGTGCCCTGGCACTAGGGGATATCGGCAAGCATTTCCCGGATACCGATCCTGCTTTCAAGGATGCGGATTCAGAAGTATTGCTGCGGCATGTTTGGCAGCTTGTAAAAGAGCAAGGATACAAACTAGGGAACTTGGATTGCACAGTCATCGCGCAAGCGCCGAAAATGGCACCATATATCGATCAGATCCGAGAAAATATAGCAGGGATGCTTGAAGCCGATCCAGGTCAGATCAATGTGAAAGCAACTACAACGGAACAGCTCGGCTTCACTGGCCGGAAGGAAGGAATCGCTGCCCAAGCAGTCGTCCTTTTACAGCAAGCCTAACATAATCGAAAGGGAGTTAATCATATGTCAAAACCTGTACGTGTGCGCTATGCGCCAAGTCCGACTGGACATTTGCATATTGGAAACGCACGAACTGCATTATTCAACTATTTATTCGCCCGTCATCATGACGGTAAATTCATTGTCCGCACAGAGGATACAGACCAGAAGCGTAATGTGGAAGGCGGCGAGGAAAGCCAGTTCAGCTATTTGAAATGGCTTGGTATCAAATGGGATGAAGGTGCCGACATCGGCGGTGAGTACGGACCGTACCGTCAATTGGAGCGTCTTGATATATACCAAAAATATGTTGATGAATTGCTGGATCGCGGCCTTGCTTATAAATGCTACGTGACGGAAGAGGAATTGGAGAAAGAGCGTGAGGAGCAGAAGGCGAAGGGCCAAGTTCCTAAGTATTCTGGTGCACACCGTGATCTGACACCGGAACAGCAGGCAAAGTTCGAAGCGGAAGGCAGACAGCCGAGCATCCGTTTCCGCGTGCCGGAGAATAAAACATACAAGTTCAATGATATCGTCCGCAATGAGATCAGCTTCGAATCCAGTGACTTCGGTGATTGGGTCATCGTGAAGAAAAATGGTATCCCGACATACAACTTCGCTGTGGCAATCGATGACCATTTGATGGAGATTACACATATCCTTCGAGGGGAAGAACATATTTCCAACACACCGAAGCAGCTGATGATCTATGAAGCATTCGGCTGGGAGCCGCCTCAATTCGGTCACATGACGTTGATCCTGAACGAAAACCGCAAGAAGCTCTCCAAGCGTGATGAGCATATCCTGCAATTCATCGAGCAATATAAGAACCTAGGTTATCTGCCGGAAGCAATGTTCAATTTCATCAGCTTGTTAGGCTGGTCACCAGTCGGGGAAGAAGAGATCTTCTCCAAAGATGAAATCATCAAGATTTTTGATCCGAACCGTCTATCCACTTCTGCTGCCATCTTTGATCCGCAGAAGCTGAAATGGATGAATAATCAGTATATCAAGTCGGAGGATGCAGATCGCATCGAGAAATTGACATTGCCGCATTTGATTCAAGCTGGCAAGCTGCCTGAGAACATGGAAGACTCCCGCCGCGACTGGGCAGCAGAACTTATTGCACTTTACAAAGACCAGCTGAATTATGGTGCGGAGATTGTCGAGCTGACAGAACTATTCTTCCAGGAAGATATTTCTTATGATGAAGAAGCCATGGCTGTGCTTGGTGAGGAGCAAGTACCGGATGTCCTGAAGGCATTTTCCGAGCAGCTTGCATCATTGGAAGCATTCGAGCCGGATGCAATCAAAGGTGCTATCAAAGCGACTCAGAAACAGACCGGACAAAAAGGCAAAAAGCTATTCATGCCTATCCGTGTAGCGACAACAGGTGTCACGCATGGTCCGGAGCTGCCGAATTCCATCCACTTGCTTGGTGAGACTGTGGTACAGAATCGCCTTCGTGCAGCAATCGAGCAGCTGTCAAAGTAAAATATTCACTTTTTGTCTGAAATATAATATAGTAATACTACACATTTGAACGTAGAAGAGGAGAAGTAGGCATCTGCCTTTCCATCCAGAGAGAGCCGCATACGCTGCGAGCGGCTTTGGAGAGCTTTTGCTGAAATGCACCTCGGAGTCTTTTGCCGAACTATCAGTAGGTAAAAGCGGTTCTCACCGTTATCAGAGTGAAGCTGGGGAAGCCTGTGGGCTCGCCCAAATAGAGTGGAACCGCGCGAAAAGCGTCTCTGTCATATGTACAGGGACGTTTTTTTTCGTGAAACGATAGAAGCGGAAAGGAAGGGCAAAATGGGATTTTTCAAGATGCTGAAAGAGGATGTCATGGTTGTTTTCGACCAGGATCCAGCTGCTCGCTCATATCTGGAAGTTATCCTTACGTATTCCGGCTTGCATGCCATTTGGGCACATCGAGTTGCACACCAATTGTATAAGCATAAATTCTATTTCCTTGCCCGCGTTGTTTCACAAGTGAGCCGTTTCTTCACTGGCATCGAGATACATCCAGGAGCCAAGATCGGCAGACGTTTCTTCATCGATCATGGCATGGGTGTCGTCATTGGGGAGACGTGTGAGATCGGCGACAATGTAACGATTTTTCAGGGTGTGACATTAGGGGGCACAGGGAAGGAAAAAGGCAAACGGCATCCGACGGTCAAAGATAATGCACTTATTGCAACAGGAGCCAAAGTGTTAGGTTCCATTACGATAGGTGCCAATTCGAAGATAGGCGCGGGGTCTGTTGTCTTGCATGATGTTCCGGATTGTTCCACGGTTGTCGGCATTCCGGGACGCGTCGTCATCAAAGATGGTGAACGTATCAGGAGAGATCTGAATCATCAGGATTTGCCGGATCCGGTTGCGGAGAAACTAAGAGAAATGGACGAGGAAATAAAAGCACTGCAGCGGGAATTAGCCGCTGCCAAAGGAGAGAAGCAGCATGTCGGTAAAAATTTATAATACATTGAGCCGGAAAAAGGAACCATTCGTTCCGATTGAAGAAGGAAAAGTAAGCATGTATGTCTGCGGACCTACTGTTTACAATTACATCCATATCGGTAATGCAAGACCGCCAATCGTATTCGATACGGTCCGGCGTTATCTGGAATACCGCGGCTATGAAGTCAAGTATGTCATGAACTTCACGGATGTCGATGACAAAATCATAAACGCCGCAAAAGAAATGGGCGAAGATGTCTATGCGGTAGCAGAGAAATTCATCCAAGCTTACAAAGAAGACACATCCGCCCTTGGAGTAAAAGAAGGGGCCCTTCATCCGCGTGTCACGGAGAGCATGGAAGAGATCATCGATTTCGTGCAAGGGCTGATCGATAAAGGCTACGCGTATGTATCCGAAGGAGATGTCTATTTCCGTACACGTTCATTTGACGGTTATGGGAAATTGTCCCATCAATCCATTGATGAATTACGTTCCGGTGCTCGTATCCGCGTCGGGGAACAGAAGGATGATCCCCTTGATTTCGCACTATGGAAAAATGCAAAGCCAGGCGAGATTTCCTGGGATACACCATGGGGCAAAGGGCGTCCCGGCTGGCATATCGAATGCTCGGCGATGGTGAAAAAGCACCTTGGTGACACAATCGATATCCATGCAGGCGGAACGGATCTTACTTTCCCGCACCATGAAAATGAGATAGCTCAATCAGAGGCACTCAATGGGAAGTCATTTGCGAATTATTGGATGCATAACGGTCACATCAATATCGATAATGAGAAAATGTCCAAGTCCCTGGGCAACTTCATCCTTGCGCATGACTTGATCAAGAAACATGATCCGCAAGTATTGCGCTTCTTCATGCTGAGCGTACATTACCGCAATCCGATCAATTTCACGGATGAATTACTGGAAAGTGCCAAGACAGGTTTGGCACGAATCAAGAATGCCTATGAGAACCTGCAGCATCGAAAAGCTGCGAGCACGAACCAGGATGGCAATGCCGACGGTGTGATGGAGACGATCCAAGAGCTCAGGGCTCGTTTTGAAGAAGAGATGGATGACGATTTCAATACAGCCAACGCAGTTTCTGTATTATTCGATCTGGCTAAAGAAGCGAATGTCTACTTGCAGCAGGAACAAACATCCGAACAAGTCATCGAAGCCTTCACAAAAGCATTCGAAGACCTTGGCGGAGTACTTGGTGTCACTTTTGCTGCAGAAACGGAATTATTGGATGATGAGATCGAAGACTTGCTGGCTCAGCGGGTAGAGGCGCGTAAGAACCGTGACTTCCAGGAAGCGGATCGGATCCGGGATCTGCTCAAGGAGAAAAATATCATCCTGGAGGATACACCGCAGGGGACGCGCTGGAAAAGAGGATAATGCATGAATGTCAAACAAATGAAGAGTCTGGCGCTCGCCTATATGGGGGACGCTGTTTATGAGATCTATGTCCGCCGGCATTTACTGCAAAAAGGGGAGGTCAAACCGAATCAGCTGCATCATGCAGCTGTCACCTTCGTTTCTGCCAAATCGCAAGCGAAGGTGATCCGGGATTGGCTCGAGCAGGACATGCTGTCGGAGGAAGAGCAGGCTGTCGTACGGAGGGGGCGTAATGCCAAGTCTGGTACCGTGCCGAAAAATACAGACGTACAGACTTACAGATACAGTACAGGCTTTGAAGCGCTGATTGGGTATCACTATCTGCTGGAAAATACAGATCGCCTTGAGGCCCTTATACAAGCAGCTATCACACATGTGGAAGAAAGGAGTCAACAGCATGGCAGATGAATGGATAATCGGCAAGAACCCTGTCACCGAAGCATTGCGATCAGGAAGATCGATCAATAAAATCATGGTTTCGGAGCATTTGCAGCCAAAGACATGGCAGTCGATACAGGAGCTTGCAAAAGCAAACGGCACTATCGTGCAAAAAGTGCCGAAACGAAAATTGGATCAATTGATCGAGGGGAATCATCAAGGGATCGTTGCTTCGGTTGCAGCTTATGAATACAGCACAGTGGATGATTTATTCCGTGTGGCGGAGGAACGGGAAGAGGAGCCATTCTTCATTATTCTGGATGAAATGGAGGATCCGCATAATCTTGGTTCGATCCTGAGGACGGCAGATGCGGTCGGAGCACATGGTGTGATCATTCCGAAGCGTCGTTCGGTCAGTCTGACAGCCACTGTAGCAAAGACATCCGCTGGTGCAATCGAATATATCCCGGTGGCGCGTGTAACGAATTTGGCCAAGACGATCGATCAGCTTAAGGAACGGAATGTATGGATTGCTGGTACTGCGGCAGAGGGTGCGATCGATTATCGCCGTCTAGATGCAGTCGGAGCGATCGCCCTTGTCATCGGA
The DNA here is from genome assembly GCF_037977385.1 of Terribacillus sp. FSL K6-0262. NCBI lineage: Bacteria > Bacillati > Bacillota > Bacilli > Caryophanales > Bacillaceae > Terribacillus > Terribacillus sp. FSL K6-0262. The sequence continues at coordinate 1,555,387 of NZ_CP150277.1, read as the reverse complement.
AATGAAGGAAAAGGTATCAGCAGACTTGTCCGGGAGAAGTGCGATTGGACAGTTTCGCTGCCTATGCAAGGTAAAGTCACTTCGCTCAATGCCAGTGTCGCGGCTAGTCTCCTCATGTATGAGGTAAACCGTCAGCGTCATCCGCTAGGGGAATAAATATGGTCATCTTGGTGGTCGATGGCTATAACGTCATCGGAGCATGGGAGGAACTGCATGCACTCCGCGACAAAGATTTTGAACAGTCCCGCCAGCTGCTGATCGAGAAGCTGGCCGAGTATCAGGCTTACACTGGACACCGGGTCATCGTCGTCTTCGATGCTTACCATGTGAGAGGCTTGGAAAAAAAATACGAAAACTTTAAAGTTGAAGTTGTTTATACAAAAGAAAAAGAGACAGCGGATGACCGTATCGAAAAATTGATTAAAACGTTGAAAAATGTCAAGACACAAGTCTATGTCGCAACAAGTGATTATGCGGAGCAGCGTACTATATTTGGGCAAGGGGCCCTTCGTAAATCTTCCAGGGAACTATATCTGGAAATCAAACAGATCGAACGGGAAATCGACCAGGAAATCAGGGATTACAATAGTCGACAATTCCAGCCAAAAATCCCCTTGAAACCCGAAATCAGGGATACGCTCGAAGCATGGCGCAGAAGGAAGAAATAGCCAAAGTAGTATATTGACGGTTATTTAGGGCGCCTGTATAATGACCGTATAAATTCGCGGTATACATGGTCAGGGGGAATCCTTAAGTGACAGTTGTCAAACAGCGGACGGAAGACCAGGATTATGCAGTGATGGAAGATAGTGTTCTTGTGGATTTAGTGAAAGCAGGTCATGTTGATGCCCTAGATTTTCTGATTAACAAGTATCGAAATTTTGTCAGAGCGAAAGCTCGTACGTATTTTCTGATTGGAGCCGACCGGGAAGACATTGTCCAGGAAGGGATGATTGGCCTTTATAAGGCCATCCGTGATTTTAATGGTGAGAAGCTCGCTTCATTCAAGGCATTTGCTGAACTTTGTGTGACGAGGCAGATCATCACAGCAATCAAGACAGCGACCAGACAGAAGCATATTCCGCTCAACTCTTATGTATCGCTGGACAAGCCGATCTATGATGAGGAATCAGACAGGACGCTGCTTGATATCATCGTGAGCTCAAAAGCAGGCGATCCGCAAGATGTCCTGATCAACCAGGAGCGATTCCTCGATATGGAGGAGAAGATGGCACAGCTCCTCAGCGAACTCGAAAGACAAGTGCTCGCCCTTTATTTGGACGGCAGATCTTATCAGGAGATTTCCGAGGAATTGAAGCGGCATGTCAAGTCGATTGATAATGCCTTGCAGCGGGTAAAACGAAAGCTTGAACGCTATCTTGAGATCAGCGAAGTGACATTATAGCTCCGTTGACAAGCGATTTCATGCGTGCTAGAGTAAAATTGTGTCAAAATACCCGAGAGGGTGGAGAAGTTTGCGTAAAACAGTTACATTGGCGTGCTCGGAATGCCTGAGCCGCAACTATTCCACCGCAAAAAGTGGAAATCAATCACAGCGATTAGAGACTAAGAAATTCTGCAAACGATGCGACAAGCATACGGTCCATCGGGAAACGAAATAGACAACAATGCCTGTCGGCGAGAGTTTGGGGGTAGTACCGTGAATCCTGTTACGTTTTTGAAAAATGTATCCAAAGAGATGAAGAAGGTCAGCTGGCCAACTGGCAAAGAGCTGTATCGCTACACGATCGTGACAGTTTTAACAGTCGTGTTCGCTGCTATATTCTTCGGCTTGGTCGATTTAGGGATCTCTGAGATTTTAAATTTATTCTTTTGAATAATACCCACTGATATATGCTATAATGGTATTAAATATTGCTCGTAGAGAAAAACCCGTTGCGTACGGGTTTTTTAAATTGGTCTTTTTTGTCCAGCATCGGCAATAACTAAACCAAAGGGAGGGAAGGACAAGCGCTTGTCCTGACAGCATGGAAAAAAGATGGTATGTCGTACACACTTATTCTGGATATGAAAACAAAGTAAAAGCCAACCTGGAGAAAAGACTCGATTCCATGGGAATGGAAGATAAGATCTTCCGCGTCGTCGTTCCCGAGGATGAAGAGACGGAAATCAAGAACGGTAAACGTAAAACGGCAATGAAGAAGGTCTTCCCTGGTTACGTATTGACGGAAATGATCATGACGGATGATTCTTGGTATGTCGTACGGAACACACCGGGTGTCACTGGTTTCGTCGGATCGACTGGTTCAGGTTCCAAGCCGACACCGCTTTTGGAAGAGGAAGTGGAGGTCATCCTTAAACGGATGGGCATGGAGGAGACCCTGACAGAATTCGATTTCGAAGAGAAGGAAAGCGTCCGCGTCACCGATGGGCCATTCACCGATTTCACAGGTACAATCGAACATATCGACATGGATAAACAGAAAGTCAAAGTCCACGTCAATATGTTCGGGCGGGAAACACCGGTGGAACTTGATTTCTCCCAAATCGAAAAATTATAATCCGGCATCCGGAATTTATTTGGAAGCCCCTTGCATTGTTTGTGGATAAATGCTAGAATCTTAATGTTATTGACTATAGTGTACGCTATCTATAGCTATACAGACATGTTGAGTGGGAGGGTGACAAGCCCTATTACCACATCACGGACTTAAGGAGGTGTGTCTCGTGGCTAAAAAAGTAATCAAAGTTGTAAAATTGCAGATTCCTGCAGCTAAAGCGAATCCAGCTCCACCAGTTGGACCGGCACTAGGTCAAGCAGGTGTGAACATCATGGGATTCTGTAAGGAATTTAACGCCCGCACGCAAGAACAGGCTGGCTTGATCATTCCAGTTGAAATCACGGTATTCGAAGACCGTTCATTTACATTCATCACCAAAACTCCGCCTGCTGCAGTCTTGCTTAAGAAAGCAGCTGGTATCGAATCGGCATCTGGTGAACCGAACCGTAACAAAGTCGCTACACTTAAACGCGATAAAGTTAGAGAGATTGCGGAAACTAAAATGCCTGATTTGAATGCTGCAAACGTTGAAGCAGCAATGCGTATGGTTGAAGGTACTGCTCGCAGTATGGGAATTGTCATCGAAGACTGATTCCATTTCAATCAAGGAAACTGACGAGGTTGCGTGAATGGAGGATCCCATTTCGCAGCCTTTTTAAAAGCCGGCATTTCCGGCATTTGCGGACTCTGTCCGTTCCGCTTTAACAAGTGGGAGGTCCTACCGTTAAAACCACAATCCGAGGAGGAAAAGGAAATGGCTGTAAAAAGCAAAAAGAAACAAGAAGCACTTAAGCTTGTTGACCGTACTCAATTGTACGAAGTGAAAGAAGCTGTTGCACTTGTCAAAAAGACTGCAACTGCTAAATTCGATGAAACAATCGAAGCTGCTTTCCGTTTGGGTGTAGACCCTAAGAAAGCCGACCAGCAAATTCGCGGTGCGATGGTATTGCCGCATGGTACTGGTAAAACTCAACGTGTATTGGTATTCGCTAAAGGCGATAAAGCAAAAGAAGCGGAAGCTGCTGGAGCCGACTTCGTTGGCGAACAGGATCTAATCGCGAAAATCAACGGCGGCTGGTTCGAGTTTGACGTTATCGTTGCAACTCCGGACATGATGGCTGAAGTTGGTAAATTGGGCCGTGTGCTTGGACCAAAAGGTCTAATGCCTAACCCGAAAACTGGCACAGTTACATTCGACGTAGAAAAAGCTGTCCAGGAAATCAAAGCTGGTAAAGTAGAATACCGCGTTGATAAACAAGCTAACATCCATGTACCAATCGGCAAAGCTTCCTTCTCTGAAGAGAAATTGGAAGAAAACCTTGTTGCATTGATCGAACAGCTTATCAAAGTTAAACCGCAAGCTTCCAAAGGCCTTTACATGAAGAACGTAGCGATCGCTTCTACTATGGGCCCTGGAATCAAAGTTGACGTAGCTCCTTTCCGTTAATTGTCTGTTGACATCTAATTGGAAACACTATATAATCAACTGTGGTTAAAACCTAATAAACGTTATACCTAAGACAGCAGGTGCCCGAGGGCTTAATTTCCTGCCGAGGTGTGTGAGATAAAACAGGCAGTCTGTTCCGACTGTTCCTTGTGATCATGCCTCCATGTCGAATGGAGGCATTTTTCATGTTAACTCCAGGTATAATGGTGAACAAGCTAACAGGAGGTGGAACATATGTCCAAGATCATCGAACAAAAGAAACAGGTTGTAAATGAAATCGCTGAGAAATTCCAAGCGAGCCAATCTACAATCGTAGTAGACTACCGCGGTCTTACTGTTTCTGAGGTGACTGAACTTCGCAAACAGCTTCGTGAAGCTGGTGTGGATTTCAAAGTCTACAAAAACACGTTGACTCGCCGTGCTACTGAAGTAGCTGGTTTGACTGAACTAGACGAGAACTTGACAGGCCCAACTGCTATTGCCTTCAGTAATGAAGACGTAATTGCTCCTGCTAAGATCTTGAACGAGTTCGCCAAAAAGAACGAAGCACTTGAAATCAAAGCTGGTGTCATCCAAGGCAATGTAGCTTCTGTGGAACAAGTCAAAGAACTTGCAGATCTACCGAACTACGAAGGCTTGCTTTCCATGTTGCTTAGCGTGCTACAAGCACCGGTTCGCAACTTCGCTTATGCTGCGAAAGCAATCGCAGAACAAAAAGAAGAGCAAGGCGCTTAAGGCGGCCTGAGACTTCCAAACAAAATAAAACATTTTCCAAGGAGGAAATATCATGTCTAAAGAGACAATCATTGAAGAGATTAAAGGTATGTCCGTTCTAGAATTGAACGATCTTGTTAAAGCTATCGAAGAAGAATTCGGCGTTACTGCTGCAGCTCCTGTAGCTGTTGCTGGTGGCGGTGCTGCTGAAGCTGCTGAAGAGAAAACTGAATTCGACGTTGTTCTTACAAGCGCTGGCGCTTCTAAAATCAAAGTCGTTAAAGCTGTTCGCGAAGCAACTGGCCTAGGTCTTAAAGACGCTAAAGATCTTGTTGATAACGCTCCTGGCAACATCAAAGAAGGCGTATCTAAAGATGAAGCTGAAGAACTTAAAGCTAAACTTGAAGAAGCTGGAGCTTCTGTAGAAGTTAAGTAATAGTTAAGCAATAAAAAGAAAGCTCGCCCTCGGGCGAGCTTTCCTTTTATCTATCTCTCCATGGCAATCGTGAATGGATCCTGAAAAAGAAGGTGACCAATTATGTCGGATCATTATTATACCAATCAGCCGCAATCCAAAAGTGCTCCTGCTACATGGCGTTTCACATTGAAAGGCAATGAACTTGTTTTCACTTCGGATAGCGGAGTATTTTCCAAGAAGGAAGTGGATTTCGGGTCCAGGGTTTTGATTGATGTCTTCAGAGAGCCGGAAATAGAAGGGGATATACTGGATCTTGGGTGTGGATATGGACCGATCGGCATTTCATTTGCAAAAGCTTTCACAGATCGTTCCATTGTGATGAGTGATGTCAATGAGCGTGCAGTATCACTTGCCAAGCAGAATGCTGAGGCGAATGGGGCGAGCAACACACATTTCTATGTGAGTGATCGCTTGACCGCTTTTTCGGACCGGAAGTTCGCGGCAATTGCTACCAACCCTCCAATCCGGGCAGGCAAGAAGGTTGTACATCAGCTATTTGAAGAGAGCCATCAGGCGCTTCTTCCTCAGGGGGAGCTCTGGGTTGTCATTCAAAAGAAACAAGGTGCCCCATCTGCCCAGGAAAAATTGAACCAGCTGTTCGGTTCATGTGAAATCGTGAAGAAGGATAAAGGCTATTACATCCTATTGGCTAAAAAAGATTGACTCGCATAAAAGCTTGTGGTAGTATTGTAAAATGCCAATAGATAACGATACTCGGAGAGGATTATAATTTTCTTTGGGGATCGTGTTTAAACTGTCGGCTGATTGGCAAGACTGCTATCAATATTGTGTTTTTGCCTTTGTCGATTTTATCTAAATATGTATGATCAGGGTTATGTCGCCATTCGGAGGAGCTAGCAAGCTGAATTTTTAACGGTTTTTATGAAAAAACCTTTTTCGCTTTTAGCTTGAAGGCGGTGCAGAGGGACAGTCGGAGTGTGTCGCTGTTGGAATTATACCACTTTCTGATTTTCATTAAACAGGAAAGGGAGCCCGTTTCATTACAACATTCACATCACATTCGTATTTATGCGAATGCTTTTCTATGTAAACGGAAGATGTGAACAATGCAAATATTGTGGCGATTCATTTATGTTAGCTACAATATATAATTTATTGCTTGGAAAGTCAATCGGCATTCCGGCAATTCAGACAGACCTTTATCCGAAGAAGGTTGGTCATGCAGGGAGTATACAGCAGGGAAAACTTGCTGCAGGATGTTGATTTACTGCAATCTTTAAGATTGCAGCTTGAATACATTACTAATGTTTGATTTGAGGGGTGAAGCTGTTGACAGGTCAAGTAGTTCAGTATGGACGACACCGCCAGCGCAGAAGCTATGCACGTATTAGTGAAGTGCTAGAGTTACCGAATCTTATCGAGATTCAAACCGCTTCTTATGAATGGTTCTTAGAAGAAGGATTACGAGAGATGTTCCAGGATATTTCCCCGATCGAGGATTTCGCGGGTAATTTATCGCTGGAATTTGTCGACTATAGCCTTGGCGAACCGAAATATCCAGTAGATGAAGCAAAAGAAAGAGACGTTACCTATAACGCTCCGCTTCGTGTGAAAGTCCGCTTGTTGAACAACGAGACAGGCGAAGTAAAAGAACAGGAAGTATTCATGGGTGACTTCCCATTGATGACAGATACAGGAACGTTCATCATCAACGGTGCTGAACGCGTAATCGTATCACAGCTTGTTCGCTCCCCTAGTGTTTATTTCAGTGAGAAATTCGACAAGAACGGGAAACGCGGCCACACAGCGACAGTCATTCCTAACCGTGGTGCATGGCTTGAGTTCGAGACGGATGCAAAGGATGTGGTCCATGTCCGCATCGACCGTACGCGTAAGCTTCCGATCACTGTCCTGCTTCGTGCACTCGGATTCGGAAGTGATCAGGAAATCATCGATCTTATTGGTGATAACGAGTACCTTCGCAACACATTGGAGAAAGATAACACAGAAACTACCGAAAAGGCATTGCTTGAAATCTATGAGCGTCTTCGTCCGGGAGAGCCGCCTACTGTAGAGAATGCGAAAAGCTTGCTTGTTTCTCGTTTCTTCGATCCAAAACGTTACGACCTGGCACATGTAGGCCGTTACAAAATGAATAAAAAGCTTCATATCAAAAACCGTCTGTTCAATCAGACATTGGCTGAGCCGATCGTCGATGAAGAGACTGGTGAAGTGCTTGCACAAAAAGGCGACAAACTGGACCGTCGTCTGCTTGATAAGATCCTTCCTCATCTTGACGGTACAAATGGCAAGTTCGGTGAGAACATCCTGGAACCGCATGATGGTGTAGTGGAAGATCAAATATTGGTTCAAACAATCAAAATCGTCGACCCGACTGATCCGGAAGGCGAACGTACATTGAACGTCACTGGTAACGCAACAGTCGATGATAGCGTGAAGAACCTGGACCCTGCCGATATCGTGGCAGCTGTCAGCTACTTCTTCAACTTATTATATGAAGTTGGCGACACAGATGACATCGATCACCTTGGTAACAGAAGATTGCGTTCTGTCGGTGAATTGCTTCAGAACCAGTTCCGTATCGGTCTTTCCCGTATGGAACGTGTGGTGCGTGAGCGTATGTCCATCCAGGATACATCTGCCATCACACCGCAGCAGCTGATCAATATCCGACCGGTGATTGCGTCAATCAAGGAATTCTTCGGAAGCTCCCAGCTTTCCCAGTTCATGGACCAGACAAACCCGCTTGGCGAGTTGACGCACAAACGTCGTCTTTCTGCTTTGGGACCTGGTGGTTTGACTCGGGAACGTGCCGGCTTTGAAGTGCGTGACGTACACTACTCCCACTATGGAAGAATGTGTCCGATCGAAACGCCGGAGGGTCCGAACATCGGTTTGATCAACTCTCTTTCCACTTATGCGAAAGTGAACAAATTCGGTTTCATCGAAACGCCTTACCGCCGTGTCGATCCAGAGACGAACCGTGTGACAGATCAAATTGATTACCTTACTGCCGATGAGCAGGATAACTATGTTATCGCACAGGCGAACTCTCCGCTTGCGGAAGATGGCTCCTTCGAGAATGAAGAAGTCGTTGCCCGTTTCCGTGAAGAGAATACAATTGTTGCTCGTGAGCGTATCGATTACATGGACGTATCACCGAAACAGGTTGTATCTGCCGCGACCGCGTGTATCCCATTCTTGGAAAACGATGACTCCAACCGTGCACTGATGGGTGCGAACATGCAGCGACAAGCAGTACCGTTGATGCAGCCGGAAGCACCGATCGTAGGTACAGGTATGGAATATGTATCCGGTAAAGACTCCGGTGCAGCAGTCATCTGCAAAGCGGAAGGTATCGTGGAGCGCGTCGAAGCGAAAGAAATCATTGTACGCCGTATCACAGAAGTTGGCGGCAGTGAAGTGAAAGGCGATACAGATCGTTATCGTCTGCAAAAATTCAATCGTTCCAACCAAGGAACTTGCTATAACCAACGTCCGATCGTCAGTGTCGGCGACCGTGTCACAAAAGGTGAAATCCTTGCTGACGGACCTTCCATGCAGGATGGAGAACTTGCTCTTGGACGCAACGTACTCGTTGCCTTCATGACATGGGAAGGTTACAACTACGAGGATGCCATCATCATGAGCGAACGCCTTGTGAAAGATGATGTATACACATCCATCCATATCGAGGAATACGAATCAGAAGCGCGTGATACGAAGCTTGGACCGGAAGAAATCACTCGCGACATCCCGAACGTCGGGGAAGATGCGCTGAAGAACCTTGATGAACGCGGAATCATCCGTGTAGGTGCCGAGGTTTCCGATGGTGATCTGTTGGTTGGTAAAGTAACGCCTAAAGGTGTGACGGAGCTATCTGCAGAAGAACGTCTATTGCATGCGATCTTCGGCGAGAAGGCTCGCGAAGTCCGTGATACATCCCTTCGCGTACCTCACGGTGCCGGCGGTATCGTATTGGATGTCAAGATCTTCAACCGTGAAGACGGAGATGAACTGCCACCGGGTGTAAACCAGCTTGTACGTGTTTATATCGTTCAGAAACGTAAGATTTCTGAAGGGGATAAAATGGCTGGACGTCACGGTAACAAAGGGGTAATCTCCAAAATCCTTCCAGAAGAGGATATGCCGTTCATGCCGGACGGAACGCCAGTCGATATCATGCTTAACCCACTAGGGGTACCATCCCGTATGAACATCGGACAGGTGTTTGAGCTTCACTTGGGTATGGCAGCTCGTGCGCTGGGCATCCACGTTGCAACACCGGTATTTGATGGTGCGCGTGAAGAAGATGTTTGGGAAACGCTCGAAGAAGCTGGTATGCCGCGTGATGCGAAGACGATCCTTTATGATGGCAGAACCGGTGAACCATTCGATAACCGTGTATCTGTCGGTGTATCGTACATGATCAAGCTTGCCCACATGGTTGATGACAAGCTGCATGCTCGTTCCACAGGTCCTTACTCACTGGTTACGCAGCAGCCGCTTGGTGGTAAAGCACAGTTCGGCGGTCAGCGTTTCGGTGAGATGGAGGTATGGGCACTGGAAGCATATGGTGCGGCGTATACCCTGCAAGAGATCCTTACTGTCAAATCCGATGACGTAGTCGGACGTGTGAAGACGTATGAATCCATTGTCAAAGGTGATAATGTACCAGAGCCTGGTGTGCCAGAATCATTCAAAGTATTGATCAAAGAGCTTCAGAGCCTTGGTATGGATGTCAAGATCCTCAATGGTGATGAAGAAGAAGTAGAAATGCGAGAACTCGAAGATGAAGACGAGACGCAGGTACCTGACCGCATCAATCTTGATGTACAGGAAGGTTAATGCGCCCAAACATCGACTGCAGGGCAGTAACGGGATACTAAAAGGGAGGTAGGCCCCTTGATAGATGTAAATAATTTTGAGTTTATGAAAATAGGTTTGGCTTCACCTGATAAGATTCGTTCTTGGTCTTACGGAGAAGTCAAAAAGCCGGAAACGATCAACTATCGTACATTGAAGCCTGAAAAAGACGGTTTGTTCTGTGAGCGCATCTTCGGTCCGCAAAAGGACTGGGAATGCCATTGCGGTAAATACAAGCGCGTCCGTTATAAAGGCGTCGTATGTGATCGCTGCGGCGTGGAAGTCACCAAAGCCAAAGTGCGCCGTGAGCGCATGGGACACATCGAGCTGGCAGCTCCTGTGTCTCATATTTGGTACTTCAAAGGTATTCCGAGCCGTATGGGTCTTGTACTGGATATGTCTCCTCGTGCGTTGGAAGAAGTCATCTACTTTGCAGCGTACATCGTAACAGATGCCGGAGATACAGCACTTGAGAAGAAGCAGCTTCTTTCCGAGAAAGAATACCGCTTGTATCGTGAGAAATACGGTAATACATTCCAAGCTCAAATGGGTGCAGAAGCGATCCGCAAGCTCCTTCAAGACATCGACTTGGAAAAAGAAGTGGAAACACTTCGCGAAGAATTGAAAACAGCACAAGGTCAGCGCAGAACGCGTGCGATCAAGCGCCTGGAAGTGATGGAAGCATTCCGTCATTCCGGCAATGAACCTTCTTGGATGGTATTGGATGTACTTCCGATCATTCCTCCGGAGCTTCGCCCGATGGTTCAGCTTGATGGTGGCCGATTCGCCACATCTGACTTGAACGACCTTTATCGCCGGGTAATCAACCGGAATAATCGTCTGAAACGCCTTTTGGACCTTGGTGCACCTAGCATCATCGTACAAAACGAGAAACGCATGCTGCAGGAAGCAGTCGATGCGTTGATCGATAACGGCCGCCGCGGCCGTCCGGTCACAGGTCCTGGTAACCGTCCATTGAAATCTCTTTCTCATATGCTGAAAGGTAAACAAGGACGTTTCCGTCAGAACTTGCTTGGTAAACGGGTAGACTATTCCGGACGTTCCGTAATCGTCGTAGGTCCGCATCTGAAGATGTATCAGTGTGGTCTTCCGAAAGAAATGGCGCTTGAGCTATTCAAACCATTCATCATGAAAGAATTGGTTGAAAAAGGACTTGCGCATAACATCAAATCCGCAAAACGCAAAATCGAACGCTTGCATCCGGAAGTATGGGATGTACTCGAAGAAGTCATCCGTGAGCATCCGGTATTGCTTAACCGTGCACCTACGCTTCACCGCCTAGGAATCCAGGCATTCGAACCGACGTTGGTAGAAGGCCGCGCGATTCGTCTTCACCCGCTTGTATGTACAGCTTATAATGCTGACTTCGATGGTGACCAGATGGCCGTTCACGTACCTCTATCTGCGGAAGCGCAGGCAGAGGCTCGTATCCTTATGCTTGCTGCACAGAATATCTTGAACCCGAAAGACGGTAAACCAGTCGTGACACCGTCCCAGGATATGGTACTAGGTAACTACTACCTTACTCTTGAGCGTGAAGGTGCAATCGGCGAAGGCAAAGTCTTCAAAGATGTCAACGAAGCGATGCTTGCTTACCAAAATGGTTATGTACACCTGCACACTCGTGTGGCGGTAGATGCCGGCTCTTTGAAAAATGAAACATTCACGGAAGAGCAAAACAACCAAATCCTGCTTACAACAGTGGGTAAACTTATCTTCAACACGATCTTGCCGAGCTCGTTCCCTTACATGAACGAACCGACTCGCGAGAATCTGGAAGAAAAAACACCTGCACACTACTTCGTTGAGAAGGGTGCGAATATCAAAGAGGAGATCGCGAAACGCGAGATTATCTCCCCGTTCAAAAAAGGTTTCCTAGGCGACATCATTGCCGAGGTGTTCAAACGCTTCAAGATCAGTGAAACGTCTAAAATGCTTGACCGCATGAAGGACCTTGGATTCAGCTATTCCACTAAAGCAGGTATTACGGTTGGTATCTCCGATATCGTCGTATTGAAAGAGAAAACGGAAATCCTTGATGAAGCACAATCCCGCGTGGATAAAGTGCTGAAGCAGTTCCGTCGCGGTTTGATCACGGAAGAAGAGCGATATGACCGAGTCATTTCCATCTGGTCCAAAGCGAAGGATGACATCCAGGATCGCCTGATGAAGTCCTTGAGCAACCGCAACCCGATCTTCATGATGAGTGATTCCGGTGCCCGCGGTAACGCATCCAACTTCACGCAGCTTGCTGGTATGCGTGGTTTGATGGCCAACCCGGCTGGTAGAATCATCGAGTTGCCGATCAAGTCCAGTTTCCGTGAAGGTCTGACAGTACTAGAGTACTTCATCTCTACACACGGTGCGCGTAAAGGTCTGGCCGATACAGCCCTGAAAACTGCCGATTCCGGTTACTTGACTCGTCGTCTTGTCGACGTGGCGCAGGATGTCATCATCCGTGAAGAAGATTGCGGAACCGACCGCAGCTTGAGAGTCCGCGCACTGACTGAAGGAACTGAAATGATCGAACCATTGTATGATCGCCTTGTCGGCCGTACAGCGTTCGAGAATGTCAAACATCCTGAAACAGGCGATGTGATCATCAAGAAAAACGAATTGATCGATGAAGATACAGCAAGACAAATCGTTGATGCAGGTATCGAAGAAGTTGCCATCCGCACAGTCTTCACATGTAACACGAAACATGGTGCATGTAAGAAATGCTACGGCCGCAACCTTGCTACTGGCAGCGACGTCGAAGTCGGCGAAGCAGTCGGTATCATTGCTGCACAATCCATCGGTGAGCCAGGAACACAGCTTACAATGCGTACGTTCCACACAGGCGGTGTAGCCGGTGACGATATCACGCAAGGTTTGCCTCGTATCCAGGAATTGTTCGAGGCGCGCAACCCTAAAGGTCAGGCTGTCATCTCTGAGATCAAAGGTACAGTCATTGAAATCAATGAAGTGAAAGAAAAGCAAGAAATCGTCATTCAAGGTACAGTGGAAACGAAGACTTACACAGCTCCATATGGTGCACGCCTGCGTGTGGCTGAAGGAGATGCGATCGAAGCTGGTCAGGAGCTTACAGAGGGTTCTGTCGATCCGAAAGAATTGCTTCGCGTTCGCGGTGTAGCCGGCGTTCAGCAGTATCTATTGAAAGAAGTGCAGAAAGTATACCGTATGCAAGGGGTAGAAATCGGCGATAAACACGTAGAAGTAATGGTTCGCCAAATGCTTCGCAAAGTACGTGTCATCGATTCTGGTCAAACAGATGTATTGCCGGGATCACTTCTTGAGATCCATCAATTCAAAGAAGCAAACCGTGAAGTCTTGCGGGAAGGTTTCCAGCCAGCCAGCGGTAAACCAGTATTGCTGGGTATCACGAAAGCTTCTCTTGAAACGGATTCCTTCTTGTCTGCCGCGTCCTTCCAGGAGACTACTCGTGTCCTGACCGATGCAGCCATCAAAGGTAAGCGCGATGAACTTCTCGGTTTGAAAGAGAATGTCATCATCGGTAAGCTTGTTCCTGCAGGTACTGGCATGCCGCAGTACCGCAAGATCAAAGCGAAGCTGGAAGCGCCTGAAGAAGTGACAGAAGGCCAGGAGATCGAATCTGTAACACCGTAACGGTGCCCTAATAAACAAGGAAACAAAATAATTGTCGGAAGCACTGTAAATCTCTTGTGAAGGTGATTGACATCAGCTTCCTTGAGTGATACTATATTCAAGGTGCTTCCGATTCTCCTTGTATACTTTGGAGGATATGCATATGTCTTATGAAAAAGTAGCACAAGCTAATACGGGAATCGTTATCGGAACCAAACAAACACTCAAGGCCATGAAGCAAGGCCAAGTGAAAACAGTTGTCATTGCAGATGACGCTGCCGAGCATATTACCAGCCAGGTGAGAAAGCTGGCAGAGGAATTAGGCATACCAGCGATCCAAGTCGATTCTATGAAACGATTAGGTGAAGCTTGTGGCATAGATGTAGGGACAGCTACTGTGGCAATCAGGAAATAGTTTTGACGCAGCTGATGCTAGCTCAGCTCGTGAAAGCTTTGTTTTTTGCCAAAAAATGAACCACCTGGATGTGTGGTATTACAAAAAGCTTTGAAAGGAGGAAAAAACATGCCTACTATTAATCAATTAGTACGCAAAGGTCGCGTAAGCAAAACAAAGAAATCTGACTCTCCAGCATTGAACAGAGGGTACAACAGCTTCAAGAAGTCTTTGACTAACCAGTCTTCTCCACAAAAACGTGGTGTTTGTACTCGTGTTGGTACAATGACTCCGAAGAAACCAAACTCTGCATTGCGTAAATATGCACGTGTACGTTTGACAAACGGAATCGAGGTTACTGCCTACATTCCTGGTATCGGACACAACTTGCAAGAGCACAGTGTTGTTTTGATCCGCGGCGGACGTGTAAAAGACTTACCGGGTGTACGTTACCATATCGTACGTGGAGCTCTTGATACTTCAGGTGTTGACGGCCGCGCACAAGGTCGTTCCAAATATGGTACGAAACGCCCTAAAAAATAAGACAAAAATAAGCTAACCATCATAGGAAAGGAGGAGAACATATGCCAAGAAAAGGTCCTGTAGCTAAACGTGATGTGTTGCCAGATCCGTTGTATAACTCTAAATTGGTAACTCGTTTGATCAACCAAATCATGGTTGACGGACAACGCGGTAAAGCTCAAAAGATTCTTTATGCAGCATTTGAACTAGTTAAAGAACGTAGTGGAAACGATCCAATGGAGGTTTTCGAACAGTCCATGAAGAACGTCATGCCCGTACTTGAAGTACGCGCACGCCGTGTGGGTGGTTCCAACTACCAAGTACCAGTTGAAGTACGTCCAGAGCGTCGTCAAGCACTAGGTCTTCGTTACATTGTCAACTACTCCCGTCTGCGCGGTGAGAAAACAATGGAAGAGCGCCTTGCCAACGAAATTCTTGATGCTTCCAACAACACAGGTGCTTCTGTTAAAAAACGTGAAGATATGCATAAAATGGCGGAAGCGAACAAAGCGTTTGCTCACTACCGCTGGTAATATCTATCTTAAATTCACTCTAGGAAGGAGAAATACCGAATGGCTAGAGAGTTCTCCTTAGAAAATACGCGTAATATCGGTATCATGGCTCACATCGATGCCGGTAAAACAACTGCAACAGAGCGTATTCTATTCTATACAGGACGTATCCATAAAATCGGAGAAACTCATGAAGGTGCTTCTCAGAT
Organism: Terribacillus sp. FSL K6-0262; assembly: GCF_037977385.1. NCBI lineage: Bacteria > Bacillati > Bacillota > Bacilli > Caryophanales > Bacillaceae > Terribacillus > Terribacillus sp. FSL K6-0262. Next base: position 1,540,111 of record NZ_CP150277.1, on the reverse strand, counting down.
GGACTGGATGGAGCAGGAGCAGGAACGTGGTATCACTATCACATCCGCTGCAACAACTGCTCAATGGAAAGGCCACCGTATCAACATCATCGATACACCGGGACACGTAGACTTCACAGTTGAAGTAGAACGTTCCCTGCGTGTACTTGATGGAGCGGTAGCTGTGCTTGATGCACAGTCCGGAGTTGAGCCGCAAACTGAAACAGTTTGGCGTCAGGCTACAACTTACGGTGTACCACGTATCGTCTTCGTTAACAAAATGGATAAAACAGGTGCAGACTTCCTTTATTCCGTTAAAACGATGCACGAACGTCTGGGCGCTAATGCGCACCCAGTACAACTTCCGATCGGTGCGGAAGATAATTTCGAAGGAATTATCGACCTTATCACAATGGAGGCTTTCTATTATCTCGATGATTTGGGTCAGCGTACAGATGCTCGTCCTATTCCAGATGATATGAAAGAACTTGCGGAAGAATACCGCACAAATCTTCTTGAAGCTGTAGCAGAACAAGATGAAGATCTTATGGAACGCTACCTTGAAGGAGAAGAGATCTCTAACGAAGAGCTTAAGCAAGCAGTTCGTAAAGCGACTCTATCTGTTGAATTCTACCCTGTATTCTGTGGTTCAGCATTCAAAAACAAAGGTGTTCAGCTTTTGATCGACGGTATCGTTGATTACTTGCCAGCACCTACCGACGTACCAGCCATCGAAGGTATCGTTCCAGGTACTGAAGAGAAAATCGTACGTAAATCCAGCGACAGCGAACCGTTCAGCGCACTTGCCTTCAAAGTGGCGACTGACCCATTCGTTGGTAAACTTACTTTCTTCCGCGTGTACTCCGGTACATTGGAAGCAGGTTCTTACGTGAAAAACTCTACGAAGGACAAGCGTGAGCGCGTAGGCCGTATCCTGCAAATGCACGCTAACAGCCGCGAAGAGATTTCCAAAGTTTACGCTGGTGACATCGCCGGAGCAGTTGGTTTGAAAGATACTACGACTGGTGATACTCTATGTGATGAAAAATCACTGGTTATCCTTGAGTCCATGGTATTCCCAGAGCCGGTTATCTCTGTTGCGATCGAACCAAAAACGAAAGCGGACCAAGATAAGATGTCCGTTGCCCTTGGTAAACTAGCTGAGGAAGATCCTACATTCAGAACTGAAACAAACCCTGAAACTGGTCAGACTATCATCTCCGGTATGGGTGAGCTTCACTTGGATATCATCGTAGACCGTATGCGCCGTGAATTCAAAGTCGAAGCAAACGTAGGTGCCCCACAGGTAGCATACCGCGAAACATTCCGCGCAGCTGCTGAAGTCGAAGGTAAATTCGTACGTCAGTCCGGTGGTCGCGGTCAGTACGGTCACGTTTGGATCAAATTCGAGCCGAACGAAGAAGGTGCTGGTTTCGAATTCGAAAACAACATCGTTGGTGGTGTCGTTCCTCGTGAATACATCCCATCTGTTGAAGCTGGTATCAAAGAAGCGATGGAAAACGGTGTATTGGCTGGTTATCCGCTAATCGACGTAAAAGCATCCCTATTTGATGGTAGCTACCACGATGTCGACTCCAACGAGATGGCCTTCAAGGTTGCAGCTTCCATGGCGCTTAAGAACGCCAAGAGCAAATGTCAGCCGGTACTCTTGGAACCACTTGTAAAAGTGGAAGTCGTAATCCCAGAAGAATATTTGGGAGACATCATGGGTGATATCACTTCCCGTCGCGGACGTGTCGAAGGCATGGATACTCGCGGACCTTCCCAAGTAGTCAATGCATTCGTGCCGCTTTCCGAAATGTTCGGTTACGCAACAGCGTTGCGTTCCAACACACAAGGCCGCGGAACTTACACAATGACATTCGATCACTACGAAGAAGTGCCTAAGAGCATCAGTGAAGAAATTATCAAGAAAAACGCTGGTGAATAATTGATTTTTTACCGGTAATCAAGTATAACTTGTATTGGAAGCCTGCGTGCGCGCGCGTATGCTTCCGAAGTACAAGAAACATACTATCTATTACATGAGATATTTCCATATTTAAGGAGGAATTACTAATGGGTAAAGAAAAATTCGACCGCTCCAAATCCCACGTTAACGTTGGTACAATCGGACACGTTGACCATGGTAAAACAACACTAACTGCAGCTATCACAACTGTACTTCACAAGAAATCCGGTTCTGGTGAAGCTATGGCTTACGATCAAATCGATGGTGCACCAGAAGAAAGAGAACGTGGTATCACAATCTCTACTGCACACGTTGAGTACGAAACTGAAACTCGCCACTATGCGCACGTTGACTGCCCAGGTCACGCTGACTATGTTAAAAACATGATCACTGGTGCTGCACAGATGGACGGAGCTATCCTAGTAGTATCCGCTGCTGATGGTCCAATGCCACAAACTCGTGAGCACATCCTGCTTTCCCGTAACGTAGGTGTACCTGCGATTGTTGTATTCCTTAACAAATGTGACATGGTTGACGATGAAGAGCTTCTTGAGCTTGTTGAAATGGAAGTTCGCGATCTACTAAGCGAATACGACTTCCCTGGTGATGATGTACCAGTTATCAAAGGTTCTGCTCTTAAAGCACTTGAAGGCGAAGCGGAATGGGAAGAAAAAATCTTCGAACTTATGGATGCGGTTGATGAGTACATCCCAACTCCTGAACGCGACAAAGAAAAACCATTCATGATGCCAGTAGAGGACGTATTCTCTATCACTGGTCGTGGTACAGTTGCAACTGGCCGTGTTGAGCGCGGTGAAGTAAAAGTCGGTGACGAAGTTGATATCATCGGTCTTAACGAAGCTCCTAAGAAAACAACTGTTACAGGTGTAGAAATGTTCCGTAAGCTTCTTGACTACGCTGAAGCTGGAGACAACATCGGTGCGCTTCTTCGCGGTATCTCCCGTGAGGATGTAAACCGTGGACAAGTACTTGCTAAACCAGGTACAATCACTCCACACACAAAGTTCAAAGCAGAAGTTTACGTTCTTTCTAAAGAAGAGGGTGGACGTCACACTCCATTCTTCTCTAACTATCGTCCGCAGTTCTACTTCCGTACAACTGACGTAACTGGCGTAGTTAACCTTCCAGAAGGTACTGAAATGGTAATGCCTGGCGATAACACAGAGATGTCCGTTGAGCTTATCTCTCCAATCGCTATCGAAGATGGTACTCGCTTCTCTATCCGTGAGGGTGGCCGTACTGTTGGATCAGGCGTTGTATCTGTTATCGAAGCGTAAGCTGAAATAACTATATAGAAGAAACAGACAGCAGACGTGCTGTCTGTTTCTTTTTTTATGCTTATATGCACCAGAGATTGGCAGCACCAGTTGAATGTAAAAAATGCTGAAATGACTTGAAAACCGACTGCATGCTCTGTATAATACATAAAGTGTCATCTTATGGGAGATTACAGTCTATTAGGCTGTAAACTTAGATAAGACTTGCATTGACCGCGTTTTTTCTATATAATTATAATGTTGGTCATTTAAAGGCGATGATGCGGGAGGTTGTTGGCACACCAGGCCCCTTTGCCATGGCAGGGTGGTCAAGTTAATTTCCGCTGAGAATGTCCTAAATAATAAGGGCGATAAAGGAGGGAAAATAATGGCAAAAGAGAAAATCAGAATCCGTTTGAAAGCATACGATCACAGAATCCTTGATCAGTCTGCAGAAAAAATCGTAGATACAGCGAAACGTTCTGGTGCGAACGTATCAGGTCCGATTCCGCTTCCTACAGAGAAATCTGTATACACAATTCTACGTGCGGTGCACAAATACAAAGACTCCCGTGAGCAGTTCGAAATGCGTACTCACAAACGTCTTATCGATATCGTTAGTCCTACACCGCAGACAGTCGATTCTTTGATGAGACTTGATCTACCGTCCGGTGTGGACATCGAAATTAAACTATAATTTTACACAAAATAGGAGGTGTAACGGATGACGAAAGGAATCTTGGGACGCAAGATCGGCATGACACAGCTATTCACTGAAAGTGGTGAACTTCAAGCTGTAACAGTTATCCAAGCTGAACCAAACGTAATTCTTCAAAAGAAAACTGTCGAATCCGACGGTTACAATGCATTGCAACTAGGATTTGCTGATCAGAAAGCAAACAACGCAAATAAACCTGCAAAAGGCCATGCTGAGAAAGCAAACACAACACCTAAGCGCTACATTCGTGAAATCCGTGACGCTGCTCTTGACGAACACGAAGTTGGGCAAGAGATTAGCGTAGAGATTTTCGCTGCAGGAGACGTAGTAGACGTAACAGGTACTTCTAAAGGTAAAGGATTCCAAGGTGCAATCAAGCGCCACAACCAATCCCGCGGACCAATGTCACACGGTTCCCGTTACCACAGAAGACCAGGTTCCATGGGTGTAATCGACCCTATGCGCGTTTTCAAAGGTAAAGCACTACCAGGACAAATGGGCGGCGAGCAAATCACTGTTCAAAACCTTGAAATCGTTAAAGTTGACGCTGAGCGCAACCTTATCCTTGTAAAAGGTAACGTACCTGGTGCGAAAAAATCTTACGTGAAAGTATCAAGTGCCGTTAAAGGTAACTAATTCACAATACGAAGGGAGGATATATCATGCCTAAAGTAGCACTATTCAACCAGAGCGGATCTCAAGTCGGTGAAATCGAATTGAACGATTCCGTATTCGGTATCGAGCCACACACACATGTATTACACGAAGCAGTACTAATGCAGCGTGCTTCCATGCGTCAAGGTACGCATAAAGTAAAAGGACGTTCTGAAGTACGAGGCGGCGGAAGAAAGCCATGGCGTCAAAAAGGTACTGGCCGCGCACGTCAAGGATCCATCCGTTCACCACAATGGGTTGGCGGTGGAACAGTTTTCGGACCGACTCCACGCAGCTACAGCTACAAACTACCTAAAAAAGTTCGTCGTCTAGCGCTTAAATCAGCACTATCTTCTAAAGTACAAGAAGAAAACATCGTAGTATTGGAGAGCCTTGCATTCGATGCTCCAAAAACGAAAGATGTCGTTGCTATGCTTAACGCACTGAACGTTGATAGCAAGGTGTTGATCGTCACTGCAGATAAAGACGAAACTGTTGTACGTTCTGCAAACAACCTTAAAAACGTTAAAGTGTTGACACAAAGCGAAGTTAACGTTCTTGACTTGCTTACGCATGATAAGCTGATCTTAACGAAAGAGGCAGCTGAAAAAGCAGGGGAGGTGCTTGCATAATGAGAGATCCACGTGATATTATTAAGCGCCCTGTAATTACGGAACATTCTTCCGACCTGATGGTCGATAAGAAATACACTTTCGAAGTTGACAAACGTGCCAACAAAATCGAAATCAAACAAGCGGTTGAAGTAATCTTTGGTGTTAAAGTGGAACAAGTGAACACTCTTAACCTTAAAGGTAAATTCAAACGTCAAGGTCGTTATGGCGGATACCGCCCAGATCGTAAAAAAGCAGTTGTAACACTTACAGAAGACAGTAAAGAAATCGACTTCTTCGAAGGTGTTTAAGAACTAAAAGAGAAGGAGGGAAACAACGATGGCGATTAAAAAGTATAAACCGACTTCAAACGGACGCCGTAATATGTCTGTATCGGATTTTGCTGAAATCACAACTGACAAGCCTGAGAAATCATTGCTTGCACCGCTTCACAAACGTGGCGGACGTAACAACCAAGGTAAATTGACAGTACGTCACCAAGGTGGTGGACACAAACGTCAATACCGTATCATCGACTTCAAACGCGACAAAGATGGAATACCAGGACGCGTTGCTACAATCGAGTACGATCCAAACCGTACTGCGAACATCGCTCTAATTCACTATGTAGATGGTGAAAAACGCTACATCCTTGCTCCAAAAGGCTTGGAAGTAGGAATGGAGATCCTTTCTGGTGAAGGTGCTGACTTCAAAGTGGGTAACGCTATGGAGCTTGCTACAATCCCAGTTGGTACGATCATCCACAACATCGAGTTGAAACCAGGACGCGGCGCTCAGCTAGCTCGCTCTGCTGGTGCACAAGCTCAAATCCTTGGCCGTGAAGGCAAATATGTTCTTGTAAGACTGACTTCTGGCGAAGTGCGCCTAGTACTAGGTACTTGCCGTGCGACAGTCGGTCAGGTTGGTAACTTGGAACATGAACTAATCACTGTTGGTAAAGCAGGACGCTCTCGCTGGAAAGGCAAACGCCCTACAGTCCGCGGATCTGTAATGAACCCTAATGATCACCCACACGGTGGTGGTGAAGGACGCGCTCCAATCGGACGTAAATCACCAATGTCTCCATGGGGCAAACCGACACTTGGTTACAAAACACGTAAACGTAACAAGCAGTCCGATAAATTTATCGTACGTAAGCGTAAAAAATAATGTGGTAGCAAGGCGGGGATTTTCACCCGTCTCCATATCGCAAAGGGAGGTTTATGTATGGGTCGCAGCTTGAAAAAAGGACCTTTCGCAGATGACCATTTGCTAAAGAAAGTCGACAAATTGAACGAAGACAACAAAAAACAAGTGATCAGAACTTGGTCTCGCCGTTCTACAATTTTCCCAACATTCGTTGGACACACAATCGCTGTGTACGATGGCCGTAAACACGTACCTGTTTATGTTACTGAAGATATGGTAGGTCATAAACTTGGTGAGTTCGCGCCAACTCGCACGTACAGAGGACACGCAGCGGACGACAAGAAAACAAAACGCTAAGAGGGGAGGCAATCCTAAATGCAAGCAAAAGCTATGGCAAAATCAGTTCGCATTGCTCCTCGTAAGGTTCGCTTAGTTGTTGATTTAATTCGAGGAAAAAATGTCGGAGAAGCTATTGCAATCCTGCGTCACACTCAGCGTGGTGCATCATTGGCAGTAGAAAAAGTACTTCGTTCTGCAGTTGCTAACGCAGAACACAATTATGAAATGGATACGGATAACCTTGTTATCTCTGAAGCATTCGTCAACGAAGGTGCTACATTGAAACGTTTCCGTCCACGTGCGCAAGGCCGTGCAAGCCAAATCAACAAACGTACTAGCCACATCACAGTGGTTGTTACAGAAAAGAAGGAGGGTTAAGCAGTGGGTCAAAAAGTAAATCCGACAGGTCTTCGCGTCGGCGTCATCCGTGACTGGGATTCCAAGTGGTACGGTGGCAAAGATTACGCCGATTTGCTACACGAAGATATTAGAATCCGTGATTATCTAGAACAACGTTTGAAAGATGCTGCGCTTTCCAAAGTGGAAATCGAACGTGCTGCTAACCGTGTAAACATCTCTATTCATACTGGTAAGCCTGGTATGGTAATCGGTAAAGGCGGTTCCGAAGTGGAAGCACTTCGCAAAGCACTTAACAGCCTTACTGGCAAACGTGTTCACATCAATATCGTTGAAGTGAAACGTGTCGATCTTGATGCTAAATTGGTAGCAGACAACATCGCTCGTCAACTTGAAAACCGTATCTCATTCCGTCGTGCGCAGAAACAAACATTGCAGCGTGCAATGCGTGCCGGTGCCAAAGGTATCCGTACACAAGTTTCCGGTCGTCTTGGCGGAGCAGATATCGCTCGTGCAGAATCTTACAGCGAAGGAACAGTTCCACTTCATACTCTACGTGCTGACATCGACTATGGCACAGCTGAAGCTGATACAACTTATGGTAAGCTTGGCGTTAAAGTATGGATCTACCGTGGCGAAGTCCTTCCAACCAAAAACAACCGATAAGGAAGGGGGAAAAGCATTATGTTAATGCCTAAACGCGTAAAATATCGTAGACAACATCGTGGTAAATTGAATGGCCGTGCCAAAGGCGGTACAGAAGTCGCATTTGGTGAATGGGGTCTTCAAGCTCTTGATCCTGCTTGGATCACTAGCCGTCAAATCGAATCTGCCCGTATCGCTATGACTCGTTACATGAAACGTGGCGGTAAAGTATGGATCAAAATCTTCCCGGATAAGCCATACACGAAAAAACCTCTAGAAGTCCGAATGGGTTCCGGTAAAGGTTCTCCTGAAGGCTGGGTAGCTGTAACTAAACCTGGTAAGATCATGTTCGAAATTGCTGGAGTATCTGAAGAGGTGGCTCGCGAAGCATTGCGTCTTGCTTCTCACAAACTGCCAGTAAGAACTAAGATCGTAAAACGTGAAGAAATTGGTGGTGAAATCAATGAAGGCTAATGAAATCAAAGAACTGACCACTGCCGAAATTGAACAAAAAGTTAAGTCTCTTAAAGAAGAACTTTTCAACCTGCGCTTCCAATTAGCTACTGGACAGCTTGAGAATACTGCACGTATTCGCACAGTCCGCAAGACAATTGCTCGCATGAAGACAGTTGTTCGTGAAAGAGAATTAAGCGTAAATAACTAAATTCCGAGAGGAGGTTCGCGACATGAGTGAACGTAACAATCGTAAAGTCTACGTTGGACGTGTTGTATCCGATAAAATGGATAAAACAATCACTGTTCTTGTTGAAACCTACAAAACTCACAAGCTGTACGGCAAACGTGTTAAGTACTCTAAAAAGTTCAAAGCACATGATGAGAACGGCACAGCAAAAACTGGTGACTTGGTTCGTATCATGGAAACTCGTCCATTATCTGCAACGAAACGTTTCCGTTTGGTTGAAGTGGTAGAAGAAGCAGTAATTATCTAATCAAAGATCGCTCGGAAGGATTCCGAAGGGAGGTAACACTCGTATGATTCAACAAGAGACTCGTTTGAAAGTCGCTGATAACTCTGGTGCTCGTGAAGTCCTAGCCATTAAAGTTCTAGGTGGATCTGGCCGCAAAACAGCTAACATTGGTGACGTGATCGTTTGTACGGTGAAACAAGCAACACCTGGTGGCGTTGTCAAAAAAGGTGAAGTTGTTAAAGCGGTAATCGTACGTACGAAAAGCGGTGTTCGTCGTAAAGATGGTTCTTACATCAAATTCGATGAGAATGCAGCTGTTATCATAAGAGATGACAAGAGCCCAAGAGGTACTCGTATCTTCGGACCAGTTGCACGTGAACTACGTGACGCTAAGTTCATGAAGATCGTTTCCCTTGCTCCTGAAGTATTGTAATACACTTAATGCCTTGTTAAGGAGGTGCAGTACACATGCATGTTAAAAAAGGTGACAAAGTTAAAGTAATCACTGGTAAAGATCGTGGTAAAGAAGGTACCATCCTTGAAGCTTATCCGAAGAAGAACCGTGTTCTTGTCGAAGGCGTAAACATCGTCAAAAAACACGCTAAACCTTCCCAGGATAACCCGCAAGGCGGAATCCTCGAAATCGAAGCAGCCATTCACGCATCTAACGTAATGCTGATCGATCCTAAAACTGGAGAGCCGACTCGCGTAGGCTACGAAGTGAAAGACGGCAAAAAAGTCCGTATCGCTAAGAAATCCGGTCAAGCTATCGATAAATAATTTCTTCTGAAAGGAGGGCTACTCGATGAATGAATTGAAACAAAGATATCAAAGCGAAATTTCTCCATCCCTAATGGAAAAATTCAGCTACAAATCTGTTATGCAAGTACCAAAGATCGAAAAGATCGTTGTTAATATGGGTGTCGGTGACGCCGTTCAAAACTCAAAAGCACTAGATTCTGCAGTAGAGGAATTGGCTTTGCTAGCTGGTCAGCAGCCAATCATTACGAAAGCGAAGAAATCCATCGCTGGCTTCCGTCTTCGTGAAGGTATGCCAATCGGAGCGAAAGTTACATTGCGCGGTGAGCGTATGTACGAATTCCTTCAAAAGCTAATCGCAGTTTCCCTTCCACGTGTACGTGACTTCCGTGGGATCTCAAACAAAGCGTTTGACGGTCGTGGAAACTATACGCTAGGTGTTAAAGAACAGCTAATCTTCCCAGAAATCAATTACGATAAAGTAAGCAAAGTACGTGGAATGGACATCGTTATCGTAACTACAGCCAACACTGACGAAGAAGCTCGCGAGCTACTTACTCAGCTAGGCATGCCTTTCCAAAAATAAAGGTAAAAAGGAGGGAATATTGTGGCTAAAAAATCTATGATCGCGAAACAACAGCGCCCACAGAAATTCAAAGTGCAAGAGTACACACGCTGCGAACGTTGCGGACGTCCACACTCTGTACTACGTAAATTCAAGCTATGCCGTATTTGTTTCCGCGAACTAGCCTATAAAGGTCAAATTCCTGGCGTTAAAAAAGCAAGCTGGTAATCCCCTAAATCAGGGAAGGAGGTAATGATTAATGGTTATGACAGATCCTATCGCAGATATGCTAACTCGTATTCGTAATGCAAATACTGTTCGTCATGAAAAACTGGAGCTTCCTGCTTCCAAGTTGAAAAAGGATGTTGCTGATATCCTTAAACGTGAAGGCTTTATTCGTGATTACGAATTCGTAGAAGATGACAAACAAGGTGTACTACGCATCTTTTTGAAATATGGTAAAAACGACGAGCGTGTTATCACTGGTATCAAACGTATCAGTAAACCTGGTCTTCGTGTTTACGCGAAATCCACTGAAATCCCACGTGTCCTTAACGGACTTGGTATTGCAGTAGTTTCAACTTCCAAAGGCGTATTGTCTGATAAAGAAGCACGTGAGCAAGCTGTCGGCGGCGAAGTGCTAGCATACGTTTGGTAATTCCCAACAATTAGTAAGGAGGTGCACATATGTCCCGCGTAGGTAAAAAGGTTTTAGAAATCCCTGCAGGCGTTGAAATCAAAAACGATAACAACACTGTGACTGTCAAAGGTCCCAAAGGGGAATTGACTCGTACATTCAGCCAAGATATGGTGATCAAAATCGAAGAGAACGTTCTTACTGTTGAACGCCCATCTGACAGTAAAGAGCACCGTGCTCTTCACGGTACTACTCGTGCCGTAATCGGTAACATGGTTCAAGGCGTACACACTGGTTATGAGAAAGCTCTTGAAATCATCGGTGTAGGTTACCGTGCTACAAAGCAAGGCAACAAAGTCGTGATCAACGCTGGTTACTCTCATCCAGTTGAAGTTGAAAACCGTGATGGAATTGAAATCGAAGTTCCTTCCAACACTCGTGTAGTTGTTAAAGGTATCGATAAGGAAGCAGTTGGAGCAGTAGCTGCCAACATCCGTGCAATCCGTCCTCCAGAGCCTTACAAAGGTAAAGGAATCCGTTACGAAGGCGAATACGTACGTCGTAAAGAAGGTAAAACAGCGAAATAAGGTTTTCGTTAAACCAGAAAGGAGTGACCTGAATGATTACAAAACCTGCAAAAAACGAATTGCGTAAGAGAAGACACAATCGTGTTCGTAAAAGCATTTCAGGAACATCTGAGCGTCCTCGTTTGAACGTTTACCGTTCCAACAAGCACATCTACGCACAGTTGATCGATGATACAACAGGTAAAACACTTGCAAGTGCTTCAACTAAGGATGCTAGCCTTAACCTGGAAGCCACTAGCAATGTGGAAGCAGCTCAAAAGGTCGGAGAAGCAGTTGCTAACCGCGCGAAAGAAGCTGGCATAACAACTATCGTATTTGACCGTGGAGGATATCTTTACCACGGACGTGTAAAAGCATTGGCAGAAGCAGCTCGTGAAGCTGGTCTTCAATTCTAATCGAAAAAGGAGGGACATAACTTGCGTACAACAATTGACCCGAACAAACTTGATCTTGAAGAACGCGTAGTAACGGTTAACCGTGTTGCTAAAGTAGTAAAAGGTGGTCGTCGTTTCCGCTTTGCTGCTCTTGTAGTAGTAGGTGACAAAAACGGCCATGTAGGTTTCGGTACTGGTAAAGCACAAGAAGTACCAGAAGCGATCCGTAAAGCTATCGAAGACGCGAAGAAAAATCTAATCACTATACCTATCGTTGGCACAACTATTCCACATGAAATCATCGGTGAATTCGGCGCAGGCAACATCTTGATGAAGCCAGCTGCAGAAGGTACTGGAGTTATCGCCGGTGGACCTGTACGTGCGGTGCTTGAACTTGGTGGTATCGGAGATATCCTTTCCAAATCACTTGGTTCCAACACACCAATCAACATGGTTCGTGCAACACTTAACGGACTTAGCAGATTGAAACGTGCAGAAGAAGTTGCGAAACTTCGTGGAAAGTCTGTAGAAGAACTGTTAGGATAAGGAGGGAAAGCACATGGCTAACAAATTGGAAATCACCCTCACACGCAGTACGATCGGAAGACTTGAAAAACAGCGCAAGACTGTTGCTGCTCTAGGTCTTAGAAAAATCCGCCAGACAGTTGTTTTGGAAGACAATCCAACTGTTCGCGGTATGATCAACAGAGTTTCACATCTAGTATCAGTCAAAGAAGTATAATGATTTTAATGTAAAAGAGGAGGTGCCAGTATGAAACTTCATGAATTGAAGTCAGCAGAAGGAACACGTAAAACTCGCAATCGTGTAGGTCGCGGTATGTCTTCTGGTAACGGTAAAACATCCGGCCGTGGACATAAAGGACAAAAAGCACGTTCTGGCGGCGGTGTACGTCTAGGTTTCGAAGGTGGCCAAATGCCACTATTCCAACGTCTTCCTAAACGTGGATTCACAAACATCCACCGTACTGAGTACTCAATTGTTAACCTTGAAACCCTTAATCGTTTCGAAGAGGGTACAGAGGTAACTCCAGAGCTTCTACTTGAAAGCGGAGTTGTAAGCAAATTGAGAGCCGGTATCAAAGTGCTTGGAAACGGGAAACTTGAAAAGAAACTTACTGTTAAAGCTCACAAGTTCTCATCTTCTGCTAAAGAAGCTATCGAGGCAGCGGGCGGTCAAACAGAGGTGATCTAATGTTTCGTACAATCTCCAATTTTATGCGTGTAAAAGATATACGAAATAAAATCATCTTCACATTGCTTATGTTGATCGTCTTCAGGATCGGTACGTTCATACCGGTTCCTTTCACCGATCGTTCCGCGATCGATTTCATGAACCAGCAGAACGTATTCGGATTCCTGAATACTTTTGGCGGCGGTGCATTGCAGAACTTCTCCATCCTTGCGATGGGTATCATGCCGTACATCACTGCCTCAATCATCATGCAGCTTCTGCAAATGGATGTCGTTCCGACATTCAGTGAGTGGAAGAAGCAAGGGGAGATGGGTCGTCGTAAGTTGGCACAGGTGACGCGTTATGCCACTATCGTGCTGGCGTTAATACAGGCGGTCGGTATGTCCATCGGCTTCAACCAGATGTCCGGCGGCATGCTGATATCCGATCCTAGTTTCTACAAATTCGCTGTCATTGCAATTGTGTTGACTGCGGGAACAGCATTCTTGATGTGGTTAGGAGAACAGATCACAGCTCATGGTGTAGGCAATGGTATTTCCATTATCATCTTCGCCGGTATCGCTGCTGCGATCCCGAATGGTTTGAACCAGCTTTGGGAACAGTATTTCAGCAATCCGGGCGATGATCTATTCCTGAATGTCGTGATCGTTGCAATCATCGCTATCGTGATCATTGCCGTAATTGTTGGTGTGATTTATATCACGCAAGCACTTCGTAAAATTCCAATCCAGTATTCGAAGCGCACTTCCAATCGTGCTCAAGTAGGCGGTCAGTCCACCCACTTGCCGATCAAAGTCAACGCTGCTGGAGTAATTCCTGTAATTTTCGCGGTTTCCTTTATTTATGCTCCGCGTACAATCGCGAGTTTCTTTGAAGGGAACGTAGCAACTACGATCGAGAACGTATTCGATTATACGCAACCAATTGGGATGGTCATCTATGTAGTCCTGATTCTTGCATTTAGTTATTTCTACACATTTGTCCAGGTCAATCCGGAACAAATGGCAGAGAACTTAAACAAGCAAGGTGGCTACATCCCGGGTATACGCCCAGGGAAAAGCACGGAAACGTACCTCACCAGTGTGATGTATCGTTTAACCTTCGTTGGGTCTCTCTTCTTGGCTGCTGTAGCTGTATTGCCTATCATATTAGGCTCTATTGCCAACTTGCCGACTTCTGTCCAAATCGGAGGAACGAGCCTGCTGATCGTGGTAGGGGTAGCGTTGCAAACGATGAAACAGTTAGAAAGTCAGTTGGTGAAGCGTCATTATAAAGGCTTCATGAAATAGAGAACAGTCTACAAACAGACGAGAGCGAGGGGAATTTCGTTGAACTTGATTCTTATGGGTCTGCCGGGTGCCGGCAAAGGGACTCAGGCAGATAAGATTGTTGATAAATACAGCATCCCTCATATCTCAACAGGAGATATGTTCCGAGCTGCAATTAAAGAAGGAACGGAGCTTGGCCGTGAAGCGAAGGCTTACATGGACCAGGGGAAACTAGTTCCGGATGAAGTAACGATTGGTATAGTCCGTGACCGTTTGGGCAAGGATGACACCAATAACGGATTTTTACTTGACGGTTTTCCTCGTACGCTTGCTCAGGCCGAGGCGCTTGACGCATTGCTGGACGAATTGAATGCTAATGTAGATTACGTCTTACATGTAGAGGTTCCGCAGGAGAAATTGGTGGAGCGTTTATCTGGCAGATGGGTTTGTCCGACATGCGGCACTACGTATCATACCGTTTTCAATCCTCCGAAAGAAGAAGGGGTTTGTGACAAGGATGGTACTGCGCTGATCCAGCGAGACGACGATAAGCCGGAAACGGTGAAAAAACGTTTAGAAGTCAATATCGACCAGCAAAAGCCGATATTGGACTTCTACAACGATAAGGGCTATCTTGTAACAGTGAACGGTGACCAAGCAATCGATCAGGTCTTCCACGACATCGATCAGCGCTTGCAGAATCTTCGCTGATACAGGTGTGCAAACTATACTCTTTTGTACGGATGGAATCGCACTTTAGGCTTCATACAGCGTAAGGATGCATTCTGTCCCTTGATAGAGTATAATAGACCTCGTGGTAGAGTTGAAACGATCTGCGATATGCGATTCGTTCAAGCTTCCATCATCGGAACCGAGCCTTACTGATATCCTGACGCTAATTGACAAGGCTGAATATGAACAATCATGAAACAAATTGTGATTCAATTTGTGGACTTAATATAGATTCCCTGACATGCAGCTTTTCTAATCTGGACTTCCAGAAAGAAAAGTGGTAGAATATGCTCCTTGTTTGCAGCATATAATGCTAACTTACTTACGCACAGCTTCCATCAAGCTAAAGTGAAGGTGATCATGTTGAGCGAAACGGATGCAAGTCCACGGATCGGTCAGGTTGTTCGTATCGTACATGGGCGAGAAGCAGGTAAGCTTGCGATTGTCATTCGAATAATTGACAGTCGTTTTGTGTTGCTTGCTGACGGAGAGAAGCGCAGGTTCGATTCACCTAAGCGCAAGGCTTTGCGCCACGTGGAATTGCTGCCTTATGTATCCCCGGAAGTTCGCCGCAGCCTTCTAGAAGCTGGTCGCGTAACCAATGGTAAACTGCGATTTGCGATATCTACTTATGTCAATCATACCGTGAAGAGATTTGAAGAAGGGAGATAGACCGATGGCGAAAGATGATGCAATTGAAGTAGAAGGAACTGTCACCGATACATTGCCGAATGCGCAATTCAAGGTGGAGTTAGAGAATGGCCACACCGTTTTAGCACATGTTTCCGGTAAAATTCGTATGCACTTCATTCGAATTCTTCCTGGAGATAAAGTAACGGTAGAGCTTTCCCCTTACGACTTGACTAAAGGACGTATTACGTACCGTTATAAATAATTTGACTAGCTCCGATACTAAAGGAGGAATAGATGATGAAGGTAAGACCATCTGTAAAGCCGATTTGCGAAAAATGCAAAGTCATTCGTCGTAAAGGCAAAGTAATGGTAATCTGTGAAAATCCTAAGCATAAGCAAAAACAAGGATAATACAAGGAGGTGCACGTAGCTAATGGCACGTATAGCAGGTATTGATATTCCACGTGACAAACGCGTAGTTATTTCCCTAACATACATCTATGGTATTGGTAAAACTACAGCGCAAAACGTACTAAAAGAAGCTGGTGTTTCTGAAGATACACGCGTTCGTGATCTTACAGAAGACGAACTATCCAGAATCCGTCAGGCAATCGACGGCTACACTACTGAAGGTGATCTTCGCCGTGAAGTATCCCTTAACATCAAACGCTTGATCGAGATCGGTTCTTATCGTGGCCTTCGCCACCGTCGCGGCTTGCCGGTTCGTGGTCAGAAAACGAAGAACAACTCCCGTACTCGTAAAGGCCCACGCCGTACAATCGCTAACAAGAAAAAATAAGTAAGGAGGTAAACAACTAACATGGCTCGTAAACAACAAACTCGTAAACGTCGTGTGAAAAAGAATATCGAATCCGGTATCGCTCACATCCGTTCTACTTTCAACAATACTATTGTTACGATTACTGATGTTCAAGGTAACGTAATCAGCTGGAGCAGCTCAGGTTCCCTTGGTTTCAAAGGTTCCCGTAAATCTACTCCATTCGCTGCACAAATGGCTGCTGAAGCAGCTGCCAAAGGTTCTATCGAAAACGGTATGAAGACTTTGGAAGTAACAGTCAAAGGCCCAGGTGCTGGCCGTGAGGCTGCGATCCGTTCCCTTCAGGCTGCAGGTCTTGAAGTAACTGCGATCCGCGACGTCACTCCAGTTCCGCATAACGGCTGCCGTCCGCCAAAACGTCGTCGCGTATAAGTTTTTCCTGCTTGCTGTATAGAATTTGTATCCCTGTCTATAATGGGTTATGATAGCTTAAAAGCGATCAGGTCATACAGTAAGAACCGTATCGTCAAGATGCAGAAACGGGAACCGCAATATGGGGAATTTCGGTTAGGAGCAATTCTAACCGGGGTTTCGACGTTTTAAAGGAGGGCTTTATAAATGATCGAAATTGAAAAACCAAAGATTGAAACGGTTGAGATCAGCGATGATGCTACATTTGGAAAGTTCGTTGTAGAACCGCTTGAGCGTGGATATGGTACTACACTAGGAAACTCCTTGCGTCGTATCCTATTATCCTCACTTCCTGGCGCTGCTGTAACATCCATTCAAATTGATGGCGTGCTCCATGAATTCTCTACGATTGAAGGCGTAGTAGAAGACGTGACTACCATCATTTTGAACTTGAAAAAACTGGCTCTCAAAATCTACTCCGATGAAGAAAAAACATTGGAGATCGATGTACAAGGTGAAGGGAAAGTAACTGCTGCTGACATCACATTCGATAGTGATGTGGAAGTGCTGAATCCGGATCTTCATATTGCGACATTGGGCAAGAATGCTCATTTCCATATGAAGCTTACGGCTGAACGCGGCCGCGGCTACCGTCCAGCTGATCAGAATAAACATGAAGATCAGCCGATTGGTGTCATTCCGATCGATTCCATCTTTACGCCGGTTTCAAAAGTGACGTATCAAGTGGAGAACACACGCGTTGGCCAGCTGGCTAACTTCGATAAGCTGACGTTGGATGTATATACCGACGGCAGTATCCGACCTGAAGAGGCAGTTTCTCTTGGTGCGAAGATCTATACGGAGCATTTGAACATCTTCGTAGGTCTTACAGATGAAGCACAGAATGCCGAAATCATGGTGGAAAAAGAAGAAGACCAAAAAGAGAAAGTTCTTGAGATGACAATCGAGGAACTGGACCTGTCTGTCCGTTCTTACAACTGTCTGAAACGTGCTGGTATCAACACAGTACAAGAGCTTGCTAATAAATCTGAAGAAGATATGATGAAAGTGCGTAACCTAGGACGTAAATCATTAGAAGAAGTCAAAAAGAAACTAATCGATTTAGGACTTGGTCTTCGTAAAGAAGACTGATCCCGTCTGACGGAGCATTTGACACCAGGAAAGGGAGGGATAACCTATGGCTAGAAAGTTAGGACGTACTACTGATGCTCGTATGGCGCTTTTGCGCAACCTTGCAACTGATCTTATCGTTCACGAGAGATTGGAAACAACGGAGGCGAAAGCGAAAGAGCTTCGTTCTGTAGTAGAAAAAATGATCACTCTTGGCAAACGTGGAGATCTTCACGCTCGTCGTCAAGCTGCAGCTTTCCTATACGGTACTAAAGCGGATGAGAACCAAGACGCAGTACAAAAACTATTCAGCGATATTGCCGGACGTTATGAAGAACGTCAAGGAGGTTACACACGCGTGTTGAAACTTGGACAGCGTCGTGGTGACGGTGCGGCTATGGCAATCATTGAACTAGTATAAGGCAATAACAAGGGCAGGAAAATCTCTACCACGAGGTGTATTCCGGCCCTTTTTCTTTTGCGGATAAAGCAAGCGCCAGCGATGGGCTTGCTTTTCTTTTTTGTCTGGATTCTTTATACTAGCTATAGAAATGACAGGAACGGACAGACACGTTTAAGTATTTCCCCGGAAATAGTCGGGTAATGACGAAGGAGCACGAAAGCATGTACGCGATTGAATTCAAGAATGTTTCTTTCCGCTATGAGGAGGACCAGCCTTATGTACTTCGCAATATCAGTTTCCAGGTGGAAGCGGGGGAATGGCTGGCGATCATCGGACATAATGGTTCAGGTAAATCGACGATTGCCAAGCTGATGAATGGGCTGCTATTTCCGACCGAGGGGGAAATCCTCATCAACGGAATACCGCTGAAAGAAGAGAATATTTGGGAGATAAGGCGCCAGGTGGGTATGGTGTTCCAGAACCCGGATAATCAATTCGTCGGTACGACAGTGCGGGATGATGTGGCTTTTGGTTTGGAGAATCGCGGCGTGCCTCGTTCCGAGATGATGGATCGAATCACTTCTTCCCTGGAGCAAGTGCGGATGCAGGATTACTTGCTGCATGAACCCTATCGTTTATCGGGCGGACAAAAGCAGCGGGTGGCGATTGCTGGTGTATTGGCTATCTCGCCAAGCGTCATCATCCTGGACGAAGCTACCGCGATGCTTGATCCTCTCGGGAGGAAGGAGATACTGGATACCGTTCATCGTGTGCAAGCGGAACAGCAGCTTGGCTTGATCACGATCACCCATGACTTGAATGAAGTGATGCAGGCGCATCGTGTGCTGGTGATGAACGAAGGGGAAATATGGACGGCTACTGTACCAAGGGAATTAGTGAAAAGGCAGACGGAATTGCAGCAGATTGGCTTGGATGTGCCGTTTGTCACCCAGCTTGCCCATGCTTTGGAAAGACAGGGCATCACCCTGTCTGAGCAGCCGATTGATCACGAGGAGTTGTTGGATGCATTATGGACATTACATTTGAACAAGTAGATTACACATATCAGGCCAACTCCCCGTTTGAGCATAAGGCACTGAAAAATTTATCCTTCCATCTGCCTGCCGGAAGCTTCACTGCCATCGTCGGACACACTGGCAGCGGCAAATCCACCCTTCTGCAGCACTTGAACGGACTCGTCAGACCTACCAGCGGAAGCGTGCGGATCGGGGAGCATACGCTGGAGCCGAATAAGAAGCCCAAGCAGGCCAAGGAGCTCCGTAAGCAAGTGGGGGTCGTATTCCAATATCCGGAGCATCAGCTATTTGAGGAGACAGTCGAGAAGGATATCGCCTTTGGGCCTCGCAACTTCGGAGTACCGGACAACGAGATCAAGAAGCGGGTGGAAGAAAGTGCAGCAGCAGTAGGGCTGGATTTATCCTTGCTAAGCAGATCCCCCTTCGAGCTGAGCGGCGGTCAGATGCGCCGTGTGGCGATTGCTGGTGTGCTTGCCATCCGGCCGCGTGTGCTCGTTTTGGATGAGCCTACAGCAGGTCTGGACCCGCGCGGACAGCGGGAAATCATGGACATGTTCCAGCGGCTTCATAAGGAACAGCAGCTGACGACGATATTGGTGACGCACAGCATGGAGGATGCATTGAGATATGCAGATCATATGCTTGTACTCGATAAAGGGGAAAAGTATATGGAAGGACCTCCTGTTGAAGTATTCCGGAAGCGGCAGGCCCTTCAGCAAGTGCAGCTTGATGTGCCGGAGGTATTTCAATTCCTTCAGAAAGCGTCCGAACGCTTCGGTGAAACGGTTGTTTATGAAGGGGAGGATATCGACAGGCTCGCGAAGCAGCTGGCGGATTTGGCAGGTGATCCTACATGAATAACCTATTGATTGTCGGTCAGTATGTCCCGACCAATAGCATCGTTCACCGTATGGATCCTCGGATCAAGATGCTGATCATCTTCTTTTATGTGATTTTCATTTTCTTTGCCAATAATATCATTAGTTACGCTCTTTTCACGGTATTTGCGGTTGGAGGGACGCTTCTGACGAAGGTGCCATGGCGATTCATTGCCAAAGGGCTGACACCGGTATGGTTTTTGATTGTCTTTACGTTCATCCTGCACTTATTCGTCACGAAGGAAGGAACTGTATTAGTGCATGTATTCGGGCTGCCGATTTATAGCGGAGCGCTGGAGCAAGGAGCTGTCATTTCACTGCGCTTCTTTTTGCTTATCCTTTTGACATCCCTGCTTACGCTGACGACAACGCCGATTGAAATCACGGATGGAGTCGAATCCTTGCTTGGACCGCTGCGCCGATTCAAGTTCCCGGTGCATGAACTGGCACTGATGATGTCCATTTCCTTGCGCTTCATCCCGACTTTGCTGCAGGAAACCGAAAAGATCTCCAATGCTCAAGCCTCCAGGGGCGTGGATTTCCGTACAGGACCATTCAGGGAGCGTGTACGGGCGGTCATCCCGCTATTGGTGCCTTTGTTCGTCAGTGCATTTAAGCGGGCGGAGGAGCTTGCTATGGCAATGGAGGCCAGGGGCTATCGCGGCGGGGAAGGACGGACGAAGCTTCGGGAACTGCGCGTGATGAAACGGGATGTTGCGGCACTTGTCATCTTCATCGTGGTGGTTGCTGCAGCCTTGATAACAAGAGATCATAGTTAGGAGTTACGAAGATGAAGCAACGAATGAAGGCGACGGTCAGCTATGACGGCACGCATTTTTCCGGCTTCCAGGTCCAGGAGAAAAACCGTACGGTACAAGGTGAGCTGGAGAAGGCGCTTATGAAAATCCATAAGGGGTATCCAATCAGGATCCAGGCATCGGGCCGTACGGACGCAGGCGTGCATGCCAGGGGGCAGGTCATCCATTTTGATACGGAAATCCGGATGGGAGACTATAATTGGCGCAAGGCGCTCAATACGCTGCTGCCGGATGATGTCAGGATAACGGATATAACCGCAGCGGAGGAAGGATTCCATGCGCGCTACAGCGTGAAGCGGAAGCAGTACAAGTACTTTGTCCATAATGCACCTGAGCAGGATGTGTTCAAGCGCCATTATGTGCATCATGTACCCTATCAGCTGGAGACCGGCAGGATACAGCAGGCAATCAAAGCAATCGAAGGAACACATGATTTCAGTGCTTTTTGCTCCGCCAGGACAGGCGTCAAAGGGGATAAAATCAGGACCATCTATGAAGCAGTATGCGAAAAGCAAGACGATATGCTTGTCTTTACGTTTACGGGCAGCGGTTTTCTCTATAATATGGTGCGTATCTTGGCAGGTACACTGATCGACATCGGAAACGGGCGCAAGGAGCCCGAAGACATGGCTAGGATCCTTGCATCGAAGGATCGGCACGAGGCAGGCAAAACCGCTGCTGCGAGCGGATTGTGCCTGTGGAAAGTGGACTACTGAGAACTTTTTTGTAAAACAACGCATTCGGGCGTTACATGCCCTTGACATGTGGGTCTGTGATGATATACTATGGTTTATGGCATTTTATTTCTATACCACGATTAGCCCCGGAAGACTAATTGTGTAGAATAATAAATGAACGATTCAATCGAAAAATGGAGGAACTGACATGCGTACAACATTCATGGCGAACGAAAGCAATATCGAACGCAAATGGCTTGTTGTGGATGCAGAAGGCCAAACACTTGGTCGTCTTGCAAGTGAAGTTGCTGCTATCCTTCGCGGTAAGCACAAACCAACTTACACTCCACATGCCGACACTGGTGATAACGTAATCATCATCAACGCTGAGAAAATCCAACTTACTGGTAACAAACTAGCTGACAAGATCTACTACCGTCACTCTAACCACCCAGGTGGTTTGAAACAGCGCACAGCTGACGAAATGCGTACAAAATACCCTGAGCAAATGCTTGAGCTTGCTATCAAAGGCATGCTTCCAAAGGGACCACTTGCACGTAAAATGATCAAAAAGCTTCACGTATACCGTGGCGCTGAGCACAAACACCAAGCACAACAACCAGAAGTATACACACTTCGCGGATAATAAAAAGGAGGTAAACGATAGTGGCACAAGTACAATACTACGGCACCGGTCGCCGTAAAAGCTCTACTGCCCGCGTACGTCTAGTACCAGGCACAGGTCAAGTAACAGTAAACAACCGTAGTGCGGAAGATTACTTCCCATACGAAACACTTCGTACGATCATCAACCAACCGCTAGTTGCAACAGAAACTGCTGGCAACTACGACGTTCTTGTTAACGTAAGTGGTGGTGGATTCACAGGACAAGCAGGTGCGATCCGTCACGGTATCTCCCGTGCGCTTCTTGAAGCGGACCCAGAATACCGCGGAACACTTAAAAAAGCCGGCTTCCTGACTCGTGATGCACGTATGAAAGAACGTAAGAAATACGGTCTTAAAGGTGCACGTCGCGCGCCGCAGTTCTCAAAACGTTAATCAATTCCTTATTGCATCAACGTTTACAAGAGATCTTTGGTTCAAGTTGGTTCACATTATCAACTGGATAGAGAACTCAACAGATTTAAAGCATCAGCATCTTGCTGGTGCTTTTTTTGTGTGATTGATTCCAGATAATTATTTTGTGTTGGTTTGCATGTTTATTTTGCATGTTTATATGTCCTAATCGTTTGGATATATATGCAATATCAATGTCTTGAGCATATAAGAATGATGCGTGCGTATTCCTTAAACCGTGAAATATTGTTATAATCCGTTAATAGTTCGGCTAATGGTTCGGATTGCTTAAAGTCCCCAGAGCTGTGCTTCATTCTTTGCAGGAAAAGTTTTAGAAAGCTTTTATGTTTGCCCTGTTTGTGTAGGAAAACTTGCGCCCGATACGATGCTCCTCTTTTATAATACTAGCCTTGTTACCAGCTCCATTAACAAATTAAACAAAGTGACTTTCGATGAAGATTTTATCGTGGTTGTATGGATCCTCATTAAGAACTGCCTTAATCAATCAATTGCCAACAGAAACCTTGCCCTTATTTAGTAGAGATTCCGGCATAGATGCTAATACACATCCATGCTCAAACAACTCCAGATTCCCTAAATCATCTTTTCCATTTAAGATGTGGTATGTTTATTGTGCAATAAGCATTCAAGGGGGCAACCAATGAATAAAACAGACCGTTTGTTAGCCATCGTACTGGAACTGCAACGCAAAGAAGTTGTACGGGCCGAAGATTTGGCGACCTTATTTGAAACTAGCGTGCGGACCATCTACCGCGACATTCAGGCGCTGAGTGAAGCAGGCGTACCGATCATAGGAGCACCTGGTACAGGATATTCCTTGATGGAAGGTTATTTCGTGCCGCCGATCAGTTTCACGGTACCAGAAGCCGTGAGCTTGCTGATTGGAACGGACTTTATCGAACAACGATTTGATGATGATTATCGTGTCAGGGCTCAAGCCGCTCGCTGCAAAATCGAGGCCGTTCTAACAGAGAGCGTTCGCAATGAAACGTCTCGTGTACGTAAGGCTGTGCGTTTGCTCATCTCCGATAAACAGGTCGCTCCGTCAAAAGAAAAAGAATATCTAGAAAAGATTCGTCAAGCAATATTAGACGAGCGAAAGATCAGCTTTCATTATGCAAAAAGACTTGCAGATTCCGAGGGGAATCGTCATAGTGTTCGTACTGTTGCTCCCTATGGATTGGTGCTCGTTCAAGGATCGTGGATGCTCGTGGCCCGATGTTACCTGCGCCAAGAGATTCGCCATTTCCGTTTGTCCCGCATGACGGAACTTATCGATCTGGAAGAACGATTCGAACTACCTTCGAATTTTAACTTAGGGGAGTACACCCTTCTGGATGATCGGTGCTTACAAGTTCGCCTTCGATTTAACCATGACATCGCAGATAAGGTGAAGGAATCGAACTATCATTACATGGAGGATATAGAAGAGCATCAAGATGGATTGCATGTGGTCTTACGCGTTCGTCAACTGGACGAATTGCTGCAATGGGTGCTTGGATGGGGAGCCGATGTGATTGTATTGGAGCCAGAATCATTCCAAAACCGGATTCGCGAGGAAGCCAAAAAAATATTAAAACGCTACTGACATACTGTTGTCAGTAGCGTTTTTTTATAATCGGAGTAAGTAAACGTAAAGGAGTAGGAGAAAAATGTGAAGTATGTCTTGCATCGAGTGCGGTACACTTTGGATTAATTGAGCCGCAACCAGGCGTGGAAGGATGGTTGTTGGACCAGATGGTCTAGTTTCTGACTAATTCCGGCCTTCTAATGGGCTCTTTGAGGAAAGGGGAAAGTTGGAAATGAACATCATTGATTTTAGTGGTTTCCCTTACAGCATGAAGTGAATTGTTTCGATACTGATCTTTCTTGGAACTTTTGTCACCTATTTACTATGGCTCCTTTGCGGAAGTTTCGCTGGTTCTGGCCCAAAATGATATGGACCGTATTGTAACATTTATTATAGGAAGGATGATATCTTGTGAATTTCGCTTCTGTACGCATCATTACCGACGACGTGGATCGTCTCGTAGAGTTCTATGAGAAAGTCATGGGTGTTTCGGCAGAGCGCCCAGCGCCAGTTTTTGCCGAACTCGTTACGCCACCATGCACCCTGGCAATCGGTCACTCTCAGACGGCACAACTATTCGGTGCTGGTTGCGTAGTGGTGGCCAACAATCAGACTGTTATCATCGAATTCCGCGTTGATGATGTCGAAGTCGAATACGCGCGCTTGAAGCTGTTTGTGGATGATTGGGTAAAGGAACCGACCACGATGCCGTGGGGGAATCGTTCTGTGCTGTTCCGTGATCCCGACGGCAACCTCGTTAACCTCTTCGAGCCGGTTACCGAGGAAGCAATCAAACGGTTCAGCGGTAGGCGTTGACGGTCAGTTAAAGTTAGTGAGGCCTCGATTTAGGGGGTAGCAGCGATTCGTAAAATATATGGCCATTTTGGCCCGAATGTGCCGATAATTTTTCTCCAGTGATAATATCGTCTTTCCCGGTATGACAATGATCCAATAAGAAGCTTTTCAAGTATTATCTACTGGATTAAAATCGCCCGAAAAAACAGGAATCGTTGGCGTATCCCCTCAAGTCCTTAATCAACGGGGCGAGTGTGGCATAAACAACGCGCCCAGAATTCTGGAAAGTAAGTTGATAATGTATTCAACTAACATCAATCACTTTGGTTCATATGTCATTTTAATTTCAAGAAACATTGATATAAATGGATTATGATGTAATCAATTCACTTGTAAATTATCTATATATTTCTCAAAACGTTAGGGGATACAGACGAAAGACTCTCAACTGATTGGGTGGGGGTCTTTTTTTGTCTATCGATTTATGTGGTGCTTTGATACACTGGAAAAAAGAAATATGGTGGGTTCTGTTATGTCCGAACGTAAGCTTGTACTATTCTTTGCCACAAGTCTGGATGGTTATATGGCAACCAAGGAGGATTTCTGGATTGGCTCTATTCTGTGGAAGGTGAAGGGGATAACGGCTATACAGAATTCTATGAAACGGTGGATACGGTGTTGGTGGGGAAGCGGACATATGATTGGATAATGGACCATGCAGAAGACGTTCCCTATCAGAATAAAGCTTGTTATGTCTTTACGCGAACCGATGAAAAAAAGTACGGAACATGTACAGTTTGTCCATGGGGATATTGTATCCTTTACCAATCAGCTGAAACAGCAAGAGGAAAAAGTATGTGGATTGTTGGCGGCGGGGAGCTTCTCTCTGCATTTATGAAAGAGCAGTTAGTCGATGAATTGATTCTTACACTAGCACCTGTACTTCATGGCAGTGGGATACCTTTGTTCAAAGAAGGAGAGTACCAGGCTAGCCTTAATTTAAAACAGACGAGGACATTCAACCAATTTGTGGAACTGCACTACGAGGTGAAAAAATCATAATTTGCCTATCAACGAAAAGATATCACTCATCCTTCGAGCATACGGATACAGAGTGCCGTACATAAGCCCTGATTACGAAAACGGCTGATGATTTCCCGACCATTGACGGAAAGGTTGTTCATTACCAGCAGCTTGCTGAAATCAGTCATGGTCATGATTGGATAGACGCGATATGTATGGTGCGGGAATTGCCGGAGCATGAGTGTCACTAACTGTTCTTGATTCAATCCTCCTTGTTCGTAGACAGCCTGATTTACAATCATCGTTTCAATGAAATCGATATCTCTTAAAGATAGACCTTGTGCCAGCAGCCATTCGGATGCGGTCATGAAATTCCCTCCTTTTACTGGCAACATAACATAATTCATTTAAAAGGCAAGGAGTTCTAGATGAGCTTTTCAATCGAACAACTGGATTTTTTCCATATTGATACTACGATCTATTTCCAAACGCCTGCTTCCCATCGGCTGCGGCTGTTGACTTCCGATTTCGAGAATAATTCGTATCTGCCTATTCTTCGGGAGTTTGTTCATTCTATCTTTCCTGTACATTCACACATATCTATGACAGGCATTATTGGTTATTATATAGGTTCGACACGAATTTGGGAGAAGCAGCACTTGAAGGATGCTGTCAGAATTTCCAATTGGAAGAAAACTCACCTGACAGGCGAGGAAGGAACTAAATACATGGCCATGACGGTTAAAGACATTGCCGCAGACGCTGTGTACGCCCTATGCAAACAAACCGCCCAAGGCAGAAAGTGTTCCAAGCTTATGTTCCATACAAAAGATCGTGTGTTATATATCAGCGCCGATGTGTTGGATTTGGTTATGACGGATCAATGGGAGTTAAGGGAAATATGCAGCAGATTCCATCCATTCATCGATACATATCATCCTAATATAAAGACAATGTAAATTGCAGTCGGCCCGTGTTTTCAATCTTAACACTGCCTGCATGGTAATTCGTATCGTGCTCCATTAAGTTAGCAGTATGAGACAATCTATTACATTCTTATTGGCGGGTCTGCTGCTTCTGACTGGCTGTTCCTCGATTCAAACGGAAGCTTCCGGCGTTACGGATCATGATCCATTGATCATCGCACATCGCGGAGCTTCGGCCGTCCAGCCCGAGCATACATTTTCTGCTTATGATCAGGCGCTGATGGATGGAGCAGACTATATCGAGATCGATTTGCGCAGGACAGCGGATGGTGAACTGGTTGCCATGCATGATGAAACGGTCGATAGGACGACAGATGGCAAGGGCTTGGTCGAGGAGCTGACCTTGGAGGAGATAAAGTCACTCGACGCCGGGGAAGGGCAAACGGTACCTACCTTGGGAGAAATTTTGGATTGGTATGGCAGTGAAGTGCATTATTATATCGAAACGAGGGAGGATGAAGCAGGAGAGCTTGTCATGGAGGAAGAATTACTGCAATTGCTGGGGCAGTATGCTATCCCCAGGGATCAAGTCCTCCTGCAGTCGTTCAGTAAAGACAGCATTCGCACCTTGCATGAACTGGATCCGCAGCTTACGCTTGTACAGCTGCTGAAGAAGAAAGATGTCGAGCGGCTCGATGAAAAGGATCTTCAAGCATTAAGCGGAACGGCAATTGGTGTCGGCATTTATGCCGGGATCTTGGACGAAGCGACAGTAGACTTGATTCAGCAGCATGAATTGGAGATCCATGCTTATTACCGAGGTGACGAAAGAGAGTGGACAAAGGAGATGCTCCAATACGAAGTGGATGGTATCTTTTCCGATGATCCGGCATATTTGATGAATGAGTTGAAGGAATAGATCATGGATAGTGATTTATTCCCTTTTTTGCGTGGAGATGTTTAGCTTCGTGCCGGGGTGATATAGAAATATCATGCAGCAAATGAAGGGAGACTTTTCTATGAAAACAGTCGCAACGGCAGGAGGCATATTTGGTATCATCGCTTCACTCCTAGCCATGTTTTTCACTTTGATCGACGATTCGTATACAGTGGGCAACTTCGGGCTGCTCGGAATTGCAGCTGGCATTCTGGGTATTATCGGCGCCATCCTGATTGAGCGCAAACCAGTGCTCGCTGGAGTCCTGCTGATTGCAGCTGCAGCAGTCGGTATCTATGGCGTGCTATTATACTTCCTCTTGCCTGGAGCCTTGATGCTCATCGCCGCATTTGTGAAAATGAGCCGCAGGGGCAGCGGTTATTGAAGGAGGCATACCAATGGTGGTATGCCTCCTTTAGCGGAACCGAATGATAATCTTAGCTTATGTATTCGCTTGACGCTCGATTTCAGCTTTCAATCTTTTTTCAGGAGCAAAATCCCTTTCCCAGTTTTTCGGTTTGAGTACTTTCCCGTCACTTTCCCGATACTTAGCAACACCGTTGTGCAGCTTGCCCATATTGGCTTGATGTACAATATCAAACAGTGGCTCTGGCTCAACCCCTAGAATGGCGAAGGAACCATTATTAAAATATGCCTCATCGATCAGTGCATCTGCTTGGGCAACAAGAATATCTTCCACTGGCTTTTGCTCCGCACTCATTTTAGATTTGGCTTTCTCCAAGCCGGCCAGGAATCGTTCATAGAGCTTTTCGAACTCAGGGATGTTACCACCTGCAGTGGCGTATAGCAATTCGATCAATTCTTCCCCTGACCATACTGCACGTTTCAGTGCTGTCTCTTCGCTCATGGGAGTAGGTTTATCATTGTGCAAATGATCGAATGCCAGATGGAATTCTTTCACTTGGTTGTATTGTTTCGTCATCTGTTTATTCCCCTTTAAGGTGTTTAGTCAATAACGCTTAAATACTTTCAATACCCTATATGCCCTCTTCCGTGTAAATGCCTTGGTTAGCTGATAATATTACTTTACCGCAGGTCCGAGCCGACCGCTTCATGCAAGTATGAGGCGGGGAAGACGCTCTCTGCTTCTGATCAAAGGACAAAGATGGGCAAGATCTTGAAAGCTAGGTGTAAAAATCAAAATCTATAAAAAGCTGCTGCATCTTTTTATCCCCACCACATGATGGTTGCAAAAAAAAGACCGTAGGGACACTGGTCCAGCTATGAACAGCATTGAAATCACGTAAGTTGGTGCATCGCCTTTCTGTTTACGTGTGAATAATATTAAGAGAAGCATAGCTATTAGATACAAGATGATACTTATTATACAAAAATCCGTCACATAATAGATAAGCCATGTATCATACACATGCTCCTGCATCCAGTATGCAAGACCTTGGCCGCATAGACCCAGATATGTAGCAAGCAGGAATGAAGTAAAGAAGGAATCGTTTCATGTCTTTTTCCTCTCTGATAAACTAAATATACCATATAGACCCAAATTATGGATTGGAGGATATGTATGGAAAGATTCGTCATTATGACAGTTGGAAAAACTCATAGCGGAAAGACAACATTTGCAAAGGAATTAAAAAAAGACTTGAGGAATGCTGTTGTTATTGATCAAGATGTCCATGCACTTTTTTTACGGAATCACTATCAGGAGCTGCTCCCGCAGTCTGGTCCAAATGATCTGAAATATGCAATCACACAAACTATAATCGATTACGCGGTAAAGAAGACAGATGCACATTTGATAATCAGCAATGCCAATCTTAATCGCACTTCTCGGACAAAACTTCTGGATTATTACCGGAATCAGGGATTTACCAGCATCATCGTTTATTTTGACTTGCCGGAAACCACGCTGAGAAGGCGGATAGCTGATGGAAATCGGGACACGGCCATGCTTCGGACTGTTTCCGGATTCGGGCAGATCCTGGACAGGCAGATGGATGAAGCAGGGGAGCCCTCGGCAGATGAGGCAGACCATCAATTTGTCATAAGGGATGAAAATGACGTTTTAAATATCATCAACAAAATTCTAAGTACAATAAAAAATTAAAAAGAGGGAGTGTCCTCCCTCTCTGATAGATTAATATCCATATCCGTAGTAAGGATATGTGTAATACGGGTATGGATAAGGGTAGTATGGGTAAGGCCGGGGGCGGTAATAATAAGGCGGATAAAGCAAACTGCTGCCGATCAGCCCGCCAATGACACCGCCAAGGAATGGAGCGCCATAACCGAACCCAGGACGGCCGTAGCCAAATCCAAAACCAGGCCGGCGGCGGTATTCATCCGTATAGACCGGATAGGAATATGGAACTTGTTCGTCAGCTTGATATGGAACAAGCGTATGGTTTTGATCTTGCATGAAAACACCTTCCTTTCTGTGCCAGTGTATGAGGGCAAAGAGCGGAAGGCGCAGGACAGCTGCCTAATGAGCGTTTTTTAATTGAATGTATCGCGAAGGATGGCAGCTATCGGAATAAGCAATGCAAGAATTGGAACGAAGGCCCATATCCAGGTATGCTGGGGTCGTTTGTTTTCCTCTTTCATTTTCTCTATCTCGAGCTCAAGCAAACGGATGCGTTGTTCCAAGTCTTCCTTCATACTTCATCCTCCTTAGGCTTGTCTTTCGTATTCTTAATAAAAAGTGCCCCCGTTACATTGTAGCAAACAAGAGGCAGCTTCATGCTTATGCAATGACGGTTGATGTAATTCCTGCAATGCCGCCGTTCCCAGATACAGCGTTGCTGACAGATCTTTTATAAGATACATATGAAATGTAAAGGGCGATCGTTGCGCCGATCAGGGATAAGGCCAGGCCTATATAGGATATCACCGTGGCGATGAATTCATATCTTTCCTCTTCGACAATGCTGATATTGTTATTCAACTGATCATCGCTCCTTCCTCACGCTAGCTTATGCATCGATGGGCGGATGGTGCCTTTTTTTGATCAATCGTTTGATTAGCTGTGCTTTTAGGAATTATCTGTTCTTTTGCTCAGGGAAAAACTATTAGCTGTCGGCTATTCATATGGCAGTTTGAAAAAACGTTGCTATAGACCCACCCGTTGGTCGGCTGATATGATGATGGAACTGGAATGAAAGGGCTGACGAGGCGTTGGAAAATGAAAAATACAAGGAGTTGAAGATGGGAGAGCGCGGAGTCTATATCAGTATCGGTGCTTATCTCGTCTTGTCCTGTTTAAAATTGATTATCGGATTCATTAGTGGGTCTGCTGCTTTGCGAGCGGATGGTTTGAATAATGCTACGGATATCGTGGCTTCCGTTGCTGTGCTGATCGGACTCAAGCTGGCGCGGAAACCGCCGGATGCAGATCATCCGTATGGTCACTGGAAAGCGGAGACGGTCGCAAGTCTTATTGCTTCCTTCATCATGATGACAGTCGGTCTGCAAGTGCTGTATACAGCTGTATTGAATATATTTGATGGTTCCAATGAGGCGCCGGATATGCTCGCCGCTTGGACAGGCGTATTCGGGGCCATCGTCATGCTCTTCGTGTATCGATATAATATGCGGCTCGGATCAAAAATAAACAGTCAATCTGTTAAGGCGGCAGCAAAGGATAATTTGTCCGATGCCCTTGTGAGCGTGGGTACAGTGGTCGGCATCGTCGGCTCCCAGCTTGGTTTGCCTTGGCTGGATCCGCTGGCAGCAATCATCGTTGGCTTGATCATATGTAAGACTGCTTGGGATATTTTCACATCCTCTTCCCACCAGCTTACCGATGGATTCGATGAAACACTGATGGCTGCATATACAGAAACCATTATGCAGATTCAAGGGGTAAAAGGCATCAAGACAATGAAGGCCAGAAGCTATGGCAATAATGCCATCGTCGATACCGAGATTTTGGTCAATTCCACACTGGATATCCGAAAAGCCCATGATGTGGCAACGACAGTCGAGAAGACCCTGAAACGGGAGCACGGGGTATATTGGGTCAATGTCCACGTAGAACCGCAATAAAAAGCCAGAAGCGTACAAGCTTCTGGCTTTTTGCTTACTCGATGATCAGCATATTATGTTCGTCGAACTTCCAATGCTCGCTGAATGCCACTTCCCAATAATAGCCGTCGGGATCGGTGAAATAACCGCTGTAGCCGCCCCAATCGACACGCTGCGGCTGCTTGACGATCGTGGCACCTGCACGGGCAGCTTTGTCAATCACATAATCCACTTCTTGTGCAGTTTTTGCATTGTAGGCCAGTGTAAAGCCGGGGAAGCCGGGAGCAGCTTGAGGCGGATTATCTGCATTGATATCCTTCTGCAATTCTTCAAGCGGGAAGAGTTCAAGCTTCGTTCCCCTATTGTTGAAAAAGACGATATTCGGTGAGTTTTCCTTTACGCTTGTCTCAAAATCCAAGCCATCACGGTAAAATGCGAGTGAAGCTTGCATATCTTTGACACCTAAACAAATCAAATTGATCTGGTTCAATGCGAACACTCCTATCGTTTTTTTTGTCCCCGGTTCCTGAGCCATATGCTTATGTTGAAGAGAATCATGATTACTGCAGCCGCAAGGAGCACCGTCATGAGCATCAGCGTTCCTGTATTGGTGAAGTTGTTATAGATGCCCATTGCAAAACCGCTCAGCATGATGAATAAGTACATCCAGGTTTTTCTTGTCATGTTCGTGCCCCTTTATGGAATGAGTAAGCCTGAAAGCATTTTTTGCGTGATGTGATTGAGTTCTGGCAGGTCATCTAGAGGGAAATACCGCAAATCAAGGCTTTCCCCATCAAGCATGGTGAATTCTCCTGAAATGTCGTAGGCCTCATAAACAGAAATGACATTGTATACTTCATCCCCATTCGGGTACTTGGCATAGAACTCGGGCCCGGAACATACACGCAGGAAACCGAAGCGTTCTGCACGAAGACCCGTCTCCTCGAAAAGCTCGCGCCTGGCTGTATCCTCCAATGACTCTCCCAGCTCCAGAGCCCCGCCCGGAAGCCCCCAATCCTTCGTATCCGATCTCAGCTGCAGGAGCAGCTCGCCGAACTCATTCCGGACGATCACACCGGCGCCAGCCATGACCAGCGGCCGGCTGCCCACCACTTCACGCAGATCCATGATATAGTTTGCCAACCTAACTACTTCCTTTCATCCTTCGGGTAGATGGTATCTTTTGTGCGGGGGAAAAGCGAATTGGAGATGCCGTAACTGATCAGGTAGCTGACGAGCAAGCAGATACCCACAATGACCAGGTTGTCATGGAGCAAATAGAGTAAAGCACTCAGTCCGCCCAGCACGATATAGATCCCGACATTCAAATACAAGCGTTTCGTCTGATTATCGAATTTCATGTTGTACGTCCTTTTCTGTCATACTTGTTGATTTATTGCTAGCTTCATTATACCAGTGCCGGCATAATTTCCAAAAGAAGAGCGTATATCCGGAATGGTTGTCCCATATAGTGTACAAATGCGCGGTATGGGAGGAAGTACGAATGACAAGAAGATGGATTGCAGGAGCCATGGCATCAGCGTTGTTTATCATGCTGCTCGCGTACTATGTACCGAAAATCGTCACCACAGAAGAATCTTCCCATTCCTGGTCTTTGCCATTAGCCGGGAAGACGATCGTAATCGATCCGGGTCATGGCGGTGTGGATGGCGGGGCGGAAGGTGCAGATGGCACACAGGAGGCAGGAATTACGTTAGCCGTCTCCAAAATGCTCCGGGATTATTTGCAGCAAGCAGGGGCGCTTGTCTATCTGACCAGGGAAGACGATGCGGATTTGGCAGATGAAGATACAAAAGGACTCTCCAATCGTAAATCAGAGGATATCCGGAATCGGGTAGCCTTTATCGAAGAAAAGGAAGCAGACTTTTATATCAGCATCCATACAAATGCATTGCTTTCTACGAGATGGTCAGGAGCCCAGACGTTTTATAATGAAAACAGGGAAGGCAGTAAAGCGTTGGCTACTTTTATCCAGGATGAAATCAAGCGCAATCTGGAAAATACGAAACGAGTACCGCTGGCCTTGAATACGATGTATCTTCTGAAACATGCGGAACCTACAGGAGCGCTTGTCGAGATCGGATTCATGTCGAATCCGCAGGAGTTGGAGCTCTTGAAGGATACATCGTACCAGGATAGAATGGCCTTCAGTATTTATGAAGGCATTCTCCGTTACACGACAGAGAAGATACCGGAGGATGAATGACCGAGCGCCGCTTGCCTAGCAGTCTTAAAGATGTGTTATACTAGCGGTAAAAGCAGTCTGGAAACCGTTTTCCGGAACAAGCTAGGTAGGGGGCGTTCACATGGTGACAGAAGAAAAAGTACGGGAGCTTTTGAATGATATCGAAGATCCTTTTCTACATACGACGCTGGGTGAAACCGGCGCCATCGCAGATATCCGGATCAAGGAAGAGAAACGTCATGTCAGCGTGAAGATTTTGGTTGGCAAGACGAATACAGCTGAACAGATGCAGCTGCAGCAGGAGGTTGTCAATGTCCTGAAAAGTGCAGGGGCAGCCACGGTGGGTCTGCGTTTCGATCAGCTTCCGCAGGAAATCGTGGACCGCTATAGCCAAACCCAATCCTCCGGCAAGCAGAAGTCATTGCTGGATAAAGATACGAAAACGAAATTCATCAACATTGCCAGCGGTAAAGGCGGTGTCGGTAAATCAACCGTCACGGTCAACTTGGCAGTGGCACTGGCCCGAATCGGCTTCAAGGTCGGTATCATCGATGCGGATATATACGGCTTCAGTGTGCCGGAAATGATGGGTATCGAGAAGCGCCCGGAAGTAGTCGATGACAAAATCACACCAGTGGAGCGTTTTGGCGTGAAAGTCATTTCCATGGGCTTCTTCGTCGAGGACAATGGTCCGGTCATCTGGCGCGGCCCAATGCTTGGAAAAATGCTGACAAGCTTCTTCAAGGAAGTGCAATGGGGCGATGATTTGGACTACTTGCTTGTCGATCTTCCTCCGGGGACAGGGGATGTGGCCTTGGATATTCATACGATGCTGCCATCCTCCAAGGAGATCATCGTCACTACACCGCATCCTAATGCAGCCTTCGTCGCGGCGCGTGCCGGGCAGATGGCTATCCGAACCGAGCATGAAATCCTCGGCGTCGTGGAAAACATGGCATATTACGAAGTGCAGGCCACAGGTGAGAAAGAATATGTATTCGGCCAAGGAGGCGGGGACAAGCTTGCAGATGCACTTGATACGGAAGTGATCGGCCGCTTGCCTCTGGCGCAGCCTTATAAAGAAGAAGGCGTCTTTGCACCGGCTGTCTACCAGGAGGATCATCCGCTTGGAGATGCGTATGATGACTTGGCAAGAGCGATCCTGGAAAAATATATGCAATGACCAAAAAGCTGAGAGTATTTGCTCTCAGCTTTTTATTTGGCTTTTGTAATACAACCTTGAAGCAGGAGTGCTGTAGCCTCGTATTTACACTTGCTATAGCAGAGGTGGTTTCCGTCATTTTGCTTCTTCTTTCTGTTTTGACTGGGCTTCTTCCAATGCTTTTTGGACGGTTTGCATCAGCTTCTGTTCAAACATAGGTGTTTCAGCGGACTCTTGGATTGTCTTTTCCAGTTCTTTTCGGAATTCCTGGCTTTTCATCACATTCAGCATTTGCTCCTGTACCTTCGGATCCTGCAGGAGCTGCAGGAGCTGCTTTTGGAAATCGGAATCATTCATCAAATCTTTGACAAGCTTCTTCTGCTCAGGTCCGATATTTTTCGCGAAAGCAGCTACAAATTCCGGATCCTCGAAGCGTTCTTTCCAGAATTTCTGTCCTTCTTCCGAGGTCCATGATTTATTGATGGCATCTTCCACTTTGCTGGCATCCAGCGAAACCAAATCCTGCATCGTCTCATCAGACATCACTTCCGAAATGGCTTTCTTGCCTTCATCCGTCTTCAATATATCGGCGACCATCTGCTTGGTCGTATCATAATCCGGCTGGCTGCTTTCGGCGGCTTGCCCGCCTGTGCATGAAGCAAGCACGAATAGGGATAATATCAGGATCGGCACTAACCGTACAAACATAATCACGTGCTCCTTCCACTTTTAGTAAGTACACTTACTTTGCGCAGAAGGAGCCATGTTTATGCATCAATTCACTTCTTTCAGCTCCGGGGATCCCCCGGCAATCAATTCGCTGACTGTCACATAATGATAGCCTTTATTCTTCAGTGCCGGAAGGATGGTTTCCAGGGCCTTTTCGGTCTGTTTGACGGAGTCGGAAGCATGCAGCTGGATGATATCGCCATTGCTTGCTTCCTCCATGACTTCATCGACGATGAGCTGCGTGCCCGGATTGCGCCAGTCCTGCGGATTCACACTGTATTGGATCACCTTCAAGCCGAGCGTCTCGGACAATTGAATAATCTCTGTTGTGAAATCTCCTGTTGGCGCACGGACTAATTCGATATCCTCGTGACCGAGTTTCCGGAATATCTCTTTAGCGTAGGATAGATCCTTTCTTATTTGGGCAGGCTCTTGTTCGATATAGCTCTTGTAACGGTATCCCATCATTCCGAGTTCATGCTTATCTTCGACGATGCGATCGACGATTTGCGGATGTCGCTCTGCCCATTCGCCGCTGACAAAGAAGGTTGCTTTCACATTCTGTTCTTTCAATTCATCCAGTATAGGGATGGCTTGCGTATCTCCCCAGCTTATATTGAAGGTGAGGGCAATATTAGGCTCATCCTTGCTTCCTTGAGTCAGGGCTGCTGGTTTTTCCTTTGAGGAAAAGACGGATAATGAACTGCTCGTCTCCATCCAGATGATCAGTGCCGTGAACATTGCTGCTGCAACGACGAATGCCCATCTTTTCCATTTGTTGAAACGGAATACATAAAAGTGCTGCATGCATATCATTCCCTTCGCTGCTCCCGTAATGTAGTTCCATTCTATGCATGCCTGTCCCCGAACATGATGCTTGTCTGCAACTGTTACATAGAAAGGACAATATTTTTACAAAAAATGATTCTATTTCGGTCAGCTGGGGGACACCAATAGGAGAGCAAGCGGATCGGAGCGAATGGAGGCCGATCGAATGGATGCAAAAGAAGTCTACATGCTCTTGGACCTCTTAAGACGGATTGACGGAGGAAGAAGTGAAGGCTGGAAGCAGGCAGCTATAATGAACTGAAAAGCAAAGAAAAGCACCCGGTGCAGAGGTCGGCACCCTGCTGGTGGCATTAGGGGGAGTAATCTTAGCAGCTGCGCTCTCTGTTATGACTTCGGAATCAGTAAGATGTCATGTTTGAAAGAAGCCCCTGCAACTTGATTGATGGGAAGCACAGCCATTGGATGACTTCTCACGGCATACGCTCTCGGGTGTGGAGAAGGGACAGCCTCATGAATGAAACAGAAACGAGGGGGATATCCTCTGGGTGTACGCTGCAGAATGTGCTCGTTTGCGGGGTGTTGATAGGTGCGGCAGTAATCGTTTCTTTCTCCATTGGAATGCGGGAATGACAATGGCGTTTACATGCTCAATGAAGAAGACTCTCCAGACATTGACTGCAGGATTTACTGTCATCTGAAGGAAATCATCAAAGCCACCTGTGATAGGAATAGAGGAAAAGTAGGAAAGCTCCGTTGGATGCGGAGCTTTCCTTTATGTTAAAATGGACTGATGCTGGCCCATGGATGGCGTTTCCCTTCTATAGTCAGATAGCTCCATACAAGGGCCTCTCGGCGGCTTTTGAAAATTAATAGAAAAAAGCTGTTGACTCATATCGAAATAGGTCGTATACTGTTAAACGGCGCTAAGGTAAGACAAAAAAACGTGCCGGACAGATTATCAAGTTTTTTAAAAAAGTTGTTGACAAAAACAATTGAGACATGATAAGATGTTCTAGTCGCTGAAACGAGCGACAACAACTTGATTCTTGAAAACTGAACAAAACAACCAATTACGAACTAAACGACATGATCGTAAGATCAACGTCAGCTCTGACGAGCAATGCATCAACACTTTCATGGAGAGTTTGATCTTGGCTCAGGACGAACGCTGGCGGCGTGCCTAATACATGCAAGTCGAGCGCAGGAAACCAGATGACCCCTTCGGGGTGAATCTGGCGGAATGAGCGGCGGACGGGTGAGTAACACGTGGGCAACCTGCCTGTAAGACTGGGATAACTCCGGGAAACCGGGGCTAATACCGGATAGTATTTCCTTTCTCCTGATCGGAAATGGAAAGACGGTTTCGGCTGTCACTTACAGATGGGCCCGCGGTGCATTAGCTAGTTGGTGGGGTAACGGCCCACCAAGGCGACGATGCATAGCCGACCTGAGAGGGTGATCGGCCACACTGGGACTGAGACACGGCCCAGACTCCTACGGGAGGCAGCAGTAGGGAATCTTCCGCAATGGACGAAAGTCTGACGGAGCAACGCCGCGTGAGCGATGAAGGCCTTCGGGTCGTAAAGCTCTGTTGTCAGGGAAGAACAAGTACAAGAGTAACTGCTTGTACCTTGACGGTACCTGACCAGAAAGCCCCGGCTAACTACGTGCCAGCAGCCGCGGTAATACGTAGGGGGCAAGCGTTGTCCGGAATTATTGGGCGTAAAGGGCGCGTAGGCGGTTTCTTAAGTCTGATGTGAAAGCCCACAGCTTAACTGTGGAGGGTCATTGGAAACTGGGGAACTTGAGTGCAGAAGAGGAGAGTGGAATTCCACGTGTAGCGGTGAAATGCGTAGATATGTGGAGGAACACCAGTGGCGAAGGCGACTCTCTGGTCTGTAACTGACGCTGAGGCGCGAAAGCGTGGGGAGCAAACAGGATTAGATACCCTGGTAGTCCACGCCGTAAACGATGAGTGCTAGGTGTTAGGGGGTTTCCGCCCCTTAGTGCTGAAGTTAACGCATTAAGCACTCCGCCTGGGGAGTACGGCCGCAAGGCTGAAACTCAAAAGAATTGACGGGGGCCCGCACAAGCGGTGGAGCATGTGGTTTAATTCGAAGCAACGCGAAGAACCTTACCAGGTCTTGACATCCGCTGACAACCTTGGAGACAAGGCGTTCCCTTCGGGGACAGCGTGACAGGTGGTGCATGGTTGTCGTCAGCTCGTGTCGTGAGATGTTGGGTTAAGTCCCGCAACGAGCGCAACCCTTGATTCTAGTTGCCAGCATTCAGTTGGGCACTCTAGAGTGACTGCCGGTGACAAACCGGAGGAAGGTGGGGATGACGTCAAATCATCATGCCCCTTATGACCTGGGCTACACACGTGCTACAATGGATGGTACAAAGGGCAGCGAAGCCGCGAGGCTAAGCAAATCCCATAAAACCATTCTCAGTTCGGATTGCAGGCTGCAACTCGCCTGCATGAAGCCGGAATCGCTAGTAATCGCGGATCAGCATGCCGCGGTGAATACGTTCCCGGGCCTTGTACACACCGCCCGTCACACCACGAGAGTTGGTAACACCCGAAGTCGGTGAGGTAACCTTTTGGAGCCAGCCGCCGAAGGTGGGATCAATGATTGGGGTGAAGTCGTAACAAGGTAGCCGTATCGGAAGGTGCGGCTGGATCACCTCCTTTCTAAGGATAATTGGAACTACTACTTCGTAGTAGACACGTAATTGGGTTGTTTGTTCAGTTTTGAAGGATCAAGCTGTAAACTGCATATCCTTATAGATGGGCCTATAGCTCAGCTGGTTAGAGCGCACGCCTGATAAGCGTGAGGTCGGTGGTTCGAGTCCACTTAGGCCCACCATCTATTTTTTATTCGGGGCCTTAGCTCAGCTGGGAGAGCGCCTGCTTTGCACGCAGGAGGTCAGCGGTTCGATCCCGCTAGGCTCCACCATTATGTGAACCTTGAAAACTAGATAAGAAACAACATGCCAGAACATCAAACTTTAAAGCAAGACAATATATATTGTCGCGATTTAATGCATCATGCGTTATTAGTTAAGTGAAGAAGGGCGCACGGTGGATGCCTTGGCACTAGGAGCCGATGAAGGACGGGACTAACACCGATATGCTTCGGGGAGCTGTAAGTAAGCTTTGATCCGGAGATTTCCGAATGGGGGAACCCGCTATCCGTTATTGGATAGTACGCATTACTGAATACATAGGTGATGCGAGGCAGACCCGGGGAACTGAAACATCTCATTACCCGGAGGAAGAGAAAGCAAATGCGATTTCCCAAGTAGCGGCGAGCGAAACGGAATCAGCCCAAACCAGAAGGCTTGCCTTCTGGGGTTGTAGGACACTCCTTTGGAGTTACAAAGAAACCATGTAGACGAAGCGGCTTGGAATGGCCCGCCATAGAAGGTAAGAGCCCTGTACTTGAAATGTGGTTTCCTCCGGAGTGTATCCTGAGTACGGCGGAACACGTGAAATTCCGTCGGAATCCGGGAGGACCATCTCCCAAGGCTAAATACTCCCTAGTGACCGATAGTGAACCAGTACCGTGAGGGAAAGGTGAAAAGCACCCCGGAAGGGGAGTGAAATAGAACCTGAAACCGTGTGCCTACAAGTAGTCGAAGCCCGTTAATGGGTGACGGCGTACCTTTTGTAGAATGGACCGGCGAGTTACGATCCCCTGCAAGGTTAAGTTGAAAAGACGGAGCCGCAGCGAAAGCGAGTCTGAATAGGGCGACATAGTAGGTGGTCGTAGACCCGAAACCGTGTGATCTACCCATGTCCAGGGTGAAGGTCAGGTAACACTGACTGGAGGCCCGAACCCACGCACGTTGAAAAGTGCGGGGATGAGGTGTGGGTAGGGGTGAAATGCCAATCGAACACGGAGATAGCTGGTTCTCTCCGAAATAGCTTTAGGGCTAGCCTCAAAGGATGATGGTTGGAGGTAGAGCACTGATTGGACTAGGGGCCCTCATCGGGTTACCGAATTCAGTCAAACTCCGAATGCCAATCAATCTACTTTGGGAGTCAGACCATGGGTGATAAGGTTCATGGTCGAAAGGGAAACAGCCCAGACCGCCAGCTAAGGTCCCAAAGTGTGTGTTAAGTGGAAAAGGATGTGGCGTTGCTTAGACAACCAGGATGTTGGCTTAGAAGCAGCCATCATTGAAAGAGTGCGTAATAGCTCACTGGTCGAGTGACGCTGCGCCGAAAATATACCGGGGCTAAACACACCACCGAAGCTGCGGATTGACATCTACGATGTCAGTGGTAGGAGAGCGTTCTAAGGGCTGTGAAGGTCGATCGTGAGGACGGCTGGAGCGCTTAGAAGTGAGAATGCCGGTATGAGTAGCGAAAAAAGAGTGAGAATCTCTTTCATCGAAAGCCCAAGGTTTCCTGAGGAAGGCTCGTCCGCTCAGGGTTAGTCGGGGCCTAAGCCGAGGCCGAAAGGCGTAGGCGATGGATAACAGGTTGATATTCCTGTACCACCTAAATCCGCTTGAACGATGGGGGGACGCAGGAGGATAAGGAAAGCGCGCTGCTGGTCATGCGCGTCCAAGCCGTGAGGAAGTTGAGCAGGCAAATCCACTCAACATGATTCCAGGCGGTTATGGGGAGGGAAATTTAGTACCGAAGTTCCTGATTTCACACTGCCAAGAAAAGCCTCTAGTGAGGAAATAGGTGCCCGTACCGCAAACCGACACAGGTAGGCACGGTGAGTAACCGAAGATGATCGGGAGAACTCTCGTTAAGGAACTCGGCAAAATGACCCCGTAACTTCGGGAGAAGGGGTGCTTCTTTTTAGGAGAAGCCGCAGTGAAAAGGCCCAAGCGACTGTTTAGCAAAAACACAGGTCTCTGCAAAGCCGTAAGGCGAAGTATAGGGGCTGACACCTGCCCGGTGCTGGAAGGTTAAGGGGAATGGTTAGGGACTTCGTCCCGAAGCTGTGAACCGAAGCCCCAGTAAACGGCGGCCGTAACTATAACGGTCCTAAGGTAGCGAAATTCCTTGTCGGGTAAGTTCCGACCCGCACGAAAGGTGCAACGACTTGGGCACTGTCTCAACGAGAGACCCGGTGAAATTATACTATGCGTGAAGATGCGCATTACCCGCGACAGGACGGAAAGACCCCGTGGAGCTTTACTGTAGCCTGATATGGAATGTTGGTACAGCTTGTACAGGATAGGTGGGAGCCTTGGAAACCGGAGCGCCAGCTTCGGCGGAGGCATCCGTGGGATACCACCCTGGCTGTATTGACATTCTAACCCAGAACCGTCATCCGGTTCGGAGACAGTGTCAGGTGGGCAGTTTGACTGGGGCGGTCGCCTCCCAAAGAGTAACGGAGGCGCCCAAAGGTTCCCTCAGAATGGTTGGAAATCATTCGTAGCGTGCAAAGGCAGAAGGGAGCTTGACTGCGAGACCTACAAGTCGAGCAGGGACGAAAGTCGGGCTTAGTGATCCGGCGGTGCCGTATGGAAGGGCCGTCGCTCAACGGATAAAAGCTACCCCGGGGATAACAGGCTTATCTCCCCCAAGAGTCCACATCGACGGGGAGGTTTGGCACCTCGATGTCGGCTCATCGCATCCTGGGGCTGTAGTCGGTCCCAAGGGTTGGGCTGTTCGCCCATTAAAGCGGTACGCGAGCTGGGTTCAGAACGTCGTGAGACAGTTCGGTCCCTATCCGTCGTGGGCGTTGGAAGTTTGAGAGGAGCTGTCCTTAGTACGAGAGGACCGGGATGGACGCACCGCTGGTGCACCAGTTGTTCCGCCAGGAGCACAGCTGGGTAGCTACGTGCGGAAGGGATAAGTGCTGAAAGCATCTAAGCATGAAGCCCCCCTCAAGATGAGACTTCCCATCATTTTAAATGAGTAAGATCCCTCAGAGACGATGAGGTAGATAGGTTCGAGGTGGAAGCGTGGTGACACGTGCAGCTGACGAATACTAATCGATCGAGGACTTAACTAAAAAACGAAAAGCGGAAAAGGCCGTTTAGAAACGTAGGAATAAGCGAGAAAGCCCGTAGTGGAGTGTACTTCTTCACGAAGGGATTTATCGCTTAGGCCATAGTTTCTGGCCCTTGGAGCTGGATCTAGCCGCAGCGCCAGATCCCTTAGTAAGTCAACGCCAAAGACCAAGCACTCCGGTGCTTGGCACGCATGAGATGTACAGCATGAATGTTTCTTATCTAGTTTTGAGGGTTCATTCCATATGAATTCTTGAATTGTCTGGTGGTAATAGCGAAGAGGTCACACCTGTTCCCATGCCGAACACAGCAGTTAAGCTCTTCAGCGCCGATGGTAGTTGGGTTCGCCCCGTGAGAGTAGGACACTGCCAGGCAAGGTTGAGG
Source organism: Terribacillus sp. FSL K6-0262 (assembly GCF_037977385.1). Taxonomy (NCBI): domain Bacteria; kingdom Bacillati; phylum Bacillota; class Bacilli; order Caryophanales; family Bacillaceae; genus Terribacillus; species Terribacillus sp. FSL K6-0262. The sequence continues at coordinate 1,496,974 of NZ_CP150277.1, read as the reverse complement.
ACTCCAACTGCTTTTGCAGCGAAGGAGTCTTTTATTTTCCTTAAATAGAGTATTGTATTATGTTATGAAACATGATATATTATTCAAGCTGCTTCATAAGGAAGCAGCGTAAACAAAAAAACATGTTGACAACGAGAGTTGAAACATGATATGATGTTCTAGTCGCCAAGTGAGCGGCAGAACGAAATTGATCTTTGAAAACTGAACAAAACAACCAATTACGAACTAAACGACATGATCGTAAGATCAACGTCAGCTCTGACGAGCAATGCATCAACACTTTCATGGAGAGTTTGATCTTGGCTCAGGACGAACGCTGGCGGCGTGCCTAATACATGCAAGTCGAGCGCAGGAAACCAGATGACCCCTTCGGGGTGAATCTGGCGGAATGAGCGGCGGACGGGTGAGTAACACGTGGGCAACCTGCCTGTAAGACTGGGATAACTCCGGGAAACCGGGGCTAATACCGGATAGTATTTCCTTTCTCCTGATCGGAAATGGAAAGACGGTTTCGGCTGTCACTTACAGATGGGCCCGCGGTGCATTAGCTAGTTGGTGGGGTAACGGCCCACCAAGGCGACGATGCATAGCCGACCTGAGAGGGTGATCGGCCACACTGGGACTGAGACACGGCCCAGACTCCTACGGGAGGCAGCAGTAGGGAATCTTCCGCAATGGACGAAAGTCTGACGGAGCAACGCCGCGTGAGCGATGAAGGCCTTCGGGTCGTAAAGCTCTGTTGTCAGGGAAGAACAAGTACAAGAGTAACTGCTTGTACCTTGACGGTACCTGACCAGAAAGCCCCGGCTAACTACGTGCCAGCAGCCGCGGTAATACGTAGGGGGCAAGCGTTGTCCGGAATTATTGGGCGTAAAGGGCGCGTAGGCGGTTTCTTAAGTCTGATGTGAAAGCCCACAGCTTAACTGTGGAGGGTCATTGGAAACTGGGGAACTTGAGTGCAGAAGAGGAGAGTGGAATTCCACGTGTAGCGGTGAAATGCGTAGATATGTGGAGGAACACCAGTGGCGAAGGCGACTCTCTGGTCTGTAACTGACGCTGAGGCGCGAAAGCGTGGGGAGCAAACAGGATTAGATACCCTGGTAGTCCACGCCGTAAACGATGAGTGCTAGGTGTTAGGGGGTTTCCGCCCCTTAGTGCTGAAGTTAACGCATTAAGCACTCCGCCTGGGGAGTACGGCCGCAAGGCTGAAACTCAAAAGAATTGACGGGGGCCCGCACAAGCGGTGGAGCATGTGGTTTAATTCGAAGCAACGCGAAGAACCTTACCAGGTCTTGACATCCGCTGACAACCTTGGAGACAAGGCGTTCCCTTCGGGGACAGCGTGACAGGTGGTGCATGGTTGTCGTCAGCTCGTGTCGTGAGATGTTGGGTTAAGTCCCGCAACGAGCGCAACCCTTGATTCTAGTTGCCAGCATTCAGTTGGGCACTCTAGAGTGACTGCCGGTGACAAACCGGAGGAAGGTGGGGATGACGTCAAATCATCATGCCCCTTATGACCTGGGCTACACACGTGCTACAATGGATGGTACAAAGGGCAGCGAAGCCGCGAGGCTAAGCAAATCCCATAAAACCATTCTCAGTTCGGATTGCAGGCTGCAACTCGCCTGCATGAAGCCGGAATCGCTAGTAATCGCGGATCAGCATGCCGCGGTGAATACGTTCCCGGGCCTTGTACACACCGCCCGTCACACCACGAGAGTTGGTAACACCCGAAGTCGGTGAGGTAACCTTTTGGAGCCAGCCGCCGAAGGTGGGATCAATGATTGGGGTGAAGTCGTAACAAGGTAGCCGTATCGGAAGGTGCGGCTGGATCACCTCCTTTCTAAGGATAATTGGAAAAGGTGAAGCGACTGTTCAAAAGCGTACGGATAGATCAGATCGGTTACAGACTCCGGGTTTTGGAGTCAGGAAACGAGATGAACTATACGCTAGCTTTTAGGAGCTGAACCTGGACATTGGAACTACTACTTCGTAGTAGACACGTAATTGGGTTGTTTGTTCAGTTTTGAGAGATCAATCTCTCTTGTGAACCTTGAAAACTAGATAAGAAACAACATGCCAGAACATCAAACTTTAAAGCAAGACAATATATATTGTCGCGATTTAATGCATCATGCGTTATTAGTTAAGTGAAGAAGGGCGCACGGTGGATGCCTTGGCACTAGGAGCCGATGAAGGACGGGACTAACACCGATATGCTTCGGGGAGCTGTAAGTAAGCTTTGATCCGGAGATTTCCGAATGGGGGAACCCGCTATCCGTTATTGGATAGTACGCATTACTGAATACATAGGTGATGCGAGGCAGACCCGGGGAACTGAAACATCTCATTACCCGGAGGAAGAGAAAGCAAATGCGATTTCCCAAGTAGCGGCGAGCGAAACGGAATCAGCCCAAACCAGAAGGCTTGCCTTCTGGGGTTGTAGGACACTCCTTTGGAGTTACAAAGAAACCATGTAGACGAAGCGGCTTGGAATGGCCCGCCATAGAAGGTAAGAGCCCTGTACTTGAAATGTGGTTTCCTCCGGAGTGTATCCTGAGTACGGCGGAACACGTGAAATTCCGTCGGAATCCGGGAGGACCATCTCCCAAGGCTAAATACTCCCTAGTGACCGATAGTGAACCAGTACCGTGAGGGAAAGGTGAAAAGCACCCCGGAAGGGGAGTGAAATAGAACCTGAAACCGTGTGCCTACAAGTAGTCGAAGCCCGTTAATGGGTGACGGCGTACCTTTTGTAGAATGGACCGGCGAGTTACGATCCCCTGCAAGGTTAAGTTGAAAAGACGGAGCCGCAGCGAAAGCGAGTCTGAATAGGGCGACATAGTAGGTGGTCGTAGACCCGAAACCGTGTGATCTACCCATGTCCAGGGTGAAGGTCAGGTAACACTGACTGGAGGCCCGAACCCACGCACGTTGAAAAGTGCGGGGATGAGGTGTGGGTAGGGGTGAAATGCCAATCGAACACGGAGATAGCTGGTTCTCTCCGAAATAGCTTTAGGGCTAGCCTCAAAGGATGATGGTTGGAGGTAGAGCACTGATTGGACTAGGGGCCCTCATCGGGTTACCGAATTCAGTCAAACTCCGAATGCCAATCAATCTACTTTGGGAGTCAGACCATGGGTGATAAGGTTCATGGTCGAAAGGGAAACAGCCCAGACCGCCAGCTAAGGTCCCAAAGTGTGTGTTAAGTGGAAAAGGATGTGGCGTTGCTTAGACAACCAGGATGTTGGCTTAGAAGCAGCCATCATTGAAAGAGTGCGTAATAGCTCACTGGTCGAGTGACGCTGCGCCGAAAATATACCGGGGCTAAACACACCACCGAAGCTGCGGATTGACATCTACGATGTCAGTGGTAGGAGAGCGTTCTAAGGGCTGTGAAGGTCGATCGTGAGGACGGCTGGAGCGCTTAGAAGTGAGAATGCCGGTATGAGTAGCGAAAAAAGAGTGAGAATCTCTTTCATCGAAAGCCCAAGGTTTCCTGAGGAAGGCTCGTCCGCTCAGGGTTAGTCGGGGCCTAAGCCGAGGCCGAAAGGCGTAGGCGATGGATAACAGGTTGATATTCCTGTACCACCTAAATCCGCTTGAACGATGGGGGGACGCAGGAGGATAAGGAAAGCGCGCTGCTGGTCATGCGCGTCCAAGCCGTGAGGAAGTTGAGCAGGCAAATCCACTCAACATGATTCCAGGCGGTTATGGGGAGGGAAATTTAGTACCGAAGTTCCTGATTTCACACTGCCAAGAAAAGCCTCTAGTGAGGAAATAGGTGCCCGTACCGCAAACCGACACAGGTAGGCACGGTGAGTAACCGAAGATGATCGGGAGAACTCTCGTTAAGGAACTCGGCAAAATGACCCCGTAACTTCGGGAGAAGGGGTGCTTCTTTTTAGGAGAAGCCGCAGTGAAAAGGCCCAAGCGACTGTTTAGCAAAAACACAGGTCTCTGCAAAGCCGTAAGGCGAAGTATAGGGGCTGACACCTGCCCGGTGCTGGAAGGTTAAGGGGAATGGTTAGGGACTTCGTCCCGAAGCTGTGAACCGAAGCCCCAGTAAACGGCGGCCGTAACTATAACGGTCCTAAGGTAGCGAAATTCCTTGTCGGGTAAGTTCCGACCCGCACGAAAGGTGCAACGACTTGGGCACTGTCTCAACGAGAGACCCGGTGAAATTATACTATGCGTGAAGATGCGCATTACCCGCGACAGGACGGAAAGACCCCGTGGAGCTTTACTGTAGCCTGATATGGAATGTTGGTACAGCTTGTACAGGATAGGTGGGAGCCTTGGAAACCGGAGCGCCAGCTTCGGCGGAGGCATCCGTGGGATACCACCCTGGCTGTATTGACATTCTAACCCAGAACCGTCATCCGGTTCGGAGACAGTGTCAGGTGGGCAGTTTGACTGGGGCGGTCGCCTCCCAAAGAGTAACGGAGGCGCCCAAAGGTTCCCTCAGAATGGTTGGAAATCATTCGTAGCGTGCAAAGGCAGAAGGGAGCTTGACTGCGAGACCTACAAGTCGAGCAGGGACGAAAGTCGGGCTTAGTGATCCGGCGGTGCCGTATGGAAGGGCCGTCGCTCAACGGATAAAAGCTACCCCGGGGATAACAGGCTTATCTCCCCCAAGAGTCCACATCGACGGGGAGGTTTGGCACCTCGATGTCGGCTCATCGCATCCTGGGGCTGTAGTCGGTCCCAAGGGTTGGGCTGTTCGCCCATTAAAGCGGTACGCGAGCTGGGTTCAGAACGTCGTGAGACAGTTCGGTCCCTATCCGTCGTGGGCGTTGGAAGTTTGAGAGGAGCTGTCCTTAGTACGAGAGGACCGGGATGGACGCACCGCTGGTGCACCAGTTGTTCCGCCAGGAGCACAGCTGGGTAGCTACGTGCGGAAGGGATAAGTGCTGAAAGCATCTAAGCATGAAGCCCCCCTCAAGATGAGACTTCCCATCATTTTAAATGAGTAAGATCCCTCAGAGACGATGAGGTAGATAGGTTCGAGGTGGAAGCGTGGTGACACGTGCAGCTGACGAATACTAATCGATCGAGGACTTAACTAAAAAACGAAAAGCGGAAAAGGCCGTTTAGAAACGTAGGAATAAGCGAGAAAGCCCGTAGTGGAGTGTACTTCTTCACGAAGGGATTTATCGCTTAGGCCATAGTTTCTGGCCCTTGGAGCTGGATCTAGCCGCAGCGCCAGATCCCTTAGTAAGTCAACGCCAAAGACCAAGCACTCCGGTGCTTGGCACGCATGAGATGTACAGCATGAATGTTTCTTATCTAGTTTTGAGGGTTCATTCCATATGAATTCTTGAATTGTCTGGTGGTAATAGCGAAGAGGTCACACCTGTTCCCATGCCGAACACAGCAGTTAAGCTCTTCAGCGCCGATGGTAGTTGGGTTCGCCCCGTGAGAGTAGGACACTGCCAGGCAGTTCTTTTTTGTATACATAATTGATATTATTCCACAGTAGCTCAGTGGTAGAGCTATCGGCTGTTAACCGATCGGTCGCAGGTTCGAATCCTGCCTGTGGAGCCATTGCTTCCTTAGCTCAGTCGGTAGAGCACCACCATGGTAAGGTGGGGGTCAGCGGTTCAAGTCCGCTAGGAAGCTTAGAAAGAAGAAAAGTATTAGAGAACATTCTCTAATACTTTTCTTAGTTTATAGAAATAACAAAAGGACATACAGTGACAGAGCATTGAACTCGATTTTCTTTTTATTTTTGTTTTCCATGTAGCACTCTCGCAGTTATAAACCATCATTCTATTAGATCATTGATATTATAGAGTACAACAACAGAAGTCGCATACAATTTGTATGCGACTTTTTAATTTGGGCTAGACATTATATAAATTTAGATTTTCTTTACGATCTTTCCCGGGTGGCTTGCCAAACATTTTCCTGTATTCCCTGTTAAAATAAGATGGGCTTTCATAGCCAACTTGGAAGGCAGCATCAGCAATCTTCATATCTTTTCCAATAATCAACCGCCTTGCCTCATGAAGACGTAATGCTCTCTGGTATTGAATCGGAGTCATGGTTGTAACTTGTTTAAAATGATGATATAAAGCTGATGGGCTAAGGCATACTTTTTTAGCTAGTTCATCTATCCTTATTTCTCGAGAAAAATTTTCCTTTAAGTAATCCAGAACAATTGCTACTTCAGATAATTTACTTCCCTTGGCAACAAGTTTTTTTACTGTGTCCCCATGTTTTCCTTGCATAATGCGGTATAGAATCTCCTTAATGATGAGAGGTGCAAGTATTTCTGTATCCTCAGGGGTATGAAGCAGTTTCACGAGTCTGCTAACCGCATCCAGAATAACTTCATCTGTCTGTTCTACAAATATTCCTCGCTCTGAAACATCTTTATTGGTACTATGTTGCTTATACTCTTTTGAAACCTCTGCAATCTGCATCATGTTAAAATTCAATCGAAGACATAAATAAGGCTCCATCGCACTTGCTTCTAGAATTTCCCCGATAACAGGCAAATCGACAGTTACGACTAAGTAATCTCCTTTTCCGTAAAAGAAGTCCTCTCCAATGATAGAGATCCCTTTTCTTCCTTGCAGAACAATGCATAAAGCAGGTTCATGCATTGTATGTACAGGCTCCAGTGGTTTGGCTGAACGAATGAGTTCCAACCCGGGGATAGATGTTAGATTCGTACCTTCCTTGGCAGCAAATTTTGAGACTAGATCTGTAAGTTCCTCTCCTTTTGATTGCAACTGTTCTTTTGGCGGCATGGATAATCCCTCCTTTTATATAGCTTTTTGGTTATTGGAGGATAGGGCAAGAATTAAAGAGATGCCGGCTACCGCTCCATGTTAATTTTCGCTGATACTAATAGTAGAACAGAAAAGGAGCTGATGATATGAAAAAGAATAATGATACTTACGTTGGTCTATGGGTTACTAAAGATCGATATATCAGGCATGAGCTGCTGCCCGAAGGACGCTATATTGAAGCTCGTGGTGATGTCGAATGCGCTTATACAGGTAATTATCAAATAACAGGTGATCATATTGAATATCATGATGATACAGGATTCACAGCTGATGGAGATTTTCAAAACGGGATACTATATCATGCAGGAATGGTCCTGCATCGTGATAATGGATAAGGATTCCCCATAGTAAATTAATAAAAAGAGGATGATACAAGGATGAGTATAAAGAATAAAGTTGTTCTTGTCACCGGAGGAAGCAGCGGCATCGGAGCAGCAACTGTTGAGTTATTAGCTCAAAATGGCGCCGTGGCAATAGCAGCAGCGCGGAGAACAGATAAGTTAGAAACACTCGTATCCACTCTTCTCCAAAAAGGATATAGTGCAGATTATAAACAACTGGATGTTACAGACTTTGAACAAATGCAGCATACCGTACAAGAAATAATCGAAGCATACGGAAAAATCGATGTCATCGTAAATAATGCAGGTGTAATGCCCTTATCTAAATTGGAATCCCTGAAAATCGCTGAATGGAATCGTATGATCGATGTAAATATCCGTGGAGTTCTGCATGGTATTGGAGCTGTGTTGCCGATAATGAAAGAGCAGAATGGCGGACATATCGTCAATATAGCTTCGATAGGCGCGTATGAGGTTACCCCGACTGCAGCAGTTTATTGCGCAACCAAGTATGCTGTCCGTGCTATCACAGAAGGTTTGCGGCAGGAAGCAACGAATAATGTTCGAGCAACTGTAATTGCACCGGGTGTAACGGAATCTGAATTAGCTGATCATATTACCGATGAACAGGCGAGTGAGGCTATGATCGAGTATCGAAGACTAGCGCTTCCTGCTTCTGCTATTGCACAAGCAATTCTTTATGCAATATCGCAGCCGTTAGAGGTGGATGTAAGTGAATTAATTGTAAGGCCTACTCTATCACGATAAGGAGGTCGGATTTTATATCATGAAGTAGAAGAATGTTAATTGGCATTAGAAACTAATATTGATAGTTACAAGAACTGATTAAAAAAGGGCTGAGTGAACTCGGCCCTCCTCAGGTTAAGAGCCATTATTATATCTGTTCGTTTTTATATGGTTCTGTACATCCGCTGTCCATTCTAAGGTTACAGTTCATTGAATGTAGGTCGGCTACTTCTTTATTATACTGTTATATTAACTATACATATCTGTGGTGTCATGTTTTAAATAGGTACACTGGAAATTCTTTTTTCACTAGGTATGACTGGTAGCCGTAACAGAATAATGATGGTAGTAGATACGGGTGAACCAAGTGAGTCTTCCTTACTTTTTTAGCTCTTGTAACGTAATAAAATGCCTGCCATACAATTTTTGAACAAATGTAGGACTCTTTGAATAAAGGATGGGATTAATTTGGTACCCCGGATTTCGATGACGATCAAAGTAATTGGCAGCAGATTATATAAAAAAGCGACCACCTCATTTATTGCAAATTCTACTTATTCTTCGTCATATCATAACTGGTGCTGATTAGATCATGAATCTCTTCCACAGGGACAGTGCCGTCCAATATGATGGAGTTCCAATGTTCTTTATTTAAATGATAAGCGGGTATTATGGATTTGTATTCATCACGCAGCTGCTCGTTCACACCAATTTCATTTTTTACATTGATCCAAATCTTGTTCTCTCTTTCGAATATCCAAGCAAATGTTTTATCATTATCTTTATGTCTCATCAGTGTCCAATTATCATCTTTGAATGGCTGATCTTCATATACATCTTTATATTGCTTACAATAATCAATAGCTTCTTGCCTGCTCTTCATAGAGAATCAGCTCCTCATGCATATAATTATCCTTTTCCCTCTTGGCAGATTTCCCACATATAATATTTTAGCAAATTCGCCCTTTAAACTTAAAAAGTAAGCTTTGATATTCAGGAAGGGAAAAGCCGCATACAAGCGTATGCGGCTTTTGATTATTTCCGGTACTTCTGATAATTCTTATTTCCGCCGGAAAGATTATATACTTCGTCAAACCCCAGATTCCGCAATACGTTTTGGGCGGCATTGCCTGTCACACCGCTGTTGCAGTAGCAGAGGGTAGGTTTCTTTGGATCGAGTTCTTTTGCTTTTTCACGGAGTTCAGCTAAAGGAATGCTGACTGCTTCTGGCACGTGGGAGGCTTCATATTGGGTTTTGGCCCGTGTATCGATGATCTGGAAGGACTCTCCTTTTTCTAACCTTTGCTGCAGTTCTTTTGGTGTGAGCAGCTTATTCTGCTTCTTGATGGCATTATCAAGTGCCATGCCGGTGTACATGACTGGATCCTTTGTCGTACTGAACGGCGGTGCATAGGCAAGATCCAGGTGGAATAGGTCTTCTGCTTTGGCTCCGAAGGTCATTGCAGTAACAAAGACATCGATGCGCTTATCCACGCCTTCTTCTCCTATAGCCTGGACACCGAGTAAACGGCCGGTTGCCCGGTCGGCTATTGCTTTGATGATTATCTCTTTGCCGCCGAGATAAGCTGCGCGTGCCGGCTTGATATTATGCAAGGTCTCTATATCGTATCCTTGGGCAAGAGCCTCTTTCTCGTTCAAGCCGGTCTGTCCGACTGCAAGTTCGAATACACGGACAATCCCGGTGCCGAGGATACCGCGGTGAGCGGAATCTCCTCCGGTAATGACATCACCCGCGATGCGTCCCATCTTATTCGCTGTCGATCCAAGCGGTCGATAGAGCGGCTTACCCGTAATGACAGAGAAGCTCTCTGCCACATCGCCGACTGCGTATACGTCCGGCAGATTGGTCTGCATCTTTTCATTGACTGCAATCGCCCCGGTTTCTCCTATTCGGACACCGATTTTTTCGGCCAAAGCTGTATTTGGTTTGACGCCTGCAGCCAGGAAGACAATGTCAGATGGTATTGTTTCTCCGCTGGAGGTGACGATCTCTTTATCAGTAATGCGGACCGCTTCTTGGCCAAGCAGCAGATTCACCCCATGAGCTTCCAATGTGTCTGCTATGCGATCTGCTATATCTTTGTCCATATGCTTCATCACCTGATTGCTGCGCTGAAGGATGGTCACTTCGATTCCTAAGCGGGTGAGCTGTTCGGCCATTTCCAATCCGATGTAGCCAGCGCCGATGATGGTAGCTGTTTTTGGCTGGCGGGATGCGATGAACTGATCGATCGCGCCGGCATTCTTGATCGTACGAACGTGGAAGACATGCTCCAGCTCTGTGCCTTCTATGCTAGGTGTCACTGGACTGGCTCCCGTGGCGAAAATGAGAACATCATATGTGTCTGTCACAGCTTCATCTGTTTCTAAGTTTTTAATGGATAATGTCTTCGAATCATGGTCGATGTCCACGACTTCGTGTCTTGTCTGGATATCGACATTGTATCGTTTTTTGAACCAGGCTGGATCGCGAGGATTCAGTGTCTCCAGATCCTCCACTTCATCGCCTATAAAATAAGGGATGCCGCAGACGCTATAGGATATGTCATAATCTCTGTCATAGATACGGATATCAGCTTCCTCATTGTTACGGCGTGCTTTTGCAGCGACTGATGTGCCGGCGGCTACTGAACCAATGATGCGTATTTTCATTGTATCTCTCCTTTAATGGATGATGGCCAACCAAACGCAAAGTCCGGTCAGTGTCAGGAACAGTGTTGGTATCGTAAGTATGATGCCCGTTTTGAAATAAGTGCCCCATGATATCCTTACGCCTTTCTGTGAAAGGACGTGGAGCCATAATAAGGTTGCCAGTGAGCCGATCGGTGTGATTTTCGGGCCCAGATCCGAACCGACTACATTGGCATAAATGAGGGCTTCCCTTATTGCCCCTGAAGTGGATGTATGGGATATGGCGATGGCATCGATCATGACTGTCGGCATATTATTCATAACGGAAGACAGGATGGCCGCGATAAAGCCCATACCGATCGTACCGATGAACATGCCTTGGTTTGCTGCATATTGAATGACATCGGCGAGTATATCCGTCAATCCGGCATTACGCAATCCATAAACGACGACGTACATGCCGATAGAGAAGAAGACGATATTCCACGGCGCGCCTTTTACGACGCTCCTTGTTTCGACGGCTGGGCTGCGGCGTGCTATCAGCAGGAAGAAGATCGCAATTGCCCCGGCCACGAAAGAAACAGGGATATGGAAGAATTCACAAATCAAATAGCCAATCACCAATAAAGCAAGTACGTACCAGGATAGTTTAAACATTTTTCGGTCTTTAATAGCCGAAGACGGCTGTTTTACATCGCTCACTTCATAGGACGAAGGGATGCGTTTGCGGAAGAATAAATAAAGTACAAGTATACTTGCCGCCAGTGAGATCAAATTTGGAATGATCATGCGAGAGGCATATTCCAAGAAAGTGATGCCGAAGAAATCGGCGGAAACGATGTTCACCAAGTTACTTACAATCAAAGGCAATGACGTTGTATCGGCGATGAACCCGCTCGCAATGATGAATGGAAATACAAGTGTTTCATCAAAGCGTAGAGCCCGTACCATTGCCAGTACAATCGGTGTCAGGATCAAGGCTGCCCCGTCATTTGCGAAAAAGGCGGATACAACAGCGCCTAACAAACAGACGTATACAAACATTTTCACACCGTGTCCTTTGGCTGCAGCAGCCATATGGAGAGCAGCCCATTCGAAGAATCCGATGGAATCAAGTATAAGTGAAATCAATATAATGGCGACAAATGCCAAGGTAGCATTCCATACGATGGTGGTCACTTCCCATACGTCGGAAATATCGACCACGCCAACGAGTAAGGCCAGTACAGCTCCGCCACAGGCAGACCATCCTATATTCAGGTTCTTTGGCTGCCATATAATTAAAATAAGAGTGATCAGAAAGATGATACAGGCTAGAACGGTTGTCAACATGTGTAACATAACTCCCTATTTAACAAGTGATAGCTTCTGCTTTGGTTCTTAGTTTTATGAGCTGCTCATCATTTTCATCCAGCTGCCCGATGATTTGCTCCACCAGATCACGCTGCTCACAAGTCTCATCAAAGCGATAGTACCGCCATTGTCCGCGCTTTTCTTCGCATACAAGACCTGCTTTTTTATACTTACGCAGGTGCTGGCTGATTGCCGGCTGGCTGACCTCGAACATGCCTACCAGTTCACAGACACAGTATGTTTTTTCCATCAGCAGTTTCATTAACAGCAATCGCGTCGGATCGTGAAGAATTTTCAAAGTTTCCGTAAGCTTTTCAGTCGATAAAGCAATTGTAGCTGTCATCTTAATCCTCCTTCCCAAGCTAGTATATAAATAATTTATTATATAAGGCAATCGTTATATACTTGAAAATCAAAAAAACTTGATCTATGATGGATATATCAAGAAAAATTGATGCAAGGAGATGCGACGATGAAAAAATGGCAGGATTATGAGCGTGTGTTCAAAGCCCTTGCGGATAGCAAACGCCTGGAGCTGCTGCATGTACTGGCGCAAACGCCAGAGAAGGCCGTCTGTGTCTGCGATTTGACGGAGGCTCTGGATATGGCCCAATCCAAGTTGTCTTATCACATCAAAATCCTGCTGGATGCTGGTCTGATAACAAAGGAAAAGCGCGGGACGTGGAATTACTATGGCTTGGATCATTCCAACTTGAATCATGTTCTGTCCGAAGAATTATGCTGCCTCTTAAGGGGACCGAAACAGCCGGCGGAGAAAGCTTGCCGTAAATAAGAAGGAGGAGATCTTATGGGGAACGATTTGCCTGTCGTTATCATCGGAAGCGGTCCGGTGGGCCTGGCCGCCGCTGCACATCTTGTGAAGTATGAGGTACCTTTTCTGATCCTGGAGAAAGGCGATACAGCAGGGGCGGCTATTAAGCAATGGAAGCATGTCCGTTTATTCTCGCCATGGGAATTCAACGTTGACCAAGCAGCGAAGGAGCTGCTTGAGGATGATGGTTGGCTGATGCCTGATAAGACCCAGCTGCCTACAGGGGGAGAAGTGATTGATCGTTATCTGAAACCACTGGCTGCGTTAAAAGAAATCGCTCCCCATGTCATTTATGGTGCGGAAGTAGTGGCAGTGACAAGAGAGGGAGTGGATAAGCTGAAAACTTCCGGCAGGGAAAAGCTGCCCTTCCTTATCTATGCCAAGCTGAATGACAAAACGGCAGCATACCGTGCAAGTGCTGTCATCGATGCAAGCGGGACATGGCATAACCCGAATCCACCTTCAGCAGATGGTGTATGGCAGGAGGAGCTTCAGGTACATACTGTCATTCCTTCTGCGGCTGAGGATATGGATGCTTTAAAGAATAAGCATATAGCTGTGATCGGCAGCGGTCATTCTGCTTTGCAGACATTGACTGAACTTGCCCAGGTGAAGCAAGTCCACCCTGATACAGCTATTACTTGGGTGATCCGGCGCAAGAGCCCTGATGCAGTGTATGGAGGCAAGGAAAGAGATCAGCTGGCTGCCCGAGGTGCCTTGGGAATGCAAGCGGAGAGCTTGGTTAACAGTGGTGCTATAAACATGGAAGCAGGCTTCCTTACAGATAAGATAAGCAATCAGCATGGACGGCTTAGGATAACCTGTATGTCTGGGAGAGCGGTCGAGGAAGTCGATGAAATATATGTAAATACCGGTGCTCGACCTGATTTCAGCTTTTTGAGGGAAATCCGATATCAAATTGATCCTGCGATTGAGAGCACGCCAGCTTTGGCACCATTGATCGATCCCAATGTGCACAGCTGCGGAACCGTAAGACCGCATGGGGAAAAGGAACTGCGGCAGCCAGAGCCGAATTTTTATATCGCGGGCGTGAAAAGTTATGGAAGGGCACCGACCTTCCTGCTGGCAACCGGATATGAACAAGTACGTTCCATTGCTGCCAGGCTGGCGGATGATAAGGAAGCAGCGGAGCAAGTGAAGCTTCTGCTCCCGGAAACGGGTGTCTGCTCCGTGGAACGTCCAGCTGTACAGGCAGGCTGCGGCACATGCTGATACGGGTGATGGATCCGCAAGACTGGCCGGCTGTCAAGCAAATCTATCAGACAGGTATGGATGGCGGCAATGCCACATTTGAAACAAAGGCTCCCGATTGGGTAAAGTGGGATCGATCGAAACTGCCGTATGGTAGATTGGTAGCGGAGAAAGATGGGGGCGTCATCGGATGGGCAGCCCTGTCCCCATATTCGGGCAGGGAAGTATATCGCGGAGTAGTGGATCTCAGCATTTATATCCATCCAGCTTATCAAGGCTGCGGGGCGGGCAAAAAGCTTATGAAGGGACTGCTGGAAATATGCGATGGACAGGGCATATGGACAGTGCAATCAGGTATTTTCCCGGAGAATGCAGCAAGCCTGGCGCTCCATAAGGGCTTTGGCTTCCGGGAGGTCGGTATCCGCAAGCGAATCGGAAAGCTGCATGGGAAATGGCGGGATGTCATGCTGTTGGAGAGGAGGGTGCCTTATGATCCTGAATAAAGGCAGTAAATTGAGCACGGAATACTTTGTATCCTATTTGGAGCTTGTTTCCAATGTGAGGCAATGCAGCACAACGGAAGCGTATGATATCGTTTTTGACAGGCTGTTCGATAGGGATGAAACAAAACTTGGTTCAGCTAGCTACCAGGCATTCGAAGCTGCATATGAACGGTTCAGCCAAAAGCGGGTATCCTTATGAGGGTTCCCGCTTTTCTTCGTAATGGACCTAAAGTGCCCCAGTTTTAGTCCAGAGCTTTTTGCGTTATAATAATGATGGCAATCATTATTTCACACACAGTTTTAAAATAGATTGAAAGAGAGTGTTCATAAATGGGACGTAAATGGAACAATATCAAAGAGAAGAAAGCTTCGAAGGATGCCAATACCAGCCGGATTTATGCGAAGTTCGGCCGTGAGATTTATGTGGCTGCCAAACAAGGTGAGCCCGATCCCGATGCCAACCAGACGCTGAAATTCGTCTTGGAGCGCGCGAAGACGTATAACGTACCGAAGGCTATCATCGAGCGTGCAATCGAGAAGGCAAAGGGCGGCGGCGACGAGAACTACGACGAGATGCGCTATGAAGGCTTCGGACCGAATGGCTCCATGATCATTGTCGACGCGTTGACAAACAATGTGAACCGCACTGCTCCGGAAGTTCGTGCTGCATTTGGTAAGAACGGCGGCAACATGGGGGTCAGCGGATCCGTTGCCTACATGTTCGATGCAACGGCCGTCATCGGTATCGAAGGCAAATCCTCTGACGAAGTATTGGAAATCCTGATGGAAGCCGATGTTGATGCACGGGACATCATCGAAGAAGACGATGCGGTCATCGTTTATGCAGAGCCGGATCAGTTCCATGTTGTACAGGAAGCACTTAAGCAAGCTGGTATCGAAGAGTTCACAGTAGCGGAGCTTACGATGCTGGCCCAGAATGATGTCACTTTGGATCCGGAAAGCCAGGAGCAGTTCGAGAAATTGATCGATGCCCTGGAAGACTTGGAGGATGTACAGCAGGTTTATCATAATGTCGATTTAGGTTGAATAGGAAAAGCAGTGCCGCCATGGCACTGCTTTTTTATATCGATAATCCTGTCCAATTCCAATAAGTGAAATAAAACAGAAGTATCACCAATATATATACCGGCATCAGGACGATGCTGATTTTCAGTAAATCGTGTGCATCATATGCGATATCGCCTTCTTCATAAAAAAGAAGCAAAGCTTTGGAACTGACAGGGAATGTCACACAATAATTCATTCCTATTAAACTCAGGAAGACAATGGAATCAAGGTCTCCGCCAATTGCTTGCCCGAAAATGATCAGGCTCGGTATACATACGATGGCGCGTGTCGTGTGGGACGTGATATATAAATGACTTGTAACAGTCACGATGGAGAGTATCAGGACATTTGCCCAATCCGAGGCATCCGTAAACAAATGCAGGCTGTGCATGATTTCTTTTTCCATCCAATCTATGACCCCTGTATCCATGAGGATGTGGCCGAGGGCAGCGGCTGCTGCAACAAAAAGAAGCAAATTCCATGAAACGGCTTTTATCCCCTGCTGCCAGCTGATTATTCCATAACGGGGAGTCATGAATAATAGAGAGCCCACGATGGTAACGAACGCGGTATCATATCCATGGATATTTTCTGAAATCCATCCGAGGATCAGGGCGGCAATCAGTATCGCTGTCTTTTTTTCATTTGGTGATACATGATGATCCATATCCTCTTCGTCGGATCCAGCTTGCGGTATGGCATCGCTTATAAGGCTCCGCTTAGGCCATAAAAGCAATCTTACGATAAACGTCGTCACCATGGTGATCACAGCGGTAAATGGAATTCCCCATACCAGCCATTGAAGGAAGGAGATGGACTGGCCAGTCGTGCTTTCCAGCAAGCCGACTCCGATTATATGCGAGCCAGCTCCAATCAATGTTGCGGATGTACTCATCAAAATGATCACAGGTGTCAAGATGGCAAGAAACTGCCTTTCCTTGCTGGAGAAGTGGCGCGCCAGCTGCTTGATGACAGGGAAGGAGAGGGCAGCCCTTCCGGAAGTGGAAGGGATGAATAGTGCCGTCAGCCCTAAAGCTAATGTATAGGCTTTTATAATGGAATGTTTACTTTTTGCACGAGATAAAATGGCACAGCTGAACCGTGCGGCAAGTCCCGATTCCTTGATGGCCTCCCCAATGATGAAAGCTCCAAACATCAGCCATACCACATCTTCACTGAAGGCATGATAAAGCAGCTCTGTATCCCCAGCCTTCATGATTATGATGAACGATAGGAGTGAAATTGCGACAAATCCCGCTGGAATCTTTGTGCCGATCCAGAGAGTCATAGCGGATAAGAAGGCAAATAGCGATACTTTCGCAGGATAATCCAGATTTGTCAAAGCCACCAGAAGGAGGAAGAAAGCATGCATGAAACAAATGATGCGTATTCTGGCAGATGATTTTACTGGATGCTTGGACGTTTTTCTCTCACTTCTCCTATATGGATTGATTTGTTCCATAAGGCAGGGTCCTCTTATCTTGATTTGCCAATCGTACCCCGATGGTGATTTGCCGCAAGATACATTCCACGCTATCCTCAATCCATCGAGGGGCTTTAGCAATCGCTTTATCTAATGTGACAGGATTTTGGATAATACTCACGTACGCATCGATGCCGGCCTCATAATTGCTCTCGGCTCCGCGTCCGATGGTGCCGGTGATGGCTATGACAGGTATATTATACTTTTTGGCAATTCTTGCGACTTCGCATGGAATCTTACCGTCAGGTGTCTGAAAATCCAAACTTCCTTCGCCGGTGATGACGAGATCGGCATTCGCTATCTTTTCTTCCATTTGAATGTAATGCTTGATCAAATCAAAGCGCGGATGAAGCCTGGCACCTGTAAAAGCCATCAATCCAGCGCCCAAACCGCCTGAGGCTCCGCTTCCTGGCGCATAGCGGACGTTCATGCCCGTGACAGCTTGAATCAAGTCAGCATAATGATCCAAGGCTGCAGACAGGATATGGACTTGATGGGGAGCGGCTCCTTTTTGGGGACCGAAAATCCGCGCCACCCCGCGTTCTCCGCACAAGATATTCTTCCAGTTGCATGCAGCGTCTATAGGGATGTCCTTCAGCCGGGAGTCTACATGAGATACATCGATTGTTACCGCTTTCAAAATGTCGGTGACAGATTTGACATCAATGATATGCTGCTTAGCATCCAGGAATCGAACACCAAGCGCCTGGGCCATGCCTGCCCCGCCGTCCGACGTGCCGGAATCACCGCAGCCGATTATAATCTTATTCACTTGTCTGTCCAATGCATCGAGAATCAGCTCCCCGACACCATAGGTAGTCGTATGCAGCGGATTCCTGACGTTTTTTGGAACCAGCTTCAATCCCGCCGCAGCAGCCATTTCGATGACGGCAATTCGTTCATTTCCCTCCTGGAAGACGCCATAATGGCTATCGATCTTCTGCCAGACAGGACCGGTGACGGTTTTATGGATCAATTCCCCATCCTTTATCTTAACGATTGCTTTTGCAAAGCCTTCTCCGCCATCTATCATTGGCAGCATCTCTGTTTGGATGAACGGTTCGAATCTTTTTGCTCCGGCACCCATTGCCACTGCTACTTCCTCCGCATCAAGGCATTCCTTAAAACCTGATGGAATCATGATAACTTTCATGTCTTTATCCTCCGTTTATTTTTTGATACTGCTATCATAGCTGCGAAATTGGAGTATTCCCTGTGAGGTGCATTAAGGACAGATGAGAGATTGATGAATTTTCAGATAATGGAGGCTGGCAATAATGACAGCTGGATGGATTGCGTTCCAACATGCACTTCCTGTCCTCGTGGCATAGCTGTGACTATAGGCATGTTCCCATACAAATATTTTTGGATTTTGCAGGTGGAAAGGTTCATGATGGAAATGCCGATGGAAGTTTGGATAGTGCCAGGGCTAAATAGCTTCCCATTTGATGAATTTCCCAATTAGGTATAGGGATAAAAGATGTTGTGCCGTTTACTGGTTATAAAAGGCCATTTCCTGCCCAGATGTCGTGAGATTTGCTGCTGAGGAGGCTCAGCATTTCAGCATAATCCGAGGGCTTTCGAAGGCGATCGAAAGTTGTGCTTGCTAAGATATGATAGATTTACGCGGATAATTTACAGAAAATTGTTACTATTGTCCCGCAGGAATCTATCCTTTCTGCATATATGCTCCTGTTTTACCGCGACTCTCTTCCCGAAAACGACAGATTCTCGTAATCTAGCTATAACATCTGAGCGATATTACATAATCTGTCATTTAACGTGCGGAGATGGAAGGCTAGCGGGCAGGACCATATCAAGAACAAGAAAAAGGAGAGTGTGGGAAGATGCACAAAAGGATGACGAAGTGGCTCAGTATTTTGGCGATCGGTGTCTTTCTCTTGTCGTTGCTTTCTCCTACAGCTTCACGAGCACAGTCTTCTGAGCGAACTTCTGTGAAAGCGAGTGAGGGTGTAGCAGCGAAGGTGGACAAGGATGTTACGTCACAGTTCAAGGCGGATGGGCAGGTGACGTACCTGGTGAAGCTGAAGGATCAGGCGGATACGAAGAAGGCGGCAGAGACTGCTGTCGAGAAGGCGAAGAAACAATCAGCCAGTTTGTCTGCCAAGGAAGCGAAGCGTATCCAGAATTCGGCTGTTGTCAGTGATTTGCGTGCGACAGCTGATGCAACGCAAGCGAATTTGCTTGATTACTTGAAGCAGGCGAAAGATAAAGGTGTCGTGAAAGACTATGATTCTTACTATATCGTCAATGCGCTGAAAGTGACGAGCTCCAAAGATGTGATGGAGGAGCTGGCTGCTTCGGAGGAAGTGGAGAAGATCCTGCCTGACAGAGAGCGTAAAATCCTTGAGCCAACGAAGGCAGAGGAGAAAAAGGCAGCTGCTCTGGCTGAGGAAGTCGAAGCGTGGGGGGTGGAAAGAGTCGGAGCGCCTGCAGTATGGCAGGAAATGGGACTGGATGGATCGGGTGTCGTCATCGGCGGGTTGGATACTGGGGTGCAGTATGACCATCCGGCACTTTTGGAAAAGTACCGCGGCTATGATGCGGCTGACCCGGATAATGTCTCGCATGAGTTCAACTGGTATGATGCAGTCGACGGAGAAGCTGTGCCGTATGATGACTTGGATCATGGGACACATACGATCGGTACGGCTGTCGGTGCAGCTCCGGATGGATCCGCTGATATCGGCGTTGCACCGGGAGCCAAATGGATTGCGGTAAAAGCTTTCCATCCGGATACCGGGCAAGGGCAGACAACGGATGCCATCCTGCTGGATGCGGCTGAATGGATGCTTGCGCCAAAGGATGAAGAAGGCACTCCGCATCCAGAGCAGGCACCGGATATCGTCAATAACTCTTGGGGCGGCGGTCCGGGACTTGATGAATGGTATCGCGAAGTTGTCCAGACATGGCGGAATGCCGGTATCGTCCCAGTGTTCTCGGCCGGTAATGATGGAGATGGAGACGCGACAGTGTCTGCACCTTCCAACTATCCAGAGTCGATCTCTGTCGCTGCAACGGATAGTGAAGATGGCTTGGCGAGCTTCTCCTCACGCGGTCCTTCTCCTTATGAGGGAGAAATAAAACCAGATATTGCTGCTCCCGGCGTGAGTGTTTATTCCTCGGTAAGCGGCAGCGGATACAGTGCCTCCTTCAGCGGAACTTCGATGGCCGCTCCGCATGTGAGCGGCGTCATTGCGCTGCTGCTGCAGGCGGATAGTTCGCTGACAGTCGACGAGATAGAAACGATTCTCTATGATACAGCTGATCGACAGACAAGCAGCGAATATCCTGATGAAATCAATGAAGGCTTCGGCCATGGCATCGTCAATGCATATTTGGCTGCATCCACCATCGCCACTGGTGTCGGCGAAATCAACGGGAATGTGTATCAGGATGGCGAAGATCGGGAGCCGGCTGTGATTGTGCATGAAGCAGTTTCTGAGTTGTATCAGGGCGTCGCCACGCCGCTCTCAGCGGAAGTGACGGATAATATCAGTGCAGACACAGTGACGCTTGAATATCAGCAAGACGAAGGGGAATGGCAGTCGATCGAAGCGACGCTTGCAGAGGGAAATGCAGCCAGCGGTACGTATCAGGCGGTCCTGCCAGCGGAAGCAACGGCTGGTGAGACGCTTGCCTATAAATTTGTCGTAACCGATTTTGGCGGCAATACAACAGAGACAGATACGTATGAGGTGGAGCTGCTTGCCCCGCTGTCAGTTGGCTATACCCAGGATTTTGAAGAGGAGCCGACAGGCTGGACATCATTCGGTGATCAAAATTCATGGGAATGGGGAGCACCGGCTGCAGGACCTGAAGCGGCAGCATCTGGTGAAAATGTATATGGCACAGGCGCTTATGCAAACAATGCCGATGCGACCCTGCTCGCACCGCCTGTAGCAGTTCCGGAAGACGGTGAAGCATATTTGCAGTTCCAGACATGGTTCGACTTGGAAAGCCGATACGATTATGGTCATGTTGTCGTATCGACGGACAAAGAAAATTGGGAGCAGGTAGGTTCGTATAATGGGGCCAATGGCGCCTGGTCTGCTGAACAGATTGATTTAAGTGATTATGCCGGTCAGACAGTTTATGTCGGCTTCCATTTGGAGACGGACGGCAGCATCGGTAAACAAGGCTGGTATATCGATGATGTAGCCATTTCAGATACGTCAAACAGCTCTGCTTCCATCATGAAAGATACAAAAAAGGTGAAAGAGGATAAGCAGACAAAGGAGAGTGCAAAGAGCAAGAAGGCGGTACATGCGAAAAAGCTGGCGCCAACCCCGATTCGGAATGTCCAAGGTCCATCATTGCCGGATGGACAGTCAGACCCATCTGAAATCAGCCCAAGCGCCTTGCCGGTCGATGCAACGGTGACGGTGCAGGAAACCGGGCGAAGCGTACAAACTGATCCGGCAGACGGCAGCTATCGCTTACTGCAAGCCGCAGGGGATGTGACGCTGGAAGCAGCTGCTTATGGCTTCCATTCCAATACAGCACCAGTGACTGTGACCGAAGGCACGGCGGTAACCCAAAACTTCACGCTCGATCCGATTGCGGAGGGCACGGTGACGGGTACGGTCACAAATGCACAAACAGGTGAACCGATAGCTGGCGCTAACGTATATGTAGTCGAAGATGCAGCCGTCGAGCCGGCCCAGACCGATGACAACGGTACGTATACGCTGACTGCCTATGAAGGAACATATACCCTTAGAATTACAGCCCCTTCCTTCAAGGGATCTGAACTGGAAGTGACGGTCACTGCGGAGGAAGCAACAGAACAAAATGTCGAGCTGGAGCCGTTCATCGGCTTTGCCGGGGAAATCGGTTATGATGACGGCACTGCCGAGAATGCACATGCCTTTTATGATGCCGGAAATGGATGGGCCGTAAAATTCACGCTGGCGGAAGGACAATCATCTGCCCTGGTAACAGGCGGACTGTTCCGGTTCTGGGATGATACCTTCCCGACACCGGGCGGCACGAATTTTGCCGTGGAAATCTATGATGATTCCGGTGAAGATGGCGCACCAGGCAAGAAGCTCGCCGGACCGATTTCAGGGGAAGCTCTCCGAAACGGAGAATGGACGCAGATTGATTTGGCCGGGGAAGGCATTGTAGTCGATTCTGATTTCTATATTCTCTATATCCAAACCGATCCGAATCCGAATACACCTGCTTTGGCAACGGATGAAGATGGGGAATTTTCCGGCCGCAGCTGGCAGAATGTAGGCGGGGAATGGAGCCTGGTGCCGGAAGAGGATGGCAACTACATGATCCGGGCACTTGTTGATTACGAGGCGCAGTCCCCTGTCATCACGTCGCCTGCCTCTGATACAGTCACAAAAGAGAGTAGGGTGACAGTGGAAGGAACTGCATCGCCTGGCGGAACAGTCGAAATCAGCAATAACGGCGAAGCTGCCGCTTCAGTGGAAGCATCCGAAGAAGGAGCCTTTGCCGCGGAAGTGGAGCTGGCGGAAGGAGAAAACAGTCTGACAGCTGTGACGAAGCTGGAAAATGGCAGTACTGCGCCATCTGAAGCTGTAACAGTCATCCGGGATCAAACAAAACCGGAACTGATGATTACAGCGCCGGAGGACGGCAGCAAAACGAATAAGGAAACCGTGACCGTAACGGGTACGGCATCTGATGACTATTTGAAAAAGCTGACGATCAACGGTGAGAATGCTGATGTGGATGATGACGGGGCTTTCTCCAAGCGCATTCTATTGGATGAAGGTGTCAATGAGATAAAAGTAGCCGCAGCGGATGAGGCCGGAAATAAGGTAACGAAAGTCATCGAGCTGGAAGCAGACTATACTGCTCCTGCATTGGAAAATGTCAAACCGGAACAGGATACAGATCTGCAGGCCGGCGAAACAGTTGTCATTTCCTTTGAATCGGAACCGGGCTTGGAGGATGCGACCTTCTACTTAAAGGCGCCGCTGACGAATTTCCGCACCGCATCCCAGGCAACAGAGCTTCCAATGAGGGAAACGGAAGAGGGTTTGTATGTAGGTTATTGGACAGCGACATCATCGGTGAAGCTTGATGGAGCGGATGTCGTCGTCAAAGCGACAGATGCATTCGGGAATGAAACCGATGCGACTGCTGCTGGAAAGATATTTGTAGAATGAACAAGAAAGGACCCGTCGCTGACGGGTCCTTCTTTCATATACCGATGGAGATATATTTTGTTTCCAAATAAGGCTCGATTCCTTCGATTCCGCCTTCGCGGCCGACACCGCTTTCCTTCATGCCGCCGAATGGAGCTTGAACGGCGGATGGACCGCCATCATTCCAGCCGATGATACCATATTTCAGGTTTTCGGCGATATACAGCCCGCGGCGGTAATTTTCCGTGAAGAAATAGGCTGCCAAGCCATATGGCGTGTCATTTGCGATGCGGATAGCTTCGTCGATGTCGGTGTAAGTCGTGATCGGAGCCACCGGACCGAATGTTTCTTCATGCATGATGTCCATGTCCGTCGTCACTTGATCAAGGACGGTAGGTTGTACAAAGTAGTATCCTTTTTCATCATCTTGGTCATAAGAACCGCCTGTACGGACGGAGGCTCCTTTTTTCTTGGCGTCCTCAAGTTGAGCGACTATTTTTTCGAATCCTTTTTTATTGATGATTGGTCCAATATTCACATCTTTGCTTCCTACACCAACTCTTAATTGTGAGACAGCTTGAGTGAAGCGATGGAGGAATTCCTCTTTTATAGCAGCATGGACAAGTAGTCGATTGGCGCAGACACATGTTTGTCCGGCATTGCGGAACTTGGATGCTACTGCTTGTTCGACTGCCCGCTTGATATCTGCGTACTCATCGACGATAAGCGGTGCGTGTCCGCCGAGCTCCATGGAGACATGCTTCACGCTATCGGCGCTTTGTTTGATGAGCAGTTTGCCGACAGGAGTAGATCCCGTGAAGGAAATCTTCCGGATGTGGGGATGATCGGTGAAAATCTTGCCGACCATTTCGCCATCGGCATTCACATATTGAATGACGTCCTCCGGAATACCGGCCTCATATGCCAGTTCGACCAGGCGGATAGCTGTCAGCGGGGTATCCGGTGCTGGTTTGATGATGAATGTGCACCCCGCAGCCAATGCTGGTGCTGCTTTTCTTGTGATCATCGCTGCCGGGAAGTTCCAAGGTGTGATCGCTGCGACCGGGCCTACTGCTTCGCGGGTGACGAGCATACGCTTGTCGGTGGTGGAGGCAGGGATGGTGCGGCCGTAAACGCGCTTGGCTTCTTCGGCGAACCATTCGATATAGCCAGCGGCATATAAAACTTCACCTTGAGCTTCTTTCAGAGGTTTGCCATTCTCTGCAGTGATCAAGGCTGCGAGCTCAGTCTTGTTTGTCAGTATCAATGCATGCCATTTCCGTAACAAAGAGCTTCTTTCTATAGCGCTCGTTTTCGACCAGCTAAGGAAGGCTATGTGCGAGGCAGTGATTTTTTCCTCGATTGCTTCAAAGGTATCCATTTCAACAGAAGCTATATAGTCACCGGTTCCTGGGTTGTATACATTAAGCACGTTTGTCATTTGCGATACTCCTTTCCCGAGTGGATACAGCTGCTAATTTACGGTTTGTTATCCTGTATAGACTGAGACCGATTACTATCCAGCCAATCAGCATGACCCATTCGTAAGGCCATACGAGTGCGGCCGGCATTCCTGGCAGGTAGAAGGTCAGGAATACGATGCTCATGATGACAGCCCCCCAACCGATTGTGCGCCAGTACTTGATTTTATACGGCCTATTCAGCTCGGGCTCGATTTTGCGCAATCGAAGAAAAGCTAGTGCCACGAGGACATAGCCGGCAATCATGCCGACTCCGCCGGCATTCACGATCCAGACCAATGCGGGGCGGCCGAGTAACGGTGCCAAGAATGCAAGTGCACCAAGGAATAGAATCGAATTTGTTGGTGTTCCGTATTTAGGATGGATATACATGAACCATGATGGAATCATTTTTCTCTCTGCCATTGCGTACAAGATCCGGCTGGCTCCAATGATAAATGCATTCCAGCTGGTGATGATGCCTGCTACACCTCCGACAACCAATATAGTACCGAATGCTTGGCTGCCAAAGAGGCTTGTCATCGCATCTGCGGTTGCAAGACTTGAATTCTCCAGCTGCTCCTGGGAAAGTGCGGCAGAAACACCGTACACAATCAATAAATAGAATAATACGGCACAAACAATGGAAATCATCAGTATACGTGAAATAGTTTTGGCTGGTGCATTGATTTCTTCCGCGACCTGCGGCACGACATCAAAACCTACGAACAGGAATGGCACCATGACCAGAACAGTGATGACGCCTGCTGCGCCATCTGTGAAAAGAGGCTGTAAATTTGCTGTGCTCCCGTTGAAAGAGGCACCAAACAAAAGCAGGACGGCTGTAGCAATCATGAGGATTGTGAAGACGGACTGAAAGATAGCTGCTGGCTTTGCCCCGATATAGTTAAGGAGTGTCAAAATAAGTGCTCCGCCTGAACCAATCAATACCCATGTAAGATAAACGGGCCAATCATTCATTGTCCAAAGATACCCGACATGATTCATCGGTACGATATAATCGATGACGGTCGGCAATGCGACAGCTTCAAACGTGATGACTGTCACATATCCAGCAAGAACGGCCCAAGCTGCACCAAACCCCATCTTCCTACCAAAAGCACGATTTACGAATACCAAACCGCCGCCCGTTTCAGGCATGGAAGAAGATAATTCCGCATATGTCAAACCGATGAGGCAAATAAGCAATCCTCCAACTACAAAGGCAATGATACTGCCAAGAAATCCGGCTCCGAGAATCCAATCACCGGATAGTACAACCCATCCCCATCCGAGCATGGCTCCTACGGCTAGAAAAATGACATCCGACTTCGACATAGTCTTCCTTAATTGCTGTTTGGCCATAGAGACCCTCCTTTAAATGGATTCCAATGCTTGTTCGATGATTTCCAGCCCTTCTTTCAGCTCTTCATCCGTAATGACGAGCGGACTAAGGAAGCGAACGACGTTTCCGTTAATACCAGCGGTAAGAAGAAGGAGACCATGTTCGTTTGCATACGCTGCAATCTTGGACGCCAATGCTTTATCCGGGAGTTTCGATTGTCTGTCTTTGACAAATTCAATTGCAACCATCGCCCCTAGGCGTCTTATATCACCGATAGATTCATAGCGTTCTTGCCAGCGATTTGCGGCTTGTTCAATAGTCTTGCCGATATGCTCCGCCTTTTCATTTAGTTTTTCAGACTCGATGATTTCCAGTACGGCAAGTGCTGCGACACACCCGAGGGGACTGCCGGCGTAAGTACCGCCCAATTCACCTGGATTTGATGCATCCAGCATCTCGGCCCTGCCGACCACACCGCTGATCGGAACGCCAGCTCCAAGCGATTTAGAGACAGTAATCAAATCAGGGACAACTTCAAAATGCTCAATTGCAAAATATTTGCCTGTCCGGGCAAAGCCAGTTTGGATTTCATCGGCTACGAAGACAATGCCATGTTCGTTACAGAATGATGCTACAAACTGTACGAAGCGCTTGGACGGTATAATGAAGCCTCCTTCTCCTTGTACGGGTTCCATCACAACACATGCGACGGTTTCCGGAGCAACCTGGGATATGAAGAAGTCTTGGAATTGCTCGATGATGAAATCTTCATATGCAGCTTCTGTCATATCTTTCGGACGTTGGTAGCTGTATGGGTAAGGAGCTTGGTAAACTTCCGGAGCAAATGGACCGAACCCGAATTTATATGGTTTTACTTTGCTCGTCATACTCATGGCAAGATTCGTGCGTCCATGGAAACCCCGGTTAAAAGTTACGACCGCTTGTCTTCCTGTATATTTCCGTGCGATCTTTACGGCATTTTCGACAGCTTCGGCCCCTGAATTAAGGAAGATAGCTTTCTTATCAAAGGAACCAGGAGTCAGGCTACATAGTTTTTCGGCTAGTTCGATATAGGAGGCATACATAATGACATTGAACCCTGGATGAACAAATGCTTCCGCTTGCTTCTTGAGTGCTTCCACTACTTTTGGATGGCTGTGTCCGACATTCATTGTTCCAATTGCACCTGCGAAGTCAATGAAACGTCGTCCATCCTGATCAAAAAGAAGTGCTCCCTCACCTTTGGCTGCGATGGATTTATTTCCATTACTAACGCCTCTGGCTACGTATTTATCTCGTTTTTGCTGAAGCAACAAAGTCTCATTTGCTAAAGTTGCCATTGTTTCACTTCCTTTTTTGTTATTTTTAATATTTTCAAACTTTTTCTGTATAATAAAAAGTACCAAACTGAAGTTTTTTATAGTATCAGAGGAGGGGCGTATGAGTTTATACATCATGCAGCTGGACAGAGAACGGAATGAAGCTTTCCTATATCAGCAAATTTATCAGCAAATGAAACAAGCCATATTGGAGCGGCGTTATTTACCGCATGATAAACTCCCTTCTAAAAGGGAACTGGCAGCCAATTTGCGGATAAGCTTGAATTCGGTGAATGCTGCATATCAACAGCTCGTGGCAGAAGGCTATCTTTACACACGTGAAAGGCAAGGTTTTTTTGTGGAGGAACTGGATTCTTTTTACGTACAGCCAGAAAATCATATTTCTGATATTCCCTCTGATCTGCTGGAAGCGGATGAAAAGCGGGAAGTGAGGAAGTCTTTTTCCCATATGAGTGCAGATATAAATGTGTTTCCGTTGGATAAGTGGCTATGGTGCGAACAACAGGCGTTACGGAAGAATAAGAAGCTATTGGAGGAATATGTCGACCCTCAAGGATTATATAGTGTGCGGAAGACGATAGCTCAATTCCTTTCTCAATCGCGAGGGGTGCGCTGTTATCCCGAACAGATTGTGCTAGGCTCTGGAACGCAGCTGCTGACCCGACAATTAACAAAACTTTTGCCCAAGGAAACGATATATGGGCTGGAGGAGCCTGGCTATCAGCGCATGTATCACCTGTTGAAGAGTGAAGGAAGGGTTGTCTCCAGTCTGAAAATAGATCGAAAGGGTATCCGGATCGATGCATTGGAAGCGAGCGGGGCCAATGTTCTGCTCACCACGCCTTCCCACCAATTCCCAACGGGAGCAATCATGCCGATATCCCGTCGGATCCAGCTGCTTAATTGGGCGAATTCCGCGCCGGATCGTTATATTGTTGAGGATGATTATGATAGTGAGTATAAATATGACGCAGACTCCATTCCATCATTGCAGGGAATGGATGGTGCATCACGTGTTATATATATGGGCTCTTTCTCCAAATCTCTCTTACCGGGTTTAAGAATGAGCTATATGGTGTTACCTATACCACTCCTGGAGGTTTATAAGAAAACATTGCATTTTTTGATGTCCTCCTGCAGTACCATAACACAGCTTACACTGCAGGCATTTATTGAAACTGGGGAATACCAGAAGCATATTAAGAAAACGACAAAATTATATCGAGTTCGGCGAGCTATGCTGATAGAGAAGCTGAAGGCGAAATTCGGTGACACTATTTCCGTCAAAGGAGAGAAGTCAGGATTGCACTTTTTGGTTTCCTTTCATGTGGAACGTACGGAGGAGGAGATAAAAAGGAGGGCAGAAGAGAGGGGATACTTACTTTATGGAATCAGCCGTTTTTATAATCAATCAGAACCGCCTCGGATACCGACGCTTATCCTCGGCTTTGCCAGCATGCGTACAACTGAGATGGATGAAGCTGTAGAACTACTGTATGAAGCGGTTTTTGAATGAATCAAAACCACCAGTGTGAACTGGTGGTTTGTTCTGCGGCTAAAAGCCTTTGTTACCGGCCTAGGCCTCAAAGGCCCGCTGAATGGGTTCCCTCTTGCACCACATCTACTCACCAATTCTAAAGAATTTCTTTATTTCTTCCGATTTTTTTCTCCTGTAAATGGATCGTACT